>CAMAUI010000013.1 GCA_945861385.1 Prosthecobacter debontii
AGTCCACAGGCCGCTCTACGACTGGATCCTCGACAACCTGCCGGTGAAGCAGCCGCGGCCGCACCAGTATGAATTCGCCAAGCTGATCCCCAGCCACATGGTGCTCTCGAAGCGGAAGATGATCCAGTTCGTCGGGGAGGGCATCGTGAACGGATGGGATGATCCGCGCATGCCGAGCATCGCGGGCATCCGGCGGCGCGGCGTGCCCGCGAGCGCGCTGCGGGCATTCGCCATCGGCGTGGGCGTGACGAAATACAAAAGCCTCACGGACATCGCCGTCCTCGAGCATGCGATCCGCGAGGATCTGAACACTCGCGCGCTGCGGCGGCTGGCCGTGCTGCGCCCGGTGAAGGTCGTGCTCACGAATTTCCCCGCGGGGAAGACGCAGATGTGCGTCGCGGCAAACAATCCCACGATCGAGAACGGGGGGACGCGCGAGGTGCCGTTCACGCGCGAGCTGTGGATTGACGCGGAGGATTTCACGGAGGCGCCGCCGCCGAAATTTTTCCGGCTCAAGCCCGGCGGCGAGGTGCGGCTGAAGTACGCGGGCATTATCAAGTGCGACGAGGTGGTGAAGGACGCGGCGGGGGCCATCGTGGAAATCCGCTGCACCGCCGACCTCGAGAGCTGGAGCGGCGGCCCGAATACCGGGCGCAAGGTGAAAGGCACGATCCATTGGGTCAGCGCCGCGCACGCGATCGAGGCGGAAGTGCGGCTCTACGACCGGCTCTTCACCGAGGCGGAGCCGGAGGCGGAAGGCCGGGATTTCAAGACGGTGCTGAACCCTGCCTCGCTGGAAATCGTCCGCGCCAGGCTGGAGCCATCGCTCGCCGGCGCCACCGCGGAGGAACGCTACCAGTTCGAGCGGCTCGGTTACTTTACCCTCGACCCGGACACGAAGCCTGGCGCGCCCGTCTTCAACCGCACGATCACGCTCAAGGACAGTTGGGCAAAGGCGAAATAACCTGCGGCGGGACGTGATATATTTCCGACCCAAACTCGGGCAGGGACCTCGGCAGCTTCCGGCCGCGCGATCCCCACAATTTTCCTGACACCAATTTTCCTGACACCCGCCTCCCGCAGCAGGCGATTGCACCGGGGTATGTCAGGAAAATTGGTGTCAGGAAAATGGAATGATGACGGTGCGAATCGTGCGGAGTCCTCCCATTGTCCGTGCGCCATTCGCGCCCGTGCAAATGGCGGCGGCTCTCCGAATTCCCCGCAACCTTGCCGCACAAGTTGTCGCCCGGCACGGTTTGGACGCGGATTCGATCACGCCCGCGACGGCAGGGGCCGGAACTATATTTCCGAACCAAACTCGGGCAGGGACTTCGGCAGCTTCCGGCCGCGCGATACCCACAATTTTCCTGACACCAATTTTCCTGACACCCGCCTCCCTCAGCAGGCGATTGCACCGGGGTATGTCAGGAAAATTGGTGTCAGGAAAATGGGGTGATGACGGTGCGAATCGTGCGGAGTCCTCCCAGTGTCCGTGCGCCATTCGCGCCCGTGCAAATGGCGGCGGCCCTCCGAATCCCCCGCAACCTTGCCGCCCGGCACGGTTTGGACGCGGATTCGATCACGCCCGCGACGGCAGGGGCCGGAACTTTTCCCTTTCCGCCACGCATACGCCGCCGCAATCTCACCATTCGCATGGAAAACGACTCGCTCCGCGCCATCACCTTTCTCCGCGAACTCACCGATGAGGAACTGGAGGCCTTCACCGCGCTCATTGTCACCCGCGACTGCAAGCCCGGCGAACGCATCATCGAGGAGGGCGTCGCGCCCACGGCGTTTTACATCGTTGCCGACGGCGTGGTGCATGTCCGCCGCCGGGCGAACACCCGCGAGATGCTGCTCGCCCGCCTGGGCACCGGCTCGTTCTTCGGCGAGATCAATCTTTTCGATCCCGGCGTCGCCACCGCGAGCATCTACACGATGAAGCGGACGCATCTGGGCGTCATCGAGTACGAGCGGTTCCGCACATTCCTCGACGAGCATCCGCGGGCCGGCTGCAAAATCGCCTGCGCGCTCATGCGCGAGATGTCCCAGCGCCTCCGCGCCACGAGCGCCCGGCTGGTGAACTCCGTGTTCTGGTCCGACAAGGCCGGGCTGTAGCCCGGTGAGGTAGCACTTTTTCGCAAAGAATCCCCCACCCTTGCGGCTTTCAACCTCCGCAAAAATCCGTGCGCTGGACTTGCGGCACGCCGCCGCTAGCTTCGTCGCCCTTTCCAACATGCCGATCATGACAAACACCACCAATCCAGTCACCCGCCGTTCATTCCTCCGCCGTGGCACCGCGGGCCTCGCCGGCGCCGCGCTCGTTTCCGGCTTCCCGCACGTCGTCAACGCACAGGCCGCAAATGCCATCCGCATCGGCATCGTCGGCTGCGGCGGACGCGGTTCCGGCGCGCTCACCGACTCGATGAACGCGGACTCCAGCATCGTGCTCGTCGCGATGGGCGACGTCCACGAGGACAAACTTGCGGCCAGTTACACGAACATTAAGACAGCCAAGCCCGGCCAGGTCGCCGTCGAGGAAAAGAACAAGTTCATCGGCTTCGACGCCATTGACAGGGTGCTCGCGGCGGACATTGACATCGTCCTTCTCACCACGCCTCCCGGCTTCCGCCCGGCGCACCTTCACAAGGCGATCAATGCGGGCAAACACGTCTTTTGCGAGAAGCCCCTGGGCGTTGACCCGACCGCCATCCGGCACGCGCTTGAGGCCGTGAAGAAGGCCCGCGAGAAGAACCTCGCGATCCAGACCGGCTTTTGCTGGCGCTACAATTACGCCGAGCGCGCGACGTGGAAGAAATTGCACGAGGGCTACATCGGCGACGTGCGCGCCTACTACGGCACCTACCTCACGAGCAGCCCGTGGGCGCCGAAGGAGCGCGATCCCAAGTGGAGCGAGCTACAATACCAGCTCCGCAACTGGATCTACCACACCTGGCTCAGCGGCGATCATCTTGTCGAGCAGGCCGTCCATTCCGTGGACAAGATGAGCTGGGCCTTCAAGGACGTGCCGCCCGTCAAATGCACCGCGCTCGGCGGACGCCAGCAGCGCATTGAGCCGGAATTCGGCGACTCGTACGATCATTACGGGGTGATGTACGAGTACCCCAATGGCGGACGCGGGTTCATCTTCGCCCGCCAGCAGGGCGGCTGCTCGAACGAAAACAGCGACTACATCATCGGTGCGACCGGCACCGGCCAGGTCAGCGGTTTCAAGCCCCTCCACGTCCTCGAACGCGCCGACGGCGAGCGCTGGTACTACGAGAAAAACGGAGGCCCAGGCGGCACCGCCGGCGAGAAGAACCTCATGTACGTCGAGGAGCACAAGGAACTCATCGCCAGCATCCGCGCAGGCAAACCCGTGAACATGGGCAATCAGCTCGCGCACAGTTCGCTCCTCGCCATCATGGGCCGCATCAGCGCCTACACAGGCCGCACGGTGACGTGGGACGAGGTCGTGGAGTCACAGGAAAATCTCGCGCCGCTCGACGTGGACAAAGCCACGCTGGACTCCCCCGTTCCCAAGCCCGAGGTGAAAATGCCAGGCCGCTACAAGCTGGCGTGACGGAAGAAGGCCCGGGAGCAATCCGCGTCACTGACGCGACGCCCGGAGGCGCATGAAGCGCACGGCGGGTTGCGGGACGACGTCGCGCACAGTGAGGGTCTGAAGGCCGGGCGCGGGCGTATCTTCAAGCGCGCCCGTCTGGTTGGCGGGAAGCAGCGGGTCTATCTGCACCCAGTTCACGAGGTCGCTGCTCGCTTCGACGCGCAGCGTGAGATCGGCGGCCCACTTGGCGCGCACAAATTCAAAGACAAGATAGCCGCCCTCAATGCGGGCGACGGGGTGGCGGGGCTGGGCGCTGGCTTTTGGCGGTGTGTCGAAGAGGTATTCAAAAAGGTTCGGAATCCCGTCGCCTTCGGGGTCGGCGAGATCGCCGCTCACGAGCGGGCTGGCCTGCTCGGCTGGGGTGAATTTTTCGGCTCGCCACGCAGCGGCGCCATTCCCGATGAGGATCGGAATTTCCTGCTCACCCGTCTGGCCGATGGTATCGGAGACGCGCATGCGCAGAATATGCGGACCGTTGTTGTGGAGCGTGGTGTCGAAGAGCCCGTGCGTGCCGCCGATGTGGTAGTGGCCGTGGCTGTTCACGTCGGTGTGGCGCAGCACCCCGTCCACGAAGAACTCGGCCTTGATCGTGCCCGCGTCGTCGCTGCCATCGCCGAAAAATTCCGCCGATGCTCCGCCGATGACCGCGCCGGGCGCGGGGCTGGTGATGGATGCCACCGGAGGCATGTCGGCGCTGATGACAATGGTGAAGGACTGGGTGGCCGGGGAGCCGCTTCCGCTCGCGCGCACGGCGACCGCGAAACTGCCAGTTGCCGACGGGGTCCACGAGATGAGACCGGTCGTGTTGTTGATGCTCATTCCCGCGGGTGCGGTCTGGAATGAATAGGCCGGGGCGGGATTCCCGGTCGCATCGGCGTCGTAGCTGTAGGGCTGGCCGAGCACACCGGCGAGCACGGGAGACGAGGTGAACGCAGGCGGGACGAGTTCGTTGTCCGTTGCGGTGACGGCGAGGATGCGCACAGGCTCCCCGGCGAGCGTGACGGAAATCACCGCGCTGTCCGGCATGGTGTCCGCATCCTCGGCGGCGGCGATGGTCACCATCTGCGGCGTGGAGAAATTCCCCGCGTTGAAACTGAGCACCGCACCGGCGGAGACGCTGATGTCCGCATCTCCGGAGGCGCGCGTGACATTGACCGTCACCGGCGCGGCTGGGGCGGCGGCGAGGTTGACTGTGAACGTGCCGCTTCCGCCTTCGGTAATGGCGAGGTTCGACTGTGAGAGCACAAGCGCGGGCTCGTCGTTGTCTATTCCATTCACCTGCACGTCATACCCCGTGAGACCGGGCGAGGTGACGCGAAAGGTGGCGCTGTCATTCGTGAGGTCGGCATCTTCCGCCGCGGAAATGACGACCGCCTGGGGCTGCTGCCAGTTGCCACCGGTAAAAGTGAGCGTCGCGCCGCCGGAGAGGTCCGCATCGCCGCCGAGCTTCGCGACGGTGACGGAAACATCCGCGCCGGGAGCTTGCGCCAGCCGCACAAGGAACAGCGCATTGCCGCCCTCCACCACGTTGAATGCCGTCGGCTGCACGATGAGGTTCTGCGCCGCCGAATTGTGGCTCGTCCGCCGGATCTGTCCGTTGCCATAACCGAGGAAATACAACGCGCCATCAGGCCCGACAGCCGTGTCCACCTGCTGAAAATTCGTGGTGGTGGAAAAGAGATCCACGCTCGTGGGGACCGCACCCGTCACATCCAGCGTGGCGCGGAATGTCGTGCCCGAAACGGTATCCCCCGCGAAAAAATTCCCGTGATAGGCCGCGGGCCATGCGGTGCTGTCGTAAAAACACCCGCCGGTGACTGCCGCACCCCCGCTCGATGGCGGTGTGAAACTCCCGATCTGCAGCGTTGTCGCCGAGCCGCCGCCGCTCTCCGCGTCGGGCGCTGCCTGGGCGACGGTGAACTGCATGTCGCCGAGCCTCGCGACGACATAATGCGAGCCATTGAAAGAGGTGTCACCCACGCCGCTGATGGTCACTTTCGCGCCAGCGCGAAACGGATGCCACGAGGTCGTGGTAAACGTGACGACGCCAGCGGCCCGCTGCGCGCCATCCGCGGCGATGCCCGCGCTCATCGTGCCGCCCGTTCGATATGCGATGACCGGCGGGAGGAAGCCGGGAACCTGGGTGTTTTCGTAGTCGTTCCAGCCGCCGTGGTCGCCGCGCCCGACGATGAACACCTGCTCGAAACCCGGCATGCCGGGCGGTTGCGTTCCACCGCCGTAGCTGCTGCCGACGACATTCAGCCACAGCCGGCCGCGGCCCGGCTGGAATGTCATCGTGTACGGATTGCGAAAACCGCGGGCCCAGATGTGGTCCGCATTCGTTCCCGCCCCGTCGAAGAACGGATTGTCATTGAGCGCCGCGCCGGTGAAACGGTTCGCCCGGCCGACCTTCGCCGCGAGCGATGTGAGGTTGCCGTCGGTGTTTGCGTTCACCGTGTTGTCGCCGATGGCCCAGTAAAGACGCCCGTCCGGCCCGATGGCCACCGCGCCGCCATTATGGTTGCTCCCGAGCGTGGGCAGGCCCGCGACAATCGTGGTTTTTCCGCCGCCGGTGTTCGACCCGGGGTCATCGGTGTAGCGGATGATCTGCTGCTCCGACGCGCTCACCGTGACGAAAAAGTAAACATACCGGTTGTTGAGGAAGTTCGGATCGAAGCACATGCCGATGACCCCGGATTCGCCGTTGGTGTGAAGGGGTGAAATCGTCGCCCACGGCGTCGCCACGAGCATCCCGCCGGCTGTCGCGTGATTGTGCTGCACGATTCGCACTTCGCCCGTCTTGCGCGGCACGAAGAGGCGCCCCGAGCCATCCGGCGCCCACTCGATCCCCGTGCCCGAACCAAGCGACGAAAAGTTCGTGATGTAATTTATCTCGGTGAAGTTGACCGTGTCCACGGGCGCGGCGGCGGCGGTACCGGTGAGTGCAAGGACGATGAGTACTCTTCGCATGGTGTGTCGAAGAATAGCACGACAGGCGGGCATGCAAAAGCCGAAGCCGGAACGAGGCAGTCGGAGGCGGCGGGCGCGACGCCCCCGTGGCTGCGACGCCCTCGTCGCAAGTGTGGCTGCGACGCCCTCGTCGCAAGTGTGGCTGCGACGCCCTCGTCGTCCCGATACATCGGGATATCCGCGGCGCCCCCGCCGCGCTTCTCGTGGTGTACCACTTGGCCCGCCTATCAGCGAACCTCGCGCCGCGCCGCCATCCACTCCCTACACCACCTCACCCACGAGGTCATAGACCTGCGTGCCGGTGATTCGGACGTTCACAAACTCGCCCACCGGCGCGGCCTTTTTCAAAAGGATGCGCCCGTCAATGTCCGGGGCGTCCGATTCGCCGCGGGCGACGAGCGGCTGGTCCACAAGCGCGCGGATGGATTTTCCGATCTGGGCCTCGCTGATCTCGCGGGCGATGCGTTGCTGGAGCTGCATGGCCATTTTGTAACGCCGCTGCTTTGTCTTCGCATCGAGCTGGCCTTCCATCTTCCCCGCCCGTGAGCCTTCCTCCTGCGAGTAGGTGAAGACGCCCAGCCGCTCGAACCGCGTACGCGCGATAAAATCGAGGAGGTATTGGAATTCCTCGTCCGTCTCGCCGGGAAAGCCGGCGATGAATGTCGTGCGAATGGCGATGCCCGGGATGCCTGCGCGGATCCGCGCGACGAGATCCACGATATGCTCGCTCGTTGTCTCGCGGCGCATGACCTCGAGCATCCGCGGATGGATGTGCTGGAGCGGCATGTCCACGTAGCGGGCGACGTGCTGCGTGGAGGCGATGCACTCGATCAGTTCTTCGCTCCAGTGCGCCGGATGCGTGTAAAGCAGCCGCACCCAGAAATCGCCCTCGATCTTGTCCAGCTCGCGCAGCAAATGCACGAGCGTGACGCCGCGGCTCGGATCCACTTTCTGGCGCGGGCCGGCTTTTTCCTCCCACAAATCCATGCCGTAATAGGTCGTGTCCTGGCTGATGAGATTGATCTCCTTCACGCCTTCCGCCACCAGCCCGCGCACTTCGGCCACCACGCTCTCGATCGTCCGTGAACGATGCCGCCCGCGCATCTGCGGGATCACACAAAAGCTGCACGGATGGTTGCACCCCTCGGCGATCTTCGTGAACGCCGTGTGCGCCGGGGTGAGGCGGACGCGCGGCGTGTCCCAATCCGGAATGTAAACCGGCTTGCGCGAGACCAGATTCAGCGGCTCCCACGCTTCATCCACCAACACACCCGCGCCTGCCATCGTCTCCCCGCGCCTGGAGCCCGGCGCATTCCGCCCGAGCACCCGCTCGATGATCCCGCCAACGTCCTTCACCTGGTCCAGCCCGATGAAGGCATCCACTTCGTCATGAAACTCGGTGGCGAGTTCGCCGCTGAATCGCTGGCTCATGCAGCCGGCCACGATGAGCTTCTGGCCCTTGCGCCGGCGTTTCAGACCCTTCGACTGATGCGCCTCCAGGATCGCCTCGATGCTCTCCTCCTTGGCGCTGTCAATGAACGCGCACGTGTTCACGATCAGCACATCCGCATCCGCCGCGTCGTTGGTGATCTGCATCCCGCGCGACACCACATCGCCGAGCATGATTTCGGCATCCACGAGGTTCTTCGCACAGCCAAGCGAGATCATCCCGATTTTCGGGACGCGGGCCCTGGGCTGTGTTTCTGCGGTCTTGGTGCTCATCGAAGGGCGCGGAACATACACCCGAAAACGCTGCTGGCGAGCGCCACGTGGCGCAAGCCGCCGGCTTGCGGACGCGATAAACAGAATCGGAGCAACCGCACGATCCCGATTGCGCGCCGTTCAGATGCTCCCGGCACCACTCACGCAAGCCGGCGGCTTGCTCCACGGGCTAGGGCCAGATTTTTTCGAACTCGGCGCGCTTCACCCAGCCGGCCCGGTCGCCCTCGGCGCGGATGTAGAGGTAATCGCCACGCTCGCGCTCGATCCGTGCAAGTTCGCCGCCTTGCAGTTTCGCGAGCGGCTCACCCTCCGTCGTCGGCGTGAGGCGGAGGGACGCTTCCTCCTCGATCACGACACCCGCGTTGCCTCTCGTGTAGAGCCCCATCATCGCCGGCGTGGTGAGCAGAAATGCCGCGAGCAACAGCGCAGCGACACCCTGGTGCCAGTCCGCGCGGCGCGTGCCGAAGAGCCGCGGCATCACGAGCAGAAGCACCCCGCCCCACAGCCCCAGCGAAGCCGCGCCGAGCCATGCCGGCGCGGGCAGCCATTCCGAATACCGCTCGAACCACAATCGCTCCGGCTCCACGAGGTTCGCCTTGCTCCTCGCGAAGCGGAGGTTCGCGATGGTGTTCCGGTCAAACGGATCCAGCGCGTGCGCGCGCTCCCACGCGAGCACTGCCGGCCCCGGGCGGGCGACCCTCCACTCGACGATGCCAAGATTATGCTGCGCGCCATGCGACCAGTTGTTCCCTGCGCTCAAGGCCCTGAGCCCGTAGGCCGCCTCCCCGTATTCCTGTTTCGCAAACGCGGCACCGGCCTTCGAAAAAATCTCATCAGGCGTCTCCGCCTGCGACACGCACGCGAACAGCATGAATGCGCACCAAATCACACGCGCGCTCACGTCGTCACCTCCAGCCGTTTCACCGCGCGCTCAAGCTCCGGCATCAGCGCGGATGCCTCCGGCACCGCTGTCGTGCCGCTCGCATAACGCGCCGCCTCGGCGCTCTCAAAAACCGCGCGCGCCGCCCTTGCCGCTGCTTCGTCGCCACGCAGCCGGCTGAGCACCTCCTCCCGCGTGAGACTGCCGGCCTCCGCCGTGTCGAGCGGCGCAGCGGCTTCGCGGAGCGCACCGATGCCTGCATTCAAAAAAGCCGCCTGGTCCCCACGGCGCACGGCGACCCTCGCATCAGCGAGTGCCCGCCGACACGCGGCACGCGCGCGGCGACGGCGCAGGATTTCCGGATGCGCGGCGAGATGCTCGCGCCGCTTCCGCCACGCCCACAGGACGAGGAGCGCAACCGGCGGGGCGATCTGAATGAGGAGGAAATTTCGCAGCAGCAGGCGCGGGGAACCGCTCCAACTGCCCGGCTTTTCCGCGAGGCCCGTCAGCGCCGGTTCGGCGGTGCGCGGCGGCTCGCCCGGAGTGACTGGCTCGGCTTTCACGTCAGCGGGGGTGGCGGCGGCGTTCGGTGATGGCTTCACGAGCACGGGCAATGGCGGGATGCTGATGTCCACAAACATGCTCTTCTCCGGGTCGAAAAATGCGAATGGCAGCGATGGCGTTCCTTTCCGCCCGTCGCGCTTCGGCACGAGCGTAAATGTGAACGTCTTCGTCACCCCGTCGCCGTCCTCGTCCGGCTGGAGCTGGCTCGTCGGGCGGTAAGCCGTCCAGCCAGCCCCATCGGGAAGTTCCGGCGGCGGGACGCTCTCGAGGTTGCCCTCGCCGCGCAGCGACACAGTGAGCGTGAGCGGCTCGCCGACCTCGATCTCGGTTGCCGACAGCTTTGGCTGGCCGAGCGTGAATTTCCCGATCGCGCCCGTGAACCCCGCGGGCCGTCCGATCTCCGGCACAAGGCGCGTGTGCAATTTCACATCGGGCGTCACCAGCGTGCTCTGGCTGGTGAATCCCACCTGCCTTCCCGCCACTCCCGTGCGCGCCACATACACCACCAGCTCGCAATTCACCGAGCTTTCCCCCGCGAGGATCGGCGTCACCTCCACGGGCATGACAAGCCCCGAGCGCAGCTTCCCATCCAGCGTGAACTGCTCCCGCCGCGTCCGCATCGTCGGCTTGAAAAGCACCGCCCCGCTCGTCTTCGAAACATGCTGCACATACTGCGGCATCTCGTCCGGCGTCTCGGGGACGAGCAGCCGCCCGCGGATCGTCTCACCGATGAAAAAATCGCGCTTTGGCAGATCGAGAAACGCGCGTGCGGCCTGATACACCGCCTCGCCCGGCGCGGCGTCGCGCACGATGAGCTGTGCCGCCGGCACACGCACCTGCTTCCCGCCGACATCCACCGTGTGCGCCGGGATGGTGAATTCCCCGGCCCTGGCTGCCTGCACCGTAAAGCGCAGCGTGCTCATGTTCACGAGCTGGCCATTCAGCGCCTGCATCGAAAACGAGCGCGCACCCTGCGTGATCGTGAGCCCCTCGGGCGCCTCCGGCGGCGGCAGCTCCATCACACGCTGCGAACCGGTGATCGTGATCCGGTACTCCACGGGCCGGCCCACCCGCCCCTCCGCAGGTTCGAATGACGCGCTCGCCGCCGGCTCCACCGGAGTGGCCCCCGGCTGGGGCACGACCCCATTTGGCCCGATCCTCACGGGCCCGCTTCCCGGCTGCACCTCGATGCGAAGCGGGGGCTGCCGGATGATCGGAGGCTCTTGCTGGGCAACCGCCGCCGCAAAAGAAGCCAGCAACACCACCAGCGCCGATCCGCGAACCCGCGCGAAAATTGAACTGCCTGGTGCCGCTCTCATCAGTAATCGCGCCCTTTCCGTTTCTTGTCCTCGGGCTTGTCCCCGCCGAACCCTTTTTGTTCCCCGTCCTGCCCGATGGACATTGTCCGGTTTGGCATCTTCTCCTTCAGCAGCCGCAGCATGTCCGGGTGGATCTCCCGGTCTCCGCCGATGCGCTGCTGTTGCTTTTCCGAGGGCTTCGGCTCCTTGCCGTCCTTGGGTTCCTTGCCCTCCTCATCCTCATCGCTTTCCTCGTCATCGCTGCCGCGCTTCATGTCCTCGGGGATCTTGCCGCCGATCTGCTTCATCAATTCCCGCAGCTCCTCGCGCTTCTTCCCGTTTGCCTCCTGCGCCTGCTGCACTTTTTTCTGAAATTTCAGCAGCTCCTTGATATGGCGCTCCACCACGTCCGCGTTGAACCCAGCGTCTTCATTCGCCGGCTCCAGTTCCTTCGCCCCGCGGAAATCCCCCACCGAGCGCCTCCATCGCTGCAACGCCGCCGCGATCAGGTCCAGTTCGCGCGTCGTCTCGTCGCGCACCGTGCGGAGCTGCTTCCGCGCGACCCGTCCGCGCATGTAGGCATTGATCAGCTCCTGCACATCCTCGCTCTCCACCACTCCCCGCGCATGCCGGATTGCCTCCTCCGCGACCACCGATGTCGCATCCGCATTGTCGAGCAACTGCCGCCGGTTCCCCTCGCCCTTGAGCGTGTCCTTCCCCTGCAAAAAACGGACGTGCCCGAGATTGTAGAGCGCGGCGGGCTGCACACGCTCCTCGTTCGCGCGCGCCGCCTGCACGAGCGCCGTCTCCGCGTCCCGCAGTTCCTTCTCCGCAAACTTCGCCACGCCCTCGTTGTAGAAATCCAGCGCCGTCTTGTTTTTCGCCCCGTGCGCATCCGCCGCGGCGAGCGCGGCAAAAATGCACGCCGCGGCGCGGATCGGGACGGTTCGGAGTGACTGGCTGCTACGGCTCATGCGGAATACGGCGGCGTGTTGTGAGGAAAGAGTCCACCACCAGAAGCAAAATGGCAACCGCGACGAACCAGGGATAGCGATCCACACCCCGGCGCTTCACCACGCCCCCTCCCGGCGTCAGCTCGGTCGCCCTCATCGCGCGCTCCACATCCATCATCGCGTCGCTGATCCGGTCCATGCGGCGGTAAGTCCCGCCCGTCGCGTCCGCGATCCCTCGCAACGTCGCCTCATCAAGCCGGCTGATCACCGGCTGCCCCTGCGCATCCAGCATCGGCACCGAGGCTCCGTTCGGGAGCAGCGTCTGCACCGCCGCGCCCGTCGCCGTGCCCATCCCCACGGTGAAAACCACGATCCCGTCCTTCGCGAATTCCTCCGCGTACTTCACCCCGAGCTTCTCGAGATCCTCGCCATCCGTCAGCAGCACCAGCACCCGCCGCTTGTCCGTCTTTTCAAACGCCCCCTTCGCCACCGCCAGCGCAGTCCCGAGGTCCGTCCCCGGCACATGCAGATCCTCCGGCGACGTGCTCATCACGCTCTCCTCGAACGCCGCGTAATCGAGCGTCAGCGGCACCCGCAGAAACGCGTTCCCGGCAAAAACCACCAGCCCCATCCGCCCGCCCTTCTGCCCGCCGAGGTACCCGAGGATCGCGAGTTTTGCACGCTCCAGCCGGTTCGGTTTCACATCCGCGGCCAGCATGGATTTCGACAGGTCCAGCACGAAGACCACATCCTCCCCCTTCGCGCGCAGCGTCTGCTCCTCCACCACGCCCCATTGCGGCCGTGCCAGCGCGAGCCCGCTGACCAGTGCCGCAAAAAACAGCAGCGTGTTTTTCGCAACCCGCCGCACCCGGCTGTGCGAGGCCAGCAGCGCGCGGCTCTGCGCCGGATCCGCAAACGCCGCGAGCTGCCGCCCACGCGCACGCGAGGAATGCCACAGCAGCGCCGCGAAAACCGCCAGCACGCCCGCCGTCACCCACAGCCACGCCGGATTTGCAAAATACATCGCCGCGATCATGGCAGCCTCCGGAAGCGCGTGTTTGCCAGCACCCCCTCCAGCACCAGCAGCGCCAGCGCGGCGAGCAGCGGGACGTGGTAGAGCGGGGTGAATGTGCGGCGGTTCTTCAGCTTCCGCTCGGTCTTCTCCAGCCGGTCAATGTCCGCGTACACCGTCTGCAATTCCTGCCGGTTTGTCGCCGTGTACGACTTCCCGCCCGTCAGCCGCGCCATCTTCTCGAGGACCACGTAGTTGGGCGGCGACAGCATCGTGATGATCCCCGCGTGGCTCCCGTCCAGCAGCAGGTTGAACTTCCCCGTCTCACGGTCGAAGTCATACAGCGGGCAGGTGGAATTTTTTCCGATCCCGATCGTGTAAATCCGCACCTTCTCATCCCGCGCAAACATCGCCGACGGCAGCGGCTCGAACGTCTCCCACTTGTTGTTGTCCCCGTCCGTCAGCAGCACGATCACCCGCCCACGGCTCTCCTTCTGGCGCGACAAATTCTTCGCCGCCATCCCCACCGCGTCGCCGATCGCCGTCCCGAGTTCGCGGATCATCCCGATGTGCAGCCGGTCGAACTGCTCCTGCAGCCACTCATGGTTCAGCGTCGTCGGCGACACCAGGTAAGGCACCGCACTGAACACCACCAGCCCGATCCGGTCGCTCGGCCTCCGCGCGATGAAATCCTTGATCACCTCCTGCGCGATGTCGAACCGCGTCGTCTTCGTCCCCGGCGGCGCCATGTCCAGCGCCATCATGCTCCACGAAAGATCATACACCATCATGATGTCCACCCCGCTCGCCTCAGTCTCCGTTTCATTGTTCACCCACCGCGGCCCCGCCAGCGCGGCGATCGCCAGCGCCAGCGTCACGATCCGCAGGAAAAGAAACAGCCGGCCCGCCGACACGCGCACCTTCCCGGCCACCGCCGCCACCAGGTCCACACTCGGAAACCGCAGCGCGCCCTCCTTCCCCGCGCGCCCGCGCACAAAGGCATACAGCGGCAGCAGCGCCAGCAGCGCCAGCACCCAGGGGCGTTGAAATTCAAAATATGAACCCATCGCCTACGCCTGCCCTCCCCGCATTTTTTCAAGCTCCGAGACCAACTCGAGAGCCTCCTTCACCGCACCCTCCACCGCCGGCGCGGGCACCTCCGGCGCAAAATTCGAAAGCTCCACCGGATCCAAAAACCGCCGCACCCGCCAACCCAGCGCATCGCTCCAGCCCGCGCGCCCCGAGAGCGCGGCGATCATCTCATCCACCGTCGCCGAACGCCCTCGCACCCCCATCGCCGCCTCCACATATCCGCGAAAAACACGCGCCACCCCCGCCGCATCACCCTTTCCATTCAGCGCCTGCAACTCCCGCCGCGCGCCCTCCGCCGGCGGCACCGGCGGAGCAGCCTTCCGCTGCGAAGCCAGCAGGATCACCACGCCCACGACCGCGCCAATCGCCGGCCAGACCATCCACCCACGCGATGGCTTCTTTTCCTCCCTCAGCTCCAGCCTCCCGGCGGGAGCCTTCAATTCCGGGATCGGCTCCTCCTTAATCGCAGCCATCGCCAGCGACGGAATGGCAAACACGCACGCCAGCAACAACGGACGCACACCCATCATCACCGCCTCCTCCTGTGCTCGAAGAACCGCTGCAACACCGACGCATAATCCTCGCCCGGCGACATCCGCAGCACATCCACACCCGTCTGCCCCAGCGCACGGTCCAGCCGCTCGATCCTCCCCGCCGCCCCCGCCGCGAACGCCCGCCGCACCGACTCCCGCATCGTGTCCACCTCCACCACCTCCCCGGTCTCCGCATCCTCCACCACCAGCACGCCCGCCCGCGGCAGCACACGCTCCCGTTCATCCACCACATGCAGGCACACGAGATCATGCCGCGCATTCGTCTGCCCGATCTCGGTGAAAATATCCCGCCGCGCCGCCCCGCCCGATTGGAGAAAATCCGACACCAGAAAAACCACCGAGCGCCGCTTCAGCACATGATTCAAAAAAGTCAGTGCCCCCTGCACATCCGTCCCCCGGCCTCGCGGACGGAAGCAAAGCGCATCCCGGATCACCCGCAAAAGATGCCGCCGCCCCTTCTTCGGCGGCACGTACAGCTCCACCTCGTTTGAAAAAAGCAGCAACCCCACCTTGTCCCCGCCCCGCAGCGCCGAGAACGCCAGCGTCCCCGCGATCTCCGCCGCAAACTCCCGCTTCGACACACCGCCCGACCCGAAATCCCCGCTCCCCGAAACATCCAGCACCAGCACCACGCCGAGTTCCCGCTCCTCCCGGTGCAGCTTCACAAAAGGCCGCCGCAGCCGCGCCGTCACATTCCAGTCAATCGTCCGCACATCATCCCCCGGCACATATTCCCGCAGCTCCTCGAAATCCATCCCCCGCCCCTTGAACTGCGACATGTACGCGCCCGTCATCAAATCGCTCGCAAGCTTGCTTGCCCGCAATTCCACGCGCCGCACGCGCTCCAAAATGTCGCCAGCTTGTAGAGGCATCGTCAAAGGACGCGCACCAAAGCCCAAAACCCACGGCACCGGAAGCGCAGCCTTTGGGAAAATGCGCGGCGCCCGCAGCCGGCCGCGCGATCGCCTACCCGCCGAGGTACGCCTCGCGCACTTTCGGATTCTCCTGGAGCGCCGCCGCCGTGTCCTGCAGCAGGATTTTCCCCGTCTCCAGCACATAGCCGTAATGGCTGACCTCCAGCGCGAGATTCGCATTTTGCTCGACCAGCAAAATGGTGAGCTTGAGCTCGCGGTTGATCGCCACGATCTGCTCGAAGATCGTCTTCGTCAGCAGCGGCGCGATGCCGAGCGACGGCTCATCGAGCAACAGCAGCCGCGGCTTGCTCATCAGCGCGCGGCCAATCGCCAGCATCTGCTGCTCCCCGCCACTGAGCGTGCCCGCCGTCTGTTTCTCCCGCTCCTTCAGCCGAGGGAAAACGCTGAAGACGAAATCGAAATCCTTCGCAATACCCGCCCGGTCGCCGCGCAAATACGCGCCCATCCGCAGATTTTCCGACACGGTGAGATTCGCGAATACCATCCGCCCCTCCGGCGCCTGCGCGATGCCGCGCGCGACGATCTTGTGCGGCGGCAGGTTCGTGATGTCCCCGCCCTCGTAGGAAACGCGCCCGCTCTTCGCCTTCACCAACCCGCTGACGGTGCTAAGCGTCGTGCTCTTCCCCGCGCCATTCGCCCCGACAAGCGTGACGATACTCCCCGCATCCACCTTCAGCGAAATGCCGTGCAGCGCCGTGATGCCGCCGTAGGCGACAGTGAGTTCGTGAAGTTCAAGCATGTCTTGCGGTGAAACGAGTCCGCGGAAGATGCGAGCCGGCATCGCAACGGTCAATCGCGCGCGCTGCGCCGCCGGGGAAAAGTGACACAGGCTTTCCAGCCTGTGAGGTGCGCGCGGCACAGGCTGGAAAGCCTGTTACACACTCGGGCTGTGATGGCCTTGCGAAATTCGGGAGATGCCCGAGTTTCTCATACTGCACACAGGCGAGGGCCGCGCTGTGCCACTTTCAATCCGCGCACCGTGCAAAAGATCGAGGCTGGCAGCATCACCATCCTCGTCACCACGCTCCACCGGCTCCGCGCCGCGCTCGGCTGCGACTGGCGGCGGCTGATGGGGTGAAGTGCGCTTTGCTTGCCTTGCCATTTCGGGCAGGCGCGGGTATTTTATGCCCATGACGACGCTTACCTGCCATATCCCGGATTCGCTCGCGGTTCGCCTGGATGCGTTTGCCGAAAAGGAGCGGTGCTCGAAATCGGCGGTGCTGCGTGAGGCGCTGGAGGCGAAGTTGAAGGCGGCGCTTGGCCGGGGAGGCGTGAAGGCCGGGAGTTTGGTGAAGCATTTGCGAGGGTGTGTGAAGGGCGCTCCGGTGGACTTGTCCGTGAACCCGAAGTATCTCGAAGGCTTCGGGGAGTGAGCAAACCAGCGATCATCGTAGATACCGGGCCGCTGGTGGCGTACCTCGTGAAGAGCGATCAGCACCATCACTGGGCGGTTGCGAAATTCGATGAACTGGATGCACCTTTTCTGACATGCGAGCCGGTTTTGACGGAGACTTGTTTCTTGCTGGCTCGGTTTTCCGGTGCCGTGCGGCGGTTTTTCGAGCTTTTGAACTCGGGGCTTTTGGAAGTGGATTTCGCGGTGCTCGACGAACGGATTACTCTCGAAAAGCTGATTCGGAAATACGAAGACCTTCCAATGTCCCTGACCGACGCATGTCTCGTCCGGCTCGCTGAGATTCACTCTGCGGCTGCGGTTTTCACGGTGGACTCGCATTTCCGCACTTATCGGAAAAGCAGGCGGCAACAAATACCGGTTATCCTGCCGGAAGGCCGATAGCGCAGCCGGCGCTGGCGGCGATGAGCCAGAAGCGCCGACGTCGCAACGCGGACATCGTCCACCTCGCCCGCAGCCTCGCCATCCCGCTCGACGCGCTTTTTCCCGCCGCCCTGCGGCGCTCCCTGCGGGATGCGTAGAAGGTGACATCCCAATTCATCGGGATCCCCGCTGTGCTGGCGCGAAACGCACTGGCTGGAGAGCTTGCCTTACACTTGATCTGCGCAGGCCCGGCGAAGTTCGTTGCGCGTCCGAGTTTTTTCAGCCGTCCACAGGCGGGGACGCGCTGTGTCACATGGGCTTTTAGGCGGCTGTTTCCTTCCCGAGATACGCGGCGATGACTTTTGGATTCGCGCGGATTTCGCCGGGGGTGCCCTCGGCGATCTTCAGGCCGTAATCGAGGACGACGATGCGCTCGCAGATGCCCATGACCACTTTCATGTCGTGCTCGACGAGGAGCACGGCCAGGGCGAATTTTTCCTGCACGAAGCGGATGAGTTTCATCAGCTCGACCTTCTCCGTGGGGTTCATGCCGGCGGCGGGTTCGTCGAGGAGGAGGAGCTTGGGCTTCGTGGCGAGGGCGCGGACGATTTCGAGCCGGCGCTGGTCGCCGTAGGGGAGCGCCTTTGCGTTTTCGTCGCGCTGCTCGTGGAGGCCGAAGATTTCGAGCAGTTCCATGACGTCGCGCTCGATGCGCTGCTCCTCGGCGGCGACTTTGGTGCCGCGCCAGAGGGCGTGGGAGATGCCGTGTTTGAGATGCATGTTGCAGGCGCATCTCACGTTGTCGAAGACGGTCATGGAGGCGAAGAGGCGGATGTTCTGGAAGGTGCGGGCGATGCCGCGGGCGGTGATGATGTAGGGCGGGTGGTGGCCGACTTTTTTGCCGAGGAAGCTGACGTGGCCGGCGGTGGGGCGATAGACGCCGGTGATGGCGTTGAAGATGGTGGTTTTGCCGGCGCCGTTGGGGCCGATGAGGCCGACGAGTTCGCGCTCGCCGATGGAAAATGAAACGTCGGCGACGGCTTTGAGGCCGCCGAACTGGACGGTGATATTGTCGAGGTCGAGGAGGGGCGCGCTCATGCGGGGCGGGTTTTCTTTTTCACCCACCCGGCGAAGAGGCCCTGCGGGCGGGCGAGCATGAGGATGATGAGGATGAGGGAGTAGATGATCATGCGGTTCTCGGCGATCTCGCGCGCCCATTCGGGGAGCGCTTCGATTTTCGCGACCTTGCGGAGGACTTCGGGGAGGATGGTGAGCAGCACCGCCGCCGCGCATACGCCCCACATGCTGCCCATGCCGCCGAGGATGACCATGACGACGATGTCCACGCTCTTCATGAAGTTGAAGCCCTCGGGGTTGATGTACTGGAAGAAGTGCGCGTAGAGGCCGCCGGCGATGCCCGCGAAGAATGCGGCGATGACGAAGGCGAGGACTTTGTATTTGGTGGTGTTGATGCCCATGGCCTCGGCGGCGATCTCGTCGTCGCGCACGGCGAGGAAGCCGCGGCCATACGTGGAGTGGACGATGTTCCAGACGACGTAGATGGCGAGGGCGGCGAAGGTGAACGTCCAGAAAAAATTCGTCGCGAGCGGGATGCCGGGAAGTCCGCGCGATGCGCCGACAGGATCGGCGCTCTGGAGGACGACGCGGATGATTTCGTTGAAGCCGAGGGTGACGATGGCGAGGTAGTCGCCTTTTAGCCGGAGCGAGGGGACGCCGACGGTGAGTCCCGCGAGCGCGGCGATGGCGCCGCCGTAGAACAGTGCGAAGAGGAATTTTCCCCAGCCGGGGAGCGCGGCGCCGAGGGGGATGATGTGGTTGTGGCACCAGAAGAGGGCGTTGATGAGCCAGCCGAAAAGGAGCCAGAGGGCTTTGAAGGGATACGTCCATTTTGCGACGGTGGCTTGTGGGTCGGCGGCGAGTTCCTCGGCGGTGGGCGCCCATTGCGGCGGGTCGAGATACGGGAAGAGGATGCCGAGGCTCATCGCGGCTGCAAGATACGCGCCGACGGCCATGAAGCCCGCGTGGCCGAGCGAGAACTGCCCGGTGTAGCCGTTCACGAGGTTCAACCCGACGGCGAGGATGAGGCTGATGCCGACGCTGATGAGGATGTTGAAGTAGTAGGGGTTCATCCCGCCGATGAGAGGCGAGAGTGCGGCGAACGCGGCAATGCAGGCGACGAGGATGAGCTTGGTGCGTTCAAACATGGCCTACACTTTTTCCCGCACGTTTTTCCCGAGCAGCCCGGCGGGCCGCAGCAGGAGGATGAAGATGAGCACGCCGAACGCGACGGCGTCCTTGTACGTCGGCGACACGTAGCCGATGACCATCGTCTCGACCACGCCGAGCAGGAACGCGCCGAGCACCGCGCCAGCGAGATTCCCGATGCCGCCGAGCACCGCGGCGACGAACGCTTTCAGTCCCGGCAGGATGCCCATGAGCGGATCAATGCTCGGTTGCTGGATGCTCGTGAGGATGCCCGCCGCGCCTGCCAGCGCGGAGCCGAGGCCGAAGGTGAACGCGATGATGAGGTTTACGTTCACGCCCATGAGTGCGCAGGCGGTTTGGTTGAAAGCGAGGGCGCGCATCGCCATGCCGATCTTTGTTTTCAGCACGATAAATGTGAGCAGCGCGAGCAGTCCGAGCGTGGTGCAGAAGATGATGACCTGGCTCGTCAACACGGTGAGCGTCGAGATGCTGCCCCACGTCTCGGGAATCGTGATGGCGGGGTCCTCGATAAGCGTCGGAAAGGACTTTGGCGCCGCGCCCCAGATGTACTGCCCGAAGCTCTCCAAAAACAGCGACACGCCGATGGCGGTGATGAGCACTGTGATGCGCGGACGCTGGCGCAGCGGGCGGTAGCAGAGCCATTCGATCAACATGCCGAGCGCCGCGCAAAACATCATCGCGAGCGCGAGCGCGAGCAGCACCTTCGGCATCCCCGGCGGGATCGCGGCGAAGGAACGGCTGAGCGACGCCCACATGCCGGTCTTCGCTTCATTTTCCGGCGCCGCAAAGAGCATCCAGCCCGCGAAGCCGCCGATCATGTAGAGGTCGCCGTGGGCGAAATTGATGAAGCGCAGGACGCCGAAGACCATCGTGTAGCCAAGCGCGATCAGGGCGTAGATCGCGCCCTGGGACAGCCCGTTGATGAGCTGCTGGATGAATTCAATGGTCTGCGGACTCACGTGGCGCGCAGAGGAAAGGCAACGCGCCCCGCGATGTCCATTTCAGACTGTCGGTGCCATCGCGGCATCAGTCCCGCGGTTTCACCCGCGCGCGGGCGTGGCGCACGGCTTCGAGGAGTTTTCGCTCCAGCAGTTTTTTCGGGAGCAGCTTCGTCCAGTAGCTCGCGACGTGGATGCCGCTTTTCGCCAGCTCCAGCAGCTCGACGTGGCGGTCGCTTTTTCCCGCGCACAGAATGATGCCGAGCGGCTCCGCCTCGCCCGGCTCGCACTCGTGCCGTTTCAGCCAGGCGAGGTAGAGTTCCATCTGCCCTTTGTCCGCCGCTTCAAACTCGCCGAGCTTCAAATCCAGCGCCACGAGGCGGCGCAGCTTGCGATGGTAAAAGAGCAGATCGAGATGGTAGTCGCGGTCATCAATCTGCATCCGCTTTTGCCGCGCGACGAAGCAAAAGCCCGCTCCCATCTCGATGATGAACGCCTCAATTTCCCGGAGGATCGCCGTCTCGATGTCCTTCTCCGCGTAGGCGTCTTTCAGCCCGAGAAAATCGAGGAAATACGGTTCACGGAAAACCATCTCCGGTGTCAGTCTGTCGTCCTTCCGCAGTGCCGCGAGTTCGCGCCGGATGAGTTTGTCCGGCTTTCTCGACAGCGCGGTGCGCTCGTAAAGCATGCCGCCGATCTTCTTTCTCAACGTGCGAACATCCCACCGCTCGACCCTGCACATCTCGGCGTAAAAGTCGCGCTGCAGTTCGTCATCGAGCGGGAGCAGGGCCACGAAATGGCTCCACCCCAATTGTCGTGACAGCGTCACGACAATCTCCCGGTCACAAAACACCTCCGCAAACTGCACCATCCGGCGCAGGTTTTTTTCCGCGTAGCCCCGCCCATACTCGCGCTCCAATTGTCGTGACAGCGTCACGACAATCTTCGCGCCGTAGTCTGCGCGTTGTTCCTTCAAAATCTCCTGCCGGACGCGCGTGCCGACCTGCCAGTAATGCAGCGCCAGCCCCGCGTTCACCGTGCGCGCAACGCCCTCGCGAGCCTGCTCGATGAGCCCCCTCACATCGGCCAGCAGCGCAGCGGCCCGCTTCACCGGCTTCGCTGATTTGCGAAGCGCCAGAGTTTTCCTCGGCTTTGCGCGCATGGGGTTCCCCGCTTACGGCGCGACCGTCTCCAGGAACTTAAAGCCCGCGTTTTCGATGGCCATGATCACCGCCGACTTCGATGCATTGCGCTTCTCGTCAATCGTGATCACGCCCGTGATGGCCTTGTAGTCCTTCGTCGCCGCGATGGCGTCGCGCAGCTTCGCGCCGTCCGTGCCGCCCGCGCGCTTGATCGCGTCAGCGAGGATCATCGCGCTGTCGTAGCCGAGCGCGCCCATGTCGTCGGGCGCCTGGCCGTATTTGGCCTGATACTTTTTCACGAAATCCTGCACGGCGGGCGTCTTGTCCTCGGCGCTGAAGTGGCTGGAAAAAAAACAGCCGTCGAGTGAGTTGCCGGCGACCTTCAGCAGCGAATCCCCCACCCAGCCGTCGCCGCCGAGCAGCGGCACCTTGATGCCGAGCTGCCGCGCCTGCTTCGCGATGAGCGCCACCTCGCCGTAGTAGCCGGGGACGAAGATCGCGTCGGGCTTCGTCGTTTTGATCGAAGTGAGCTGCGCCTTGAAGTCCTTGTCGCCCGTCGAGAACTTCTGATCCTTCACGATGGCGCCGCCGTTCGCCGTGAAGTGCTTCACGAAAAACTCGCTCAGCCCCACGCTGTAGTCCTGCTTCACGTCCGTGAGCAGCGCGACTTTCTTGTAGCCCTTCCCGAGCGCAAATTTCGACATCACCGTGCCCTGAAACGGGTCAATGAAGCAGATGCGGAAGACGTAATTGCCAACCTCCGTGACCTTCGGATTCGTCGAGGCCGGCGAGATCATCGGGATATTGTTTTGCTGGCAGATGGGCGCGGCTTCGAGCGACTTCGATGATGCGACTTCGCCGAGGATGGCGATGGCTTTGTCCTGCGTGATGAGCTTGCGCACGATGGTCGCCGGTTGGCCCGCGAGCGATTGGTCGTCCTCGGTGATGAGCTTGAATTTCCGCCCGAGCACGCCGCCCGCGGCGTTGAGTTCATCAATCGCGAGCTGTGTGCCCTTGTGCGAACTCTGCCCGAAGCTCGCGCTGCCGCCCGTGAGCGAGGCGAATTCGCCGACGATGATTTCGTTTTGCGCAAAAGCGGCGGTAGCGGTGAGGAACAAAGGCAGGGAACAAAGGGCGTGTTTTAGAATAGGAAGGATTCGCATGGAGAGTTTGGATTTCAGTGGCGCGGAGCCTACCCGGATGCGGCAATCCATATCAACCGCGCATTCCATCAGTCGAAAGACGTTCACGCACCGCTTCAGCCACCTGCAAGAGCGCTGGAAAGATATTTGGCCTGCTGCATGCACATCACCCTGCGTGAGTATCTGCGCCGCCAAGCCCCCGACCACCTCGGCAAGATGCAAATGATCGCTGTGCCCATCGGCAGGCCCAGAGGCTGGCGGCATCTCCCCACCACCGATGGCGCGCTACTGCGCGAGCAGCCAGGTGGTTGCGTCCTGGGGTTGCTGGTTGTTTTCGCCGAGGATGAGCTGCGCGCCTTTGCCGAGGGCGATGAGGCCGGGGAGGTCGCCGTATCTCGCGATGGCGGGCTGGAAGTACGGGTCGCGGATGTCGTTCACTTTGCCGAAGCGGAAGCCTTTCGTGTCCACGGCGAGTGTGTTCACGCTTCCGTCCGCGAGTGCGCGGGCGGCGGCGGCGATGGGCGCGGTGGCGTCGAGTGCGATGATGCCGACGTGCGTGGTCCGGTGGTCGGGATGGTCGCGGATGAAGGCGAGGACGCTCAGCACATCGTGCGTGCGCTGGGCGAAAAGACTGTGGTTGTAGCCGTGGGTGTAGGCGGCGGATTCGCGCGGGTTTTTCACCTTCCGCGCGGGCGTGTCGGTCTGGCCGGAGAAGAGGAATTCGCCCTGCATGAAAAGATCCGCGCCCATCGCGCTCGCGCCGCTGGCGATGATGCGCTGCACCTCGTCCGTCGGCTGGCCGTCGGGGCCGAGCAGGCCGGCTTTGCCCTTCTCGGTCAGCACGACGACGGTGCGGCCGTTCCATTTCTTCGGGTGGATGAAAAGCGCGGGCACGGCTTCCTTGCGCGCCTGGTTTTCGATGAGCCCGGTCATCACGAAAAAATCCCCGCGCTTCTCCTTTTTGAACGTCGAGTGATCCATGATCGCCTTCTCGCCCGCGAGCGTGCGCTGGAAAATCGCCTCCACCGCGGGGCGCGTGATGTTTTCCCCGGCGGCGGCGATCTGTTTCGCAGCATCGTCCTTCCACCAACTGCAAAGCTTCCGCTCGAAAGCGATCCCCGTCGCATCGCCCGCCGGCGCGGGATGCGCCTCGCTCCACACGGTCAGCTCGGCCTTGCTGAGCGGCTTGAACTCCCGCTCCCCGGCGTTCGCGTTCAGCGCGAGGTGCTCGTTGAAAAACGCGTACACCGCGAGGCGCGACGGCAGGTTGTAGTTGTGCGGGAACTCGATCCGGTTGTGCAGCTTCACTTTCTCCGGCACGCCCATCGCGGCCCAGTGCGCGGAGAGTTCCGGGAAGCCCTTCGTTGCCATTTCCTTCGTCCAGTCATTCGCCGTCGTCATGTGCAGCGGCTTCGGCGCAAAGAGCGCGGCGAACTCGACGTTGCCGGTGTTCACGCGCAGAAGGCTCGCGTTTTCGCACGTGCATCCGCCCTGCATCGCCGTGCCCACCATCACGCACGGCGCGGAGACCGTCACGCGCGGATCGAGCGCGGAGAGGATGAAAGTCTGCGTGCCGCCGCCGCTCGCGCCGGTGACGCCGATGCGGGAGCCGTCCACGTCCGGGAGCGATTGCACGAAATCGAGCGCGCGGATCGAATTCCAAGTCTGCAATCCCATGATGCTCTGCGCGTGACTTTCCGCCTGCGGCGAAAAAAGCGCCCAGTCCTTCGCGGCGGCCGCCTCGGCGCGCTGCTTTTTGAAACCGTGCACGAGTTCCGCGGGAAGCTGCACGCTGTCGGCATTCCCGAGCATGTCGAAATGGAAAACCACGCAGCCCATCCGCGCGAGCGTCACGCAGCGCGCCTGCAGCGGGACGCTGCCATTTGCCAGCAGCGCCTCCGCGCCCTTCTCGATGTCCTTTTTCACGCTCGCCTCGGCGTTCGTGTAAAAGCGCCCGTTCGCCCAGTGCCCGTGCGGGCAGAGCACGGCGGGATGTTTGCCCGGCGTCTTCGGGCAAAAGAGCGAGCCGGTGACGTAGAAGCCCGGCATGGACTCGAAGATCACGCGCTCGACCGTGAAGTCCTCGCGCTCGACCCTGCCATGCACGACGGCGTTCAGCGGCGTTTTCGTCGGCTCCGGGAAAATGCCGAGCGCCACGCGCATCTGCATCCGCAATTGCTCCGCGCGCGCCGTCCACGCCGTCGCGGACGACGGCGGCGACCATGGGAAATAGCCGTCGAGATCCTTGAGCGGCTGGAGGCGGACATCGTCCGGGAGCTGGCCCTGCGCGGTGACGCGCGGAGCATCGGCGGCGAGGAGCGGGGTGGCGAGGGCGAGGAAAAACGCAAACGTTTTCATGCGGCGCGGAGGCTTGCGGCGGGCCGCAGGGGTGTCGAGCGGGGAGTGACGGGCAGGACCGGCGCCGGCGCCGGCGGCTTCGCAGGCTATTTTTGAGGCAGGATGAAGGCGCGGCCCATGGCGCGGCCAAAGGTGCGCCATTCGTTCCGCTGCTTGTAGGACTCCTGCAAAGTGTTGACCTGATCGAGCGAAAGCCCCGCTTCGCTGGAGCGCGCCAGGACCCGCTTTTGGGTCTGCTCCTCCTCCTGCTGCTGTGCCTTGATTTCCGCATCGTTCATCAGCAACTGCATCCCCGGCCCGCCACCGAGATCGGGGATTTCGTTGCCCGGCGATTTCATGCGCTCTTCGCGCATGATGCGGGCAAGCGACTCGCGCTGCTGCTCCTCGAGAGGCTGCCCTTTGCGCTCAAAATCGCGGGAGAGCCGTTCGAGCGTCCGCTGGTCGCCGATGCCCTGCTCATAGGCGCCCAGTTCGCCGAATTTCTCCGCACCGAGCACCGCCCGGAGTTTCGAGTCGTACTCGGCCTTGGTCGCCTCGACGTCCTTCCGCACCGCGGCCAGGGCGGCATCGTCCGGTTTTCCGCTGAGGATTTTTCTCCCCTTGTCCATGGCCATGAAATTGCGCTCGCCAATGATTTCCGCGACGAGCTTGGAATCCTGCTCGCTGAGGCCGAGCTTTTTGAAAAGCTGGTCGTAAGCCGAGGTGGCAAGCCGCTCCTGCATCGCCTTGAAAACCTTGCGCTGCTCCGGGTCGTCGAACCCCTTGGCGAAGTTCCCAAGCATGCCGCGGAAATCGAGCTGAGGTTGCGGCCCGCCCGCCGCCGTCGCACCCGGGCCGGGAGTTTTCGAGCCGTCGCCGTCCGCGGGGATCTTCTTCGCTTTTTCGAGAGCCTCGTCGCGCTCCCTGGTGAGCCGCGCGACGTTCGCACGGAGGATCTCCACCTCTCCGAGTTCCTTGCTCCGTTCATTGAGATTCTTTTGAATCTTTTGAAGCGAACTTTTTGCTTCTCCAATTTCCCGTTCGCGCTCCGCCACGGCGGCGTCTGCTGCCTTCCGTGCGTTCATCTGACTGATGGAAAAAACGCAGCCAGCGATGGCGGCGATGGCTAGGACTGGGATCAGGGCTTTGTTCATGGCGAAGGGCTAGCCCGGCAGGATGATCTCCGCCTTGCTGTAAAGCACCGCGCTGCCGCCGATGCCGACGCGGTCGCCGCGCATTTCGCAGATGATCGTGCCGCCGCGCGTGGAAAGCTGCCGGGCGGTGAGTTTATCCCTTCCGAGTTTTTCGGCCCAATACGGGATCAGCGTGCAGTGGGCGGATCCGGTGACCGGATCCTCCGGCACGCCGGCGCCGGGCGCAAAAAAACGGGAGACAAAGTCGCAGTCATCGCCCGCAGCCGTTGCGATGACTCCGAGGCAGTCGAGCGTGGCGATTTGCGGGAGATCCGGCGCAAGGCTGCGAACTTCTGCGGCACTGCCGAGCACAGCGAGATAGTCCCGGCTCTTGCGGACCTCGCGCGGGATGTGTCCAAGCCCCTCGATCAGCGCGGGCGGCGCGGCGCACGGCGCGCCGGGGCGGGCAGGGAAATCGAGCATCACGACCTTTCCGTCCCACGTGGCCCGGAGCAGGCCGCTGCGGGTGTGAAAATGCGCGCGGGCATCGCGGTGCCGCAATTCGGTGAAGAGCACGAAAGCGGAGGCGAGCGTCGCATGGCCGCAGAGGTCCACTTCCACCGTGGGAGTGAACCAGCGAAGATCGAAACCTTCGGCAAGCGGGACGACGAATGCGGTCTCGGACAGATTGTTTTCCGCGGCGATCCGCTGGAGCATCGTGTCGTCGAGCCAGCGGTCCAGGACACACACGCCGGCGGGATTGCCGCCAAACACCCGGTCGGTGAAGGCATCCACTTGGAAGTACGGGACTTTCATTGTCGCGAAAGCTGGCGGGTCGGCGCCGATTCCGCAAGGCTGCGCGCATGGAATGGCAACACGGCGATTACACATTGAGCGACGATCCCGCGCGGCTGGACATGCGGGTGATCTGCACGCTGCTCGCGGGAACCTACTGGGCCGCTGATCGCGCGCCGGAGGTGGTCGAGCGGAGTGTGCGGGCGTCGCTTTGCTTCGGCTTGTACAAAGGCGCGGAGCAGGCCGGCTTCGGGCGTGTGGTGACGGATCGCGCGACGGTTGGCTATCTGTGCGACATCATCGTGGCCGACGCGCACCGCGGGGTGGGCATCGGGAAATGGATGCTCGGCTGCATCCTCGCGCACCCGGATCTCCAAGGCTGCCGGGTGGATCTTTTCACGGCCGACGCGCAGGAATTCTATCGTGGCTTCGGCTTCGGGCCGCACCGCTTCACTTCGATGGTGCGATACCCGCCGGGCTCAGAGGGCGGCGCTATTGCTGGGGCGTGAGAAATTGCGCGGGCACTTCGCTGACTTGCACTTTTACAGCGCCCTCGCGCCCGGCGCGGATGATTTGGACCTCAACGATTTCGCCGGGTTTCGCGGTGGCGAGAATGGAGCGGAGCCCGTCCGCGTTCCTGACCGGCTTCCCGGAAATTTTCCGCACCACATCGCCGGCCTTAAGGCCAGCCAGCTCGCCGGGCGCGCCGCGCACGACATCGGTGATCAGAACCCCGTCGGTATCCGGCACTCCGAAATTTGCGGCGAGCCGCGGGGTGAGGTTCTGCATCTGCAACCCGATCCACACCCGCACGATTCTGCCGCGGGCCGTGATGCTCTCCAACACGCGCCGCGCTGTGTTCGACGGAATCGCAAACGAGATGCCCTGAAAGCGTCCGGTGTTCGATGCGATCTGCGAATTGATGCCGATGATCTCGCCGCGGATGTTCAGCAGCGGGCCGCCGGAGTTTCCAGGGTTCACCGCCGCATCATGCTGGAGAAATTCAAGGCCGCTGTCGTTGATCGCCCGGTCGCGCGCACTGACGATGCCGCGCGAGACGCTCTCGCCAAGCGCGAGGGGGTTGCCGATCGCAAAGACCTGCTGCCCGGGGAGCATCTGATCGCTGTCGCCCAGCGGGAGGGGCTCGATGTTTTTTGCCTCGATGCTGAGGACGGCGATGTCCGTGGACGGGTCGCTTCCGATCAGGCGCGCGGGAGATTTCCTGCCATCGCTGAGCTGCACCTGGATCTCGGTCATTCCGGCGATGACGTGGTGGTTGGTGAGAACGTGGCCCTCCTTTGAAACGATCACACCACTCCCGGAAGAGCCCGCACGCTGCACGCGGCGCTGGCCGAGCAAAAGATCCTGGAGCGTCTGCGGTGCGGCGACGTAGCCAGCGCTCGTGATGCTCACCACGCTCGGCACCACGGTGCGGACGAGTTTCGTGTACTCCGCATCGAGCGCGGCGAGCACCTTGACGTCGTTCAAGTCGAGCTTCGGCGCCTCGGCGGGCGTGAATTTTTCCGGGACCCGGCCGTCGCGATGCTCGTAGCGCCACCATGCGTAGGCGGCGAGGAAACCGATGACGATGAAAAGAAGGACGCGGCGTGGATCCATGGTTAGCTGACTTGTGCGAGGTTGAGGCGGCGGCTGGCCGCGAGCAATTCCCGACAACCGGCGTGCTCGGGACGTTCAAGTTGCGGGTCATGCTCGAAAATGAGGAACGCGTGGTTCCGCGCGAGCTTCATGAGGTCCGCATCGCGCACAAGGTCGCCGAGCCTGAGCGGGGGCAGCCCGCTCTGCGCCGTGCCCAGCATGTCGCCGGGCCCTCGCAGGCGCAGATCCGCCTCCGCGATCTCGAAGCCGTTCGTGGTTTGCTCGAGGATGCGGAGTTTTTCCACCACCTCCTTGTCGTCGGACGAGGTGAAAAGGATGCAGTAACTGGTGTGCGTCCCACGCCCGATGCGTCCGCGAAGCTGGTGGATTTGTGCGAGGCCGAAGCGCTCCGCGTTTTCGATGAGCATCACGGTCGCATTTGGCACGTCCACCCCCACCTCGATCACCGTCGTGGCGATCAGCGCCTTCGCTTCGCCGCTGCGAAAACGCTCCATGATCGCTTCCTTGTCCTCCGGCGGGATGCGCCCGTGGATCAGCTCGCAGCGGTGGGGCGAGAGCATCCCGCTCCATTTCTTGAACTCGGCGGTCGCGGCCTTCGCCTCCAGCTTCCCGCTGTCCTCGATGAGTGGATACACGATGTAAGCCTGCCTGCCGGCGTCGAGCTGTTCGCGGATGAACCTCGCCGCGTCGTCGAGCTTCGCCGGCGGACGGATGCCGGTGATGATCCTCCCGCGACCGGCTGGCATTTCATCGAGCGTGGAGATGTCGAGATCGCCGTAGAGCGTCATCGTGAGCGTGCGCGGGATCGGCGTGGCGGTCATCACGAGCACATCCGGCACAGCACCCTCGCCCGCCTGGGCCCGCAGCCGGGCCCGTTGCATCACCCCAAACTTGTGCTGCTCATCCACCACCGCGAGCCCGAGCCGCGTGAAGCCCGCTCCCTCGTACAACAGCGCGTGCGTGCCGATGAGGATATGGGGCTCGGTCCCGGCGATGGCGGATGCGGGACACGGGGCTGATTGCTGCGGTGCGACAGCGCCGCCTCCCGGGTGGAGCACCCGACTCGGGTGCTGGTCGAGGCGACCCGCCTCGAGCGCCACTTTGGACTCAGCTTTGCGCCTCCACCCGCCACCCTCCCACCAGCTCCATGCATAATCCTCCGCGCGTTGAACGAGTCCCTCCGCGCGCGGGTTGTTCAGGATGTAATCGTACTTTTCGGCAAGATCACGATCCCCGCACGTGTATCGGTCGAACCATTCCTTCTGCCAGAGCGATCCTTTGCCGCCTTCGAGCTTGTTGATCTCGTGCGCCGTCCACGACTTGATCGAGTGCATGATTTCACTCAGGGGAAAAAACTCGGCTGCATCTCCCGCCGCGCCCGGCTTCGGTATTGGCTGGATGAGCAGGTGGACATGATCGGGCATCACGCAGGCTGCGAACAAATGGTAGCGCTGATTTGCCCAATGAACAATCGCCTCCATCACGATGTCGCACGCGGCGGGTGAAAGGCGGGCTGGATCGAGAGTATTGAAACAGATCGCGTATATGGCCCACGGGTATTCGAAATGAGGAAGCCTTCCCTGACGGTAGTGCGCGCCTGCGAATTGAGCATCCGGCGCACTGGGTGATTCGGGAGTTGTTTGGGATCCGGGCGAGTTCAGAGGCGTTTCCGGCGGGTCGCCGGAAACGGCACCCGAGTCGGGTGCTCCACCCGGGACTTGCGGCTTCGCCGCATTGAACAGCGGCATCGCGCCTGCGTCCTCGCGCCTCGCGCCTGTGCGGATGGCGACGCGGATGCCGAGCGGGTCGAGCAGGCGGCGGAAGACGAGGTAGTGCTGCTCGGCGAGGATCTGCGTGGGAGCCATGAGCGCGGCCTGCCAGCCGGCCTCCACACAGAGAAGCATCGCGCTCATCGCGACGAGTGTCTTGCCGCTTCCGACATCGCCGTGGAGCAGGCGGTTCATCGCGCGCGGTGCGGAGAGATCTTCGCGGATCCCGGCGATGGCGCGCTGCTGCGCGGCGGTGAGCGAAAAGGGGAGAGCCTCGTGCAGGCGGCGCATCAATTCGCCGGGACCGCAATGCGCCGCGCCGCGTTCGGAGGAATGTTCCCTGCGCTTCGTCGCGATGGCGAGTTGCATGGCGAGAAATTCCTCGAGGACGAGATGCTGCTTCGCCTTCGCGAGGGATTCCCAGCTTTCCGGAAAATGCATCTGGCGCAGCGCCCATGCGCGCGAAGTGCGGTCGAGCTTTGCGGGCACAAGCTGCGTCACATCATCGTCGGTCAACTCTTCCAGCACGTCCCAGATGATCCGCCGGATTATGCGCGGCGAAAGCCCTTCGGTTGCGGGATGAACCGGCACGATCCGCTTGAGATGAATGCTGGCGTCCGCATCGTCCTCGACCACTTCAAACTCCGGGTGCGTGATCACGACACTCGTCCCGGAAATCTTCGCCTTGCCGAATACGACCAGCCGGTGCCCCTGCACGATCATCTTCTCCACCCAATGGGAATTGAACCACCGGCAGATCAACCGTCCGCCGAATGCACTCGCATCCTCCTCCTCGAGCAGCACGTCGAACATTTTCTGAAAGCCGCGAATCCGCCGAACGCTTGTCTTCCTCACCACGCCGCAAACACACACGGGTGCATCCTGGCTGCCAGTGGGGAAGTGGTCGAAGGCACGGCGATCCTCGTGGCGGCGGGGAAAATGGAGAAGCAAATCCCCGACGACGCGCAATCCGAAGCGCTCAAGCTGCCGGGCGCGCAGAGGCGGCACACAGGAGAGTTCGGCGAGCGGCGTTTCGAGCGTCACGACCGCGAGGCTATGGAGGCCAAAAAAGGGTGAAAGATTTTTCGGACTGAGGGGACAAATCCGTTGACGGCTTGGGATCAAGCCGTAGCCTCCGCCGCTTTTAGCAGCCCAAACCTGATGACATTTTTTCGAAGTTTCGTACGCCTCGCCGTTTTCACCGCCGCAGCATTCGCGGCCCAGGCGCATGGTGCTGAGAAGTCGCTCTACAGCAAGGAGACGGCGAAGAAGATAGACCCCGCGAAGCTCTCAATCCTCGGCCCGCAGGCGTCGAAGTTCCGCTACGACAAGCGGCTGATCCGCGCCGCCGAGATCGCCTCGGCGCGCGCTTTTGCGCACTCGCGCCACTCGTGCTGGCGCTATGTGAAGAACGCACTCGTCGCCGCGGGCCTCGTGGATTCGCGCCCCGACACCGCCTATGCCAAAAGCGCGGCGCACGAGCTGACGAACGAATACGGCTTCCGGAAAATCAGCGTGAAGGATCCCTACAAGGCGCCGGTCGGCAGCGTGCTCGTCTATGGCGGGCGCGGTGCGGGCCATGTCGAGTTCCGCACGAAGAAGGGCTTCGTGAGCGACTTCACATCGGCCAAGCCGAGCAAGCGCCCGCTCATCGGTGTTTACGTGAAGTAGCGCATCAACCCAGCGTGCCTCGGGTGACGCCGAGCTGGCTCTGCGCTTTCAAGTCGCGCCACAGATCGTCACCGCCGCGCTCGCCGCTGAGGAGTGACTGGTAGGCGCGGATGACGCGCATGCTTTCCGCGGCATCCTCCTCGAGAAGCTCGATGCGGAAGTAACCCAGGCCCGCGTCGCGCAGGGCGTCGAAGAATCGCGCGCCGGTCTGCGGGACGGCGTTGAAAAGGGTGTTGCGGCAGCCGACATCGGCGCGCAGCGGGTGCTCGATGCCGACGCGGTCGCGGAGGTGAACGCGGTGTTTTTCGCACGGGCGCCCGCAGTCGAGGGCGGTGCTGCCTTTCGACATGAACGCGGCGAAAACACAGTGCTCCATGTGAAACATGGGCATGTGCTGGTGGAGCGTCAGCTCGAATGACGAACTGGCGATTCCGGACTTCGCGTCACAACCCGCGAGGAGGTCGAGCACCTGCTCGATGTTCAGGTCGTAGCTCAGCGTCACGCGCTCAAGGCCACGCGCGAGGAAATGCTGGGCGGTGAGCGGGTTTGCGACGTTGAGCGAGAAGTCGCCGATGCAGCGGAGCGGCGTGCGGGCGAAGAAATCTATCGCACCGAGGTTGCGGATGAGAACGCCGTCGGGCGCGGCGGCTTCGATGAGTTTGAAGAAACCGCTCTCGCCTGCTTTTTGGATGCGCGGGGTGGCGAGGATGAGGGCGGGATAGTAGCCGTCATCGCTCCGCGTGACGCCAGCGCCGCCAATGCGGGCGGAGGTGGAATCACGTCCGACGATCTCTGCCCTTGCGTGAGCTGCAGCATCACACGGAGCGATGATGGCTGCTTTCACGCGCGCGACGGCGTCTTTGTACCGGCGGATGTCCTCGAAGTCGGCGTAGAGCGTGGTGACGCCGCACGCGAGCGCGGCCTCGAGCTGGTCCATCGTTCGGACGAGGACGGCCATGCAGATTTCGGATTTCGGATTTCGGATTTCGGATTTCGGCGCGGTTTCTGCGAAAATATCGCGCCATGTCTGCGGGGATTCTTCGCGCTGGCGCTCAAGTGCGGCGTCGAGGGCGAATGCGAGTTCGCGGCGGATGCGGTTGAGTTCGCCGATGGGCAAAATCACTTCGCCCGCGAGTTCGTTGCGAAGCTCCGCGAGCGCGTATGGGTGTTCGCCGAAGCGCCCGAGGTGCTCGCGAAGTCTGTCATCTGTGAGCGGCGCGGTGCGGGCGGTTTGCAGCGGGATGGTGGAGCGGGCAATGCAGCCGTGCGCCTCGACTTCGAGCGGCTCTCCGGCGGCGCCGCGCACGGTGAGCGTGAGCGGGATGCGGCGGCGGGGTTCGAGTTTGGCGGCGTAGCTTTGCTGGAGGCGTTTGTTCAGCGATGGGTCGTCGGTTTTCCACACGCGGTCTCCAGGGCGCAGGGCGGTGAAGTCAATTTTCCCGTGCTCGAAAAAGTACCGCTGTCCGCGGATTTCGTAGATGCGTCCGCCTTGCTCGGCGTTCGTGTCGCCGCCGGTGTCGAAGACGATGCCGTCGCCGGGCTTCAGCTCGATCTCCGGTGCCAGCTCGATGTGGTCGTGGCCCACGCGGACGATGCGCCCCGCGAGCGGGCCGCGCTTTTTTCCGAAGCGCGCGGAGACAAGGCGCTGGTGATCCACGCCGTGCATCCAGCCGGTGAATAGGCCGCGGGAGAAGGTCATCTCGAGCTGGTAGCGATCCGTGGCTGCAAGCGGCGAAACACGCGGCGGGGGCGCCACGGATATCCCGATGTATCGGGACGACGAGGGCGTCGCAGCCACGGCGGCAAGCGCGGCGTCGAGCGCCTTGCGGTACACCTGACAGACAGCTGCGACGTATTCGGGGGATTTGAGGCGGCCTTCGATTTTGAAGCTCGTGACGCCGCGCGCGAGGAGCGCGGGGATTTCCTCCGCTGCGGCGAGGTCCTGCGGGGAAAGGAGATATTTTTTGTCGCCGAGGTCGCGCACTGCGCCGTCCACGATGAGCTCGTAAGGCATGCGGCACGCCTGCGCGCATTCGCCGCGGTTCGCGCTGCGCTGGCCGAGGGATTCACTGGTGAGACACTGGCCGCTGTACGCGACGCAGAGCGCGCCGTGGACGAAGACTTCGAGGGGCAGTGCCGGGTGGCGGGTGGCGTGCTGTGCGTCCGTGGCGGGAGCGTCCGGGGAGAATTTTTCGAGTTCGCGCAGCGAGAGTTCGCGTGCGAGGACGACGCGCTGGATGCCCAGCTCCTTTGCGAATGCGATGCCCTCGGGCGAGGTGATCGTCATTTGCGTGCTCGCGTGGAGCGGAAGGTCTGGGACGATGGCGCGTGCGAGGCGGACAATGCCGATGTCCTGCACGATGAGCGCGTCCACGCCGGCGCGGCTGCAATCGCGGAGCATTTTTTCGGCGGCGTCGAGTTCGCTGGTGAAGACGAGCGTGTTGAACGCGACGTATGCCTTCACGCCATGGCGGTGGCAGAACCTCACGACCTCGACGAGTTCGTCGTCGCGGAAGTTGTCCGCCCGCATCCGCGCGTTGAACCGCGGCAGTCCGAAATACACCGCATCCGCGCCGTTCGCGACCGCGGCACGCAGGCAGTCCCAGCCGCCGGCGGGCGCGAGGAGTTCGGGATGCTGGCTGTTTTCTGTGAATGGCATGCGGAGTGGACTCTGTCTCTCGATCTGTTCTAGTGCAGCACCATGAACGGATATTGCCAGCCAGTCACCCGTCGAAAATTCGCGGCCGCACTCTTTTTCGGCACCTTGGCAGGCGCGATCGGCGCGGACGGCACGCGGAAACTCGGGATGCGCGTGAAGGCGCAGGCATTCGGGGCGGGGGAGGCGGACATCAAGGCGGTGCTCCGTTCGGCGGCCGGCGAAATTTGGAAGCATTGCCCGAACACAAAATTCGAGCAGCCCGGCTTCGACATTTACCGGAACGAAAAGTACCCGATCACTCATTTCGAGCGCTCGGATGACGGGTGGATCGTGATCGGGCTTGCGACGGAGAAAATGTTCTGGGCGCAGTACAGCTACCAGTTTGCACATGAGTTTTGCCATGCGATCGCGGATCACAGCGACGACTGGCGCCGGATCTGGCGTGCCGGGGGGCATGCGAACAAGTGGCTGGAGGAATCGCTTTGTGAGACGGCATCGCTTTTCTCCCTCCGGGCGATGGGCCGCACATGGCAGACGGAGCCGCCCTACCCGAATTGGAAGAGCTACGCCCCCGCGCTGACCCGCTATGCGCAGGAGCGGATGGATGATCCAAAAAGCCGCGTGCCGGAGGGGAGAAGCTTTCTTGAATGGTTCCGCGAGAATGAACCCGAGATGCGCAAGAACGGCACTGATCGTCCACGCAACAATGTCGTTTCGCTCCAGTTGCTCCCGCTGTTCGAAGCGGAGCCTTCCGGCTGGGAGGCGATGTCCGCGATCAATCTCGGCAAACGGGATCCGAAGAAACCGCTCGCGCAGCATTTCGCCGAGTGGAAGGAGAACACGCGCGCCGAGTTGCGGCCGTTCGTGGCGAAGATCGCGGCCGTGTTCGGCTTGTAGCTGCCCGGGTACGGAAGCGCCTGCGCCTGAAACCTGCCAATTTGACGGCCAGTTTCGCGGCGCAGGGTTCCTCCTGCGTGTGGCGGGCTACCGCTTCTCGAAAGAAACGCCCTTCTTCTCCGCCTGCTCGCGGACGGCGGTTGTCACGGCGCGGCCAAGTGTTGAGTCCTTGCCTTCGCTCTTCAGCGCTTCGGCGACATACGCATCCCGTTTCTTTGCCAGGTCGGCGATCTGCTTCTGGATATCGGCGCGCTCGGCAGTCTTCTTCGTGAGGTGCGCCTTTCTTTCGTCTGCGCTCATCTTCCGCATCTCCTCGGGCAGTTCCTCGTCCTTCAGCTTGCCAAGATCGAAGTCCTTTTCCTTCGAGCGATCCACGAGATCCCATGTGGCGTTGCTGTAGTTGGCGGAGGCCTTCGACAGTGCGCGCTGGGCGACGACTGAGGGAGCGGCGGGGGCCGAGGCGGCGTTGCTGTCCTGCGCCTCCTGCCGTGCTTTTCCATCGGCTCCTCGCGCGCCGAACGCAATGTAGGTGTGGTTGAGTTTCCCATTCAATTCGGCGATTTCCTTGTCCTGCGGCGCGGTGATCGCGACGACGGCGGCGTTGTGATTGATGTTCAGAAATTTCCCGTCCGACAGGGCGGCGGCGTCCTTCCATTTGCCCGCGATGCCCGCAGCCTCATTGCCGCAGTGGATGGTGTTCACGATGACGCCCTTGGTGATCGCGTCCTTGCATGCGCTCTCCCAACTAACCGAGCCCTGCGTGAAAGGCTCGTTGCCGGCGATGAAGATGGCCTTGTAGGTCTTCGAGGATTTGTCCCATTTCAAATCGGACACTGCGTCCTTGATGACCCAGCCGCAGTACTCGCTGCCGCCGGAATCCCTTTGCGAGATGGCAAAAAGTTTCTCGCTCAGCTTGTCGAGGTCGTCGGTGAGCGGGGAGAGCTGGCGCACGTAGCTGCCGTTGTCCTGCGCGTCGCGGATGCCGTATTCGTAGAGCGCGACCTGGACGACAGGCGGCTTTCCGTCCTGCTTGGCGGAGATGAATTCGTTGACGATCTGCCAGAGCTGCTGTTTGGCCTGCTGGATGAGGCCGCTCATGCTGCCGGAGTTGTCGAGCAGGATTGCGATTTGAACGACGGGCCGGTCCTCCTTGCGGGGCGATTCGGCGGTGACGGGCAGGGTGCCCACTGTGATTGCGATGATGAGTGCTTTGATTGCTTTCATGCGCCCACTATGGCCTGCCGCCACAACCGGGTTGTCAGAGCCTGATTCGCCAAATGTAAATAAATCGTTAGTGGCAAAAGCACGGATTGCCCGGGGAATCGAATAGCATTCTAATTACGCCGTCATCATAACCTCGGACCCGCCTCTCCATGAAAATCCTTGTAATCGAAGACGAACAAAAGATCGCACGTTATATCGCCAAGGCATTGGAAGGCGAAGGCCACGCGGTGGAAGTGGTCTCCCGCGGGGATGAGGGACGAAAGCTGGCGACCACAAAACCCTTCGACATCGTGCTCCTCGATCTCGCCCTCCCGGGATGCGACGGGCTCGATGTCCTGCAGGCGATCCGCCAGAACAGCATCGCGACACCCGTGCTGGTGATGACCGCGCGCGGGGAGAAAAACGACCGCATTCACGGGCTCGATCTTGGCGCGGACGACTACCTGCCGAAGCCTTTTGCGATGAAGGAACTGATCGCCAGGGTGAATGCACTGACGCGACGCAAGGGGGTGGACAATTCACCGCTGCTGCGGGTGGGGGATCTGGTGCTGAACGAGACGACCCAGGACGTGACGCGGGGCAGCACGAAACTCTATTTCAGCCACCGCGAGTTCACGCTCTTGAAATTTCTGATGCGCCACAGCCCGCGGGTTTTCTCCCGCACGGAACTCTGCGAGCATGTGTGGCAGAGCGCCCTCGATGACGAGACGAACGCGGTGGATGTCTATATCCAGCGGGTGAGGAGGAAGGTGGACGAGGACTTTCCGGTCAGGCTGATCCACACGGTCCGGAATGTGGGATACAAGATCGAATCGCCGCCTGCATGAGGGGCCTTTCCTTGCGGGTGAAAGTGGCGCTCTGGTCGGCGCTTGTTGCCGGGGGTGCGATGGCCGCCGCACTGATCGGGGTGAATTACTACCTCAGCACGGAACTGCTCGATATCATCGAGCGCCGCATTGACCGGGATGTGGACGAGTTGTGCTTCGATCTGGACCGGAAGCCGGGGGGGCCTGCGGAGAGCCGCACGATCATCACGGAGGATCTTGTGCCGGACAACCTGCACTCGCGCCTGATCGAGATGCGCGGGCGCAATCTGAAAAAGGTGTACCGTTCGCCGAATTTGAAGACAGGCTCGCTGTCGGCGGGGCCGGCTGACTTCCATGAGGTGAACGTGGATCGCACGCCCTACCGGGTCGGCACATATTTCCACAAGTCGCTGACGATCCACATCGGCTACCCGCTGGGGAACCACTACGCGACGCTCAAGCGGGTGAACTACGCGATCCTCGTGGTGTTGCCCGTGGTGGTTCTAGTGTGCCTCGCTGGAGGGATGCTCGTCGCGCGACGCGCGCTGAACCCGGTGCGCGAGATCACCCAGGTGGCGAAGCGGATCACGGCGGAGGATTTGCACCAGCGGCTGGCGCTGCCGGAGGCTGACGATGAAATCCGGACTCTCTCTGAAGTGCTGAACGAAACATTCAGCAGGCTGGAGACAAGCTACGGCCAGGCCATCCGTTTCGCATCGGATGCGTCGCACCAGTTGAAGACGCCGATCGCGGTGATGCGCGCGGGAATCGAGGAGTTGCTGCGCGATCCAAACTTGAAACCGAATCAAGTCGAGGAACTCGCGGAGCTTCTGCAACAGACGCGAAGGCTCACCTCGCTTGCCGAGGGGCTGCTCCTCCTCGCGAGGGCCGATGCCGGCAGGCTGGGAATCAAGGTGGTGGAATTGAACCTGACTCCCATCATCGAGGCCTGCGCCGAGGACGGCGAAGTTCTTGCCGAGCCAACCGGCGTGAGGATTGAGACTGACTTGCCGGCAAAGTTTCTGGTGATGGCGGACCCGGCGCGAGTCGAGCAGGTGATCCTCAATTTGATCGAGAACTCGGTGAAGTACAACCACCACGGCGGAATCGTCCGCATCACAGCGGCGACCGATGACAGCGGTCCAAACATCATCGTCGCCAACAGCGGCGAGCCGATCCCAGGCGGGAAGATGCCGCACATTTTCGACCGGTTCACCCGCGGAGGGACGGAGGAGGTGCGCGCCGGGCACGGGCTCGGGCTGAGCATCGCGCGGGAACTCGCGCGCGCGCAGGGCGGCGATCTCCTGCTGCTGCGGTCGGACCACGAGATCACGGAATTCCAACTGCGCCTGCGGGCGCCTGGGGAGGGGAAGGGCGGATCACCCGCCGTGGTCGTGTAGTTCTACTTCGGGGCCTTGCCGTAACCCGCGGCCGGCTTGCCGTCGTCGCCGAGCTTGCCAGTCGCCCAGAGCACGCCGTTGGAAACCAGATCGAGATACTTCGGATCCTCGACCGTGGCGTTGTTGTGGCCGATCGTGGTGGAAAATACGCGGGTCTTTTTGTCGGAGTATTCGTTGGTCCAGACGACGACGGAATCATTCTGCCCCGGCTTGTCACCCGCCCCCTGTTTGCCGCGCGCGAGCGCCTTGCCGGTGGTGATCTGGATGTTGTTGTAAAGCTCCTCGCGCCCCGTGACCCAGCCGACAATGCTCTTCGTCACCGGGTTTGCCTCATCGAGGACGGCAAGCGTGATGGGCAGTTGCGGGCCGTGGCCGCTCGATTGAAGCCCGAGGTAGTCAAACCACATCGCCTGCGGCGTGCCGGGCTTGTGCGGCGTGCCGGGATTGCCGACGCGGTAGGAGTGCATGCCGCAATGCAGGTTCACCCCCGGGATGCCCGCACGATGCGGGGCGAGCACGGCTTCGACGACGGCCGGATCCTTGATATCCGCGGCGCACTCGTCGTGGATCACCACATCGTAGCCCTTCGCGTAGTCGGCGTTCCCATAGATCGCGAGCGGTGGCTTGGTGCTCTTGTCGTCCGTGTGGATCTGAGTGACCTCGGCGTTGATGCGCTCCTCGATCCCCTTTTTCAGGATGTCCTTCTGCTTCGCGTAGTCGTGGCAGCATCCACCGGTGATGAGCAGGATTTTCAGCGGTTTCGGCTCCGCTGAAAAGAGCGGCGTGGCGAGAGAGAATGCGGCGATGAGAGCGATGGTTTTTTTCATGGATGGCGGATGCGTGTGTTGGATTAGGCGGGGAGACTGCATCGGACAACCCTGAATGCATGAACTCATGAGGCTCCGATTTTTGCAAAAATTCGCCGTGCTCCCGCGCGGGCCCTGCGGCACGGTCGCGGGAGATGAAAATTCTTCGAGTGCCATGGATCCAGTGCCGCGCGGACGAAGCCTCCGCGGAACTGTTCCCATGCACATGGCAGGGCCGCGACTTTGAAATCATGGCTGTCTCGGCAGTCGAGGCGGGGCAGTGGTGGGATGGACTTTCCGAGCGCGAGAAGCGCGAGCACCTTGGAATGGCCGGAGCGAGTGGCGACGGGCCGCTGCTGTTTTAGCCGGCGCTCCGGCGGCGTTTCACTTCCCGCGATTCTGACCGGGCGGGATATCAGCCCTGCGTGGGGAGCATGCCGGTTTGCCGCGCGTAGTTGAAGACGCCGCCGGCATCAATCACCGGCTTTGCCTCGCCGAGTGGCTTGAGCTGCCACGTCCTGCCGCCGACGGTCAGCGTGGCCGCATCGAGGTCGAGCGTCGCCGTGTCGCCGGTTTTCACCACATCGCACAGGCGCTCGTTCGCCTCGCACGGGTAGAGCTCGCCGGTCGCGATGCAGTTGCGGAAGAAAATGCGCGCGTAGCTCTCGGCGATGACGGCCTCGCAACCCGCTGCGCCCATCGCGATGGGCGCGTGCTCGCGGGAGCTGCCGCAGCCAAAATTCCGGCCTGCGATCACGATCTTGCAGGGCGTCTTCGTCCCGCCGGCGGGGATGAATTTTTCCGGATACTGGTCATCCGGCAGTCCGATGAGCGCGTAGGTGCCGAGCTTCTCGTATTCCTCCGGCACGGTGGGGACGAGCGTGAGGTATTGCGCCGGGATGATCTGGTCGGTGTCTATGTTGTCGCGGACGACAAAAACCGGGCTGGTAATCGTGTTGGCCATAAATTCGTGAGGGCCGAGCAAAGCGCAGGAGGCTCCGGAGGGAAAGGGCAACTTTGGCGTGCTCGACATCTCCCGGAGGCCGCGCAATTCATGCGGGATGAATCCTCGCCACGCCGGGCTTTCCGTGGTTTTGCTCGCGGCTCTCCTTTTTGCCGCATGCGACAGGCACCCGGTGCCAGCGGGCGGAAAAAGCGAACAGGCCGCCAGCTATGAAGTCCGCGGGGTCGTCGGGAGCGTGGAGCCGGCTCGCGGGCGGGCCGTGATCGCGCACGAGGAGATTCCCGGCTACATGCCGGCGATGACGATGGAGTTTGCGGCGGCTGATCCGGCAGAACTGCGGGGCATCGAGCCGGGGGACATGCTCGCCTTCACACTCCGCGTGACGGACCGTGAGAGCAGGATCGGACACATCCGTAAGACCGGCCGCACCACCGTGCCGGTCTCCGCGCCCGCGGTGAACGGGCCCTCGGTTGGAGCGCCGCTGCCGGATGTCGCGCTCGTGGACGATGCCGGGCGCGCGTTCCGGCTGGCGGAGATGAAGGGCCGCGTGCTCGCGATCACGTTCATTTTCTCCCGGTGCCCGCTGCCGGATTTCTGCCCGCGGATGAACGCACACTTTGCGGCGGCCCAGCGCGAACTGGCCGGCGGCCACTTCCGGTTCCTCTCGGTGAGCATTGATCCCGCTCACGACACCCCGGCCGTGCTCGCGGAGTATGCGAAGGGTTTCCGCGGAGGCGCGACGACGTGGACTTTTGCCACGGGCGACCTGGCTGAGATCAGAAAGCTCGCATCATTCGGCGGCTTGGAGATTCAGGGCGACGGAGCGGCGATCACCCACAATTTGCGGACGATCGTCATCGGCCCCGACGGGCGGGTGACGCGCGTATTTCCCGGCAACGAGTGGCAGCCCGCCGATCTGACCGCCGCGATGAAAGCCGCCGCGCGTTAGCGGCGGCGGCGGGCGAAGATCGAGCTGCCGAGGGCGAGCGCGCCGAGGGCCACCATGGCGATGCTGCCGGGCTCTGGAATCATCGCAGTCTGGCCCGCAAAATTTCTCGGCGAAGCCTGGGAATTAATCGCGAAATTCGCGGGGTTGGAGTCGTTCACCAGTCCATCCAGCGATTGCGAGCCGTTCAACGGCAGATTTCCAACTCCCACCGTTCCGAGATTCACGATGTCAGTGTTACTGGCAAAATTAACCCGTTTGTTAGCGGAACCGCCAACCACCTGTAGAAAATTCGTAGGCAAGACAAAGTCCGGCGTGACTCCATAAAGAGTACCGAGGTTTGCCGTCCCGATCAGATACGTCTTGTTGTCGGTCGGGCTTGGCCCGGTGCCTGAGAAAGTGAATGCAGGGTTCATGACGTTGTTGAGGCTTGTGCCGCTGAGGGTCTGCAAGGTGATGGTGTGGCCGGAAACAAACTGCTGGTTCGCGGCGGTCGTGAAGAGTTCGATGAACTGCACCGAGCCGTCTGCGTTCGAGTATATCTCCTGGATGTCAAACAAATGAAATCCGGCATCCGCATGGGGGACTGCGGCGGCGGCGAGTGCGGTGGCGAGGATGAGACTGCGGGTTTTCATGGGTGAGATGGTCTGATGGATGGGCTGGAGATTGATGAGATAGTGCCGGACAGGGCGGCTGCTGCAACCACTTTTTTGGCGGCCTTGTGGCGAGCGGGTGGCTTGCCGTGCGGGCGACCGCCACCTATGCGTCGCGCCGATGACTGACTCTCCGCCCGGCCACCCGCCCGGCACGTTCGCGTGCAGGTTGCTGCGCGTCGCGGCGATGGGGGTGCCGCTGAGTCTGCTGTGGGATTTTTCGTGGGAATCCACCATCGGCGTGGATCGCGTGTGGGCGGCCCCGCATGTGGCCACGCATGTGGCGGTGGGCATGGCTGTGCTCGCTGCGTTTGCCGTCCTGGCCCGCAGAGGGCGAGGGGCAATCGGCGCGTGGGTGGTGCTGTGGGGCGCGCTGGCGTTTGTCACGGCGTTCCTTTTCGACCGCTGGTGGCAGGCGGGCTACGGGATGGGCGCCGGCATCTGGCACCCGCCGCAGCTTGCAAAAGCGGCGGCATTTTTTGCCATCGTGTGCGGGGCATGGTGGGCATCGCCATCGCGCGGTGCGGGTGCGGTGCTGGCGATGATCGCCCTCGTCACGCTCGCGTCGAGCTTTGCCAACCTCCAGCACGGCGCCGCGTTTTTTCAGGTCGCCTGCGGGGCGTATCCGCTTGTGCTCGTCGCGGCGGCGGTGGCGGGCGGCGGGCGTTTTGCGGCGACGCGCGCGGCGCTCGTGTGCATGGCGCTGCATTGCACGGCGGTGTGGCTGCTGCCGCTGGTGCCGGGCTCGCCGGAAGGCGGGCCGATCTACAATCCGCGCACGACGCTGCTTGCTCCCCCCTTCCCGCCGCTGCTCGTTTTCCCCGCGCTCGCGCTCGACTGGCTGCTGCGCTCGCGTGGCGGCGAATGGCGCGCGGCGGGGGAGGCGGGGCTGGCGTTCTTCGTGGCATTCACGGCGGTGCAGTGGCCGTTTGCGTCGTTCCTTCTCTCGCCCGCGGCGGATGGCTGGTTCTTCGCGGGCGGCGGGCGGCACTGGCCGTTCTTCATGCCGCTGACAGCGGAAATGCGCACCGGATTCTGGCCGGGCGAACCGTTCGACTTGAAGAACGCGGCGCTCGCACTCGCGCTGTCATGCGCGTCCGCGCGGCTCGGGCTGTGGCTCGGCGCGTGGATCCGCACTTTGAAAAAATGAGGACGCTGCCCGCCATTTTCCTCGCACTCGTGGTCGCGCACACCGCATCCGCGCACATCGGCAGCCCGAATGTTTTCTTCGATGGAAAAGCCGGCCCGCACGAAGTCCGTGTCGTCATCCGCCCGCCCGCCGCGCTGCCGGGAATCGCGCAGGTGGATGTGCGTGCCGGCGCTGGCGTCTCGGCGGTCAGTGTGCGCCCGGTCTCGCTCATCAGCGGGAAGGACTCTGCACCGCCTGCGGTGCAATCGCAGGCCGTCGCCGGCGACGGGCGGCTGTTCTCCGCGGAAGTCTGGCTGCTGCACCGCGGGGATTTCGTCATGCACATCGCGCTCGACGGCCCCGGGGGTTCCGGCGAGGTCAGCATCCCGCTGCGTGCCGCCGCCCTCGTGAAACCCGAGATGCCAGCGGGCCTCGGCATGATCCTCGGCGCGCTCGGCATCATCCTCTTCGCGGGAGCGGTGTGGATTGCCGTTGCGGCGGCGGTCGCGCACCGTGGAAAAGTGATGGCGATCACCGCGGTGTTGCTCGCCTGCGCGGTGATCGGCGGTGCGGCGCGCTGGCGGCGGATGGACGCCGAGTTCCGCAACAACGCCATCGCAAAACCGCTGCCCGTCACCGCCGGCATCCGCGAGGAAAACGGACGCCACATTTTGAAAATCACGCCCGCCGATGCGACGAGGACGTGGAACACGCTCGTGACCGATCACGGCAAGCTCATGCACCTTTTCCTCGTCGCGGAAAACGGTGCGCGCGTCTTCGCCCACCTGCATCCCGTGCGGCGCGATGCACGCACTTTTGAAAGCGTGCTACCCGCGCTGCCATCCGGTGCGTGCTCGCTCTACGCGGAGGTCACGCACGAGAACGGCGCGTCCGACACGCTCGTTGGAAATGTCACGCTCCCCGCGCCCATTGGCGAGGCGCCGCAGGCCGCGTGGACCATGTCGAACGAAGTCTGGTGCATGTCCCCGCCGTCGCAGCCCGGCGATGCGGCCCGGCCCGGCGCGCTGGATGTGGACGACTCCTGGCATGCCGGCGCTGCCTCCACCCCGCGCGACGCCGCGCTCATGGGCGGCGGGCGCATGGTGCTGCTGACGCCCGGCGATTTCGTCGCGAACCGCGACACGACACTCCGCTTCGCCGTGCTCACCCCGGCGGGCACCGCGGCCACGCTGCAAACTTACATGGGCATGGCGGGCCACTGCGTCTTGCGTCGCGGCGACGGCGCCGTGTTCACGCACCTGCATCCAAACGGCAGCGTCTCGATGGCCGCGCAGCAAATCCTCTCACCCACTCCCACGGTGGCACCCGCCACGCCGCCCACGAACGAAATCGCCTTTCCCTACGCATTCCCGCAGGCGGGGCCGTATCGCATTTGGGTGCAGGTCCGTATCAGCGGCCGCGTGCTCACCGGCGTGTTCGACGTCGTGGTGACGCCGGGAGGCTAATTTCGAATTTCGTGTCTGCGCCGCCCCGGCTCAGCGTGCGCCGACGACGGTCACGGTTTCATCGTCGGTGTCGCTGCGGATCCAGGCCGCGGTGCCATCCACACCGGCGGCGGAAAAATCCAGCCAGCCGAGAATGACGTCGCCACGCGAAGTGGCGAAGACCGGTGCGCGTCGCTCGTGCGAGAGTTGCGCGATCGAGGTGAACGCGCGGCCTGCGAGTTTTCCTGCGAACTGCACATGGCCGGATGGCGTGACGACAATGATGGCGGCACCTTGCCCGCTCGCGGCGTCCAGCGTGGCAATGTAGCGGCCGGCCAGTCCGGGATTGGCGCCGGGCGCGGCTTGGTGGCCGGAGAGTTCGACCAGCAGAGTTTCCCCGTGCAGCGCGCCGCGGATCTCGTGCGTATTCCCGTCGAGCGAGAGCTGAATTCGGAGCGGTCCGCCCTGGCGCGAGATGGTTGCCGCGGCGGTGCCGTCGCGCTCGAGCGTGCCGGTGAAAATGTATGTGGCCGTGGCGCTGCGGACACGTGCGGTGTAGCGGCCTTGCGCGGCGACATTCACATCGAGCCTTGCGGCGAATGTGGCATCGCTGATCGCAGTCCATTTCCCGCGCAGCGAATCGAGCGGAGGTACGGCGGCCTTCACGACCGCGGGCCGGTTCCCGTCACCGGGGCCGACAAACTCATCGCCGCCGGTGCTCGCGGGCGCGGACGCGGCGGTGGAAACGGTGACACTCGTGGCCGCCTCGTGCGTGGCCCCGGAATTGTCGGTGACTTTCAGCCGGACGGTGAATGTGCCCGGCGCGGGATACGTGTAAGTGACGGATGCGCCCGTCGCGACGGTCTCGGGGCCGGTCGTGGTGCGTGTGAATTTGAAATTGTCGAACACCGCCATGCCCGGCGCGGCTTCCGGCTGCCACGTGCCGCCGCCGCACTCGATGCGCGTGCTCGTGAGCGCGAAGCGCGCGGTCTCGCTGTGCAGCGTGGTCCACGTCGTGCCGTTGCTGCTCACATCGAATGCGAACAGCGTGCCCGCGTTGCGGATGCGCCAGTGGCGGTGCAGCGAAGGGTTGTAGGCGACGCCGTTCACCGCGAACTGGCCGCCGACGATCTGGATGAAATACAGCCCGCCCGCCTCGGCGACCATGAGCGCGGAGTTTTGCGAATCCTTGCTCACGCAAAGCAGCGTGTCCGCCGCGCCGCCCGCCGCCTGCACGACCTCGACGCTCGCGCTGCCGCCGGTGAAATCCTGCGCCGCCGCCGTGACGAAGCCCGCGTAGCGGTCGCCCGCGAGGTTTGCACGCAGCACGATTTCGAGACGCGTGTTGCGCTCGGCGACGGTGATGCCGGGGTCGTAGCCCGCCGCGCCCGCGAAGACGGTGCCAAACACCGCGCCGACGCTCCACTTCGCCGCATCGCGCGCGTTGTCGTTGAAATCATCCGTCATCACGTTTGCCTGCCGCGTCGTGTCGCCGAGGAACCACTGGTAACTCGCGATGGTGCCATCCGCATCGGACGATGTGCTGCCATCGAGTACGACCGGGGCGCCGAACTGGGAGTTGTATGGCCCGCCGGGGCGCGCGACGGGCGCGATGTTGCCGGGCGGGTTGATGGTCGCGGTCGCTGTCGCGCTGTGTGTGCCGCGGCGATTGTCGGTGACGGTGAGTGTCACGGTGAAAGTTCCAGCCGTCGCGTAGGTCTTCGCCGGCGTGGCGCCGGTGCCCGTGGTTCCGTCGCCAAAATTCCACGCGTAGCCCGCGATGGTGCCGTCGGCATCGGACGACGCGGAGCCGTTGAGCGTGAGCGCGACGCCGCGCGTGCCGGTGTACGGACCGCCAGGATGTGCGATGGGCGCGATATTCGGCGGGAGCGCGATGGTGGCGGTCGTGCTCGCGGTGTGGGCGGCGCCGTTGTTGTCGGTGACGGTGAGTGAGACGGTGAACGTGCCAGCCGTCGCGAAGGTCTTCGCCGGCGTGGCGCCGGTGCCCGTGGTTCCGTCGCCAAAATTCCACGCGTACGCCGCGATGGTGCCGTCGCTGTCAGTCGAAGTGGCGCCGTTCAGCGAAAGCGCAACACCCGCAGTGCCGGTGTAAGGCCCGCCCGCGCGGGCGACCGGCGGAACGTTGACGGCGACGATGTTCGCGGTCGTCGTCGCGCTGTGTGTCGCGCCCGCGTTGTCGGTCACGGTGAGCGAGACGGTGTAGCTGCCCGCGCTTGTGTAGGTCTTGGCCGGTGTCGCGCCACTTCCTGTCGTGCCGTCGCCGAAATTCCACGCGTAGCCCGTGATGCTGCCGTCGCTGTCGGATGAAGTGCCGCCATTCAGCGAAAGCGCGATTCCAGCGGGCCATTGTAAGGCCCGCCCGGTCGCGCGACTGGCGGCGTGTTTGCCGCAGGCGCGGGGCGCGTCATGGTGAAGTCATCGAATACCGCCATGCCCGGCGTGGCCTCGTTCTTCCAAGTGCCCGCGCCGATTTCCACGCGCACGCTCGTGAGCGCGAAGCCGACGTTCAGCGTCCGCAGCGTCTGCCACGTGTTTCCGTCGGCGCTTGTCTCGAAGACCACCGTCGCGCCCGTGGTGTTCCGGATGCGCCAGTATTGCTGCGATGGCGCGAAGCTGTGCGCGGAGATGTTCCGCGTGCGACCGACGACGTGGTCAATGTACAGCGCACCACTCTCGACGACCATCAGCAGAAAGTTCGACGAGTCCTTTGCCACGGCGAGATACGTGTCCGCATCGCCGCCCGCCGTCTGCACGACGCGCACGCTGGCGGTCGCGCCGGTGAAATCGAGCGCCGCCGCGGATACGAAGCCCGCGTAGTGGTCGCCGCTCACGCCGGAGCGCGGGACGACTTCAAGCCGCTGGTTGCGCTCGGCGACCGTGATTGCCGCGTCAAACGCCGCCGCGCCGGAATCAATCTGCGCGAACAGCGCGCCGACGTTCCATTTCGCCGTGTCCCGTGTGTTGTCGTTGAAATCATCCGCCAGCAGCACGGTCGGTCCCGGCGGCTGAACGCCGGGCGTTGGCGCGCTCGCGGGCGCGTCGTCAATTTGCGCGACGTAAGCTGCCAGCCGCGCCAGGTCAGTTGCGTTGAGCGTCACGCCGCTGTGCGCCGCGATGGCGTCGGCGATGGTCGCCGCGCGTCCGTCGTGGAGATACGGCGCGGTCGCCCAGGCTCCGCGCAGCGATGGGGAATCGAGCGCGGTGAGCGGCCCGCCGAGGCGCTGGCCGGATGATGCGCGCAGCGTGCCGACGTTGTGCATCGCAGCGCCGCTGTCGGTGAACTTCGTGCCCGTGTGGCAGGACGCGCAGTTCTGCGCGCGGAAGATTTGTTCGCCGAGCAGCGCGTCTGCGGTGAGCGAGCCGTCGGCGTTGCGCGCGGGGCTGGCGGGTGTCGTTTGCAGCGATGCGACGTATGCAGCGAGCGCGTCGAGGTCGGCGCTGCGTCCGGCTTTCGGCGTGCCGAGCGGCGCGCTGGTCGCGGCAAAGTCGGCATCGCTCAACAAGCCAGTGCCGCCGCTGAGGCCGCGGATTTGTCCCTCGAAATCCTGCACCTCGTCGAAGTTTGCACTCCAATGCAGCGGGCCGTGCGCCATGCCGCCGTGGCCGCGCAGCGAGATGGTGTTTCGCAAGCCCTCGCCAAAGCCCGTGATGTCCCACGTCCGTCCGTCGTGACCGCCGTCGTTGTGACACGACGCGCACGAGATGTAGCTCTGCAGCGCGAGGCGCGGGTCGAATGCGTCGTAAAAATGCTGTTTCCCAAGCAGCACCTGCGCGGTGAGCCGCTCGGTCGCGACGGTGCTCAGCGTCGCGGCGGTGCCGACGGGCTGTTCGCCGCCATTCTGGATGCCCGACACGTCATGCACGCTCACGCTGCGCGACATGAAATTTTGCACGAACAGCGTGTTGCCATCCGCCGACAGCGCAAGGCCCTGCGGCGCGCGACCCACGAAGAACCGCTGGATGATTTGCCCGCGCCGCGCATCGCACACGGCGACTTCGCGCGAGGCTTCGAGTGCGACGTAGAGATACGAGCCGGTCGGGTCGAACACCGCCGCGCTCGGCATCCCGGCGTTGTCGAAGTCGAACCGGTCCGCCACGGTCTCGGCAAGCGCCACGAGATCCAGGCGAGAGGTGATCGCGCGGATGGTCTGGTCGTGATTCAGCCCGATGCCGTTCCGAAGCGTGCCGCGTTTGATGTTGTCCTGCTTCGATGGCACCCACGCGCTGAGGCCGTCGGGCGAAATGGCGGCGGCACCGAGGTAATTCGGGATGCCTCGCGCCGAGGTCGTGCCGTCCACGCGCTCGCTGTGTTCGAGCACGATGGTGCGGTTCACCGTCGCAGCAGCCGCGTTCACCACGATGACTTCGCCGCCAAATTTCGTCGCGCCGACGGTCGTCTGTGGTGTCGCTGTGTCTTCGCCCGGTACTGGCGGCGAAACGAAACGCGACACGAAAACCCGCGCGCTGTCCGCGCTCACGGAGACGTGCCGCACATGCTGGCCAAGCGCAACGCTGGCAACGGTCGCACCGGTGGACGGATTCATTTTCAGCAGCACACCCGTCCCTTCGCACGCGACCCACGCCGCCGAGCCGTCCGGCGAAAACGCGACGCCGAACGGACGCGACCCGCGTGGCAGCGCGACCGTCGCGACGCTGGCGAGCGTCGTCGGGCTGAGGATGTTGATTTGCGCGGCGTCCACGCACGTCACCCACACGCGGCCATCCGGCGCGAGCGCGAGCGTGCGGGGGCCTTCGCCCACGGCTGGCTCGGCGAGCTTCGCGCGCGTGACGGCGTCGAGCACGGCGATGGTCGCGTTGTCGGGATTCACCGTCCACACCCGCGAGTTCGCGCCAGCGCGCGGCTCGAACAAAATCGCCGACGATGCGCGCGGCTTCTGCGCGGTGAGCGTGGCGTAAATCGCCTGGTAGTAGCTCGTGCTCGCGAGCCGCCCGGCGCTGTCGCGCACGGTGAGCGTCACGAGATAGCGCCCTGGCGCCGTGTATGTGTGCGCCGCGGTGGTCGCCGGCGAGAAGGCCGTGGCTGCGGTGCCATCGCCGAAATTCCAACTGAACTGCGGCGAGGCTGCGCCGGTCGCGGGGGCGGTGAACGTGATGCTCGTATTCACTGCGCGCGGCGGGCCGGAGAGCGTGCCGAGCGAGAGCGGGTCGGTGATCGTCCACGGGAAATTAATCGCTGTCGCCGGGTTCACGCCATCGGAGACGTTCACCGTGACGTTGAAATTTCCCGCAGTCGTCGGCGTGCCGGAGATGAGTCCGCTCGTCGCGTGAATCGTCAGCCCTGCCGGCAGTCCCGTCGCGGAATAGGCAAGCGATTGCGCGCCAGCGGTGCCAGCGAAAATTTGCAGCGCCACGACCGAGCCGCGCTCGCTCGCCTGCGGGCCGGGGTTCGTCACCGCGGGTGTCGCCGACGAAGTGACCTGGATGATTTTCGAGGTGGAATGAACGCCCGCCGCGTCGAGCGCGAAGAGCATCCAGTAGCCGGGGGTCATCACGTTGAGGTTCGTGCGCGCGGTCAGTTCGTACGTGCCGGGCGCGGTTTGTGTGGAGGGCAGTTCGAGGAAACGGAGATCCGTGCTGACCGAGTGCGTGAGCGAGTTCAGCCGGATGAATGTGAACCTCGCAACGCCTGGCGACGCCTGCACCGTGAAGCGCACGCCCGGCCCGATGCGATCAGGCACGTTCGTGATCACGGGACGCGGCTTCTGCGTGCCGTCGGAATTGAAGAGTTGCGGGAGCGTGAAAATCTGCGCGTCGGGATGGTCCACGGCTGCGTTGCCCGCGAGGCCGCCGCCACCGCTCCACACCCGGCCATCGGGCAGCAGAAACGCGAGCGAGTGGTAATTTCTCCCCACGGAAATGCTCGCGACCGTGCGCCACGCGCCGGTCTGCGGATTCCAGATCTCGGCGGGAAAAACAGAACCGCTGTCGCTGAACGCCGTCGTCGAGGTGTTCCCGCCGACGACCATCACCTCGCCATTTGGGAGCATCACTGCATTCGCGAAAGTGCGCGCGTTTGCCATCGGGCCGGTGCTCGCCACGACGGGTGCCGGGCCGCGCAAGTCCACGGTGTACGCAGCGTTGGAGGCCACGCCTCCGGCGGGCGCCGTGAAGCCGCCGCTCACGAGCACGCGCCCTTCGTCATACATCGTCCACGCGCCTTCCTTCGGGAACTGCGTGCCCGAAACGTTCACGTTCGCGTAGGTCAGGCTGCCCGCGCCGGTCGGGTCCAGCCAGTTCATGCGGTCGGTGGGGCCCGCGTGGAAAAGGCGTCCGTCGGGCGCGCCAATAATGAACGGGTGCCATCGCTGGTTGAAGCCCTGCTCGTTCAGCACGACCTGCCAGTCAATCCCCGTGAACCGGCTCCAGCCGGTCGTGGCGTTCCAGCGCTCCGTCGTGCGTTCGCCGTTCGTGCCCGTCGCGGTGAAAACGTCGCCGCCCGTGAGTGTGACGCTCGTATTATACCAGCGCCCGTCGTTCATGTTCTGGATCGCCGACCACGCATTCGTGCGCCAGTCGAAGACGCTCGACCAGCGGTTGCACGTCCGCCCGCCGTTCACGAGCACACGCCCATCCGGCAGCATCGCGACGCCGCCGCAGAACATGTCGTGGCCGGTGCGATTGATCTCCGTGAACGCGCCGGTCGCGGGGTCCCACACCGCCGCGTAGGTAAATTCCGGGCCGCTGGGAAATGCGTTGCGCTGATTGGACGCGAAGGTGAGCAGCCGTCCGTCGGGCAGGAGCGCACCGGTGACAGGAACGTGCGGCGTCCACGGGATGACCGCGCTCCACACGCCCTGCGTGTGCGGGTTTGCGCCGACGATGGGATCGCCCGGTGCGGCGCCGGGAGCCGCGACGAACATCGGCGGGGGGGTTGCCAGCGGCGGAGCGATGAGCGACGCGACCTCGGCGGCGAAGGCGTCGTCGAGCGAATGGTCGTTTTCCACATCGGCGCGGAGCGGAAGTGTGGCGAGAAGCACGAGTGCGAGTGTGCGTTTCATTTGGTTTGAGCGGTTTCGGTTTTCGTCGGGGCGATGAAATTTTCGTCGGTGAGTGTTTTCAAAAAGGCGACGAGCGCGCGTTTGTCGTCGGCGGAGAGGCCGAGGCCGACGGCGGGATGTTTCGCGAGATTTGGGTCGAGCGTGCCGGTGCGCTGCACGCCGTGGTCGTAGTGCTCGATGACTTCCTCGAGAGTCGCGAAGCGCCCGTCGTGCATGTAGGGCGCGGTCGCGGCGACGTTGCGGAGCGACGGCACTTTGAATTTTCCGCGGTCGCTCTCATCCTTCGTGGCCTCGAAGCGCCCCTCGTCTTTCGAAGGTGCGAGGCCGTTGTTCGCGAAGGTGCCGCTCGTGAAAAGATTCCCGCCGTGGCAGTGGAAACAGTCCGCGCCGCGCAGGCCGCGCGCGGGGTCGTGCTCGGTGACGAAAAGCTGCAAGCCGCGCTGCTCCTCGGCGGTCAGCGTCGTGAGCTTCCGCGCGGCACGGTCAAACTTTGAATCCTGCGAGACAAGCGTGAGGAGGAATTGCTCAAGCGACATCGCGAGGCGCTCGCTCGTGATCTCCCCGCCAAACGCCGCCGCAAACTCGTGCGGGTAATCCGCGTCGGCCCGCAGCTTCGCGAGCACATCGTCGAGCTTCGCATCCATCTCACTTGGATCTTCGATCGGCTTCAACACTTGCTCGCGAAGCGTCTTGGCGCGGCCGTCCCAAAAGAACGCCTGCGCCCACGCAAGGTTGAAGAGCGGCATCGAGTTTCGCCGGCCCTGCTGGCCCTCCGCACCCGCGCTCACGGTGCGCGCGTCGGAGAACGCGAACGGTTGCGAGTGGCACGACGCGCACGATTGCTGGTTGTTGCGCGAGAGCCGCGTGTCGTGAAACAGCCGCCGCCCGAGCGCCACGCCCTCGACGGTGGGTGGGTTGTCCGCCGGCAGCTCGACGCGCGGGAGGCGCTGGGAAATCTCCAGCGCGAGCGGCGTACCCGGCATCTTCGCCACGGCGCGCGGTGCGGCGATTTCTTGAAAAGTGTCCGCCTTCACCCCGACGACGCGAAAGGCACCCTCGATGTTCTTTTTCAGCCGTGCCGCGAGCGGATCTCCCGCGCGCGAGTGAGTGGAGTTCCCATCGCGGGCCGGGGATACGCCGGCGAGGATCCGCTCAACGTCGAGTGCGATCCGCACCGTCACGGGCTGCGTGCCGTCGAATTCCACGGGCAGTTCCACCATCATCGCATTGGCGTCCGTCGCGACGTGATACGAGAACGCATCCGCGCCGCTCCTGCCTTCGAGTGCGAGGAAGACGTAGCCGCCCTGCCAGCCCCAATGCAGCTTGTTCACCTCCGGGTGCAGCGCGTGGCCGGGAGCGATTTGATTCGGATCGGCCGCGTTGAGCGTCCGGCCCACTCCCACGCGGAACCGGGCCATGTTGTATTTGCCCGCCGGCAATCCATCCGCCTGCGCGGAAAAGCGCCCCGCTTCACTCCCGACGAATGCAGCCCAGTCAGCCGCGGCCTCGACCCAGGTGCCATCGGCCCGCCGAAGCGCCAGCCCGGTCAGCAGGTAGTCCAGCCGTGTCACTTCCAGGCTGGAGGAACCCCGGATGCCCGGCACCCGCAGAGGACGCCCGTCCAATTCATGCACAAATTCCAGCCGGACGCTTCCCGCGTGAACCTCGGAAAAAAGGAGAACTGCGGTCAACGCAGCGAGGCGCCAGAACGGGACGAGAGCCCCGGAGGTGGGCAAAAATGAGGGAATCGAGGTTTTGCGATGGCCTGTTCGCATCGGCGAAGACTGTAATTTCCATAAACAAATGCAATACTTATGTTGCGTGGCCTCTTTCGTGCCGTTGCAAAAGTGACAGCCAGCTCCTCTCGGAGACGAATGCCGCGACCCTATCTCACATTTTCTGAAGGCTGGTATGAGTCAATGTGGTGCCGTGCAGGAACCGCGCGGGGTCCCTCCAGGATCGCAGGCTTTGCTACAGCACGTTCGATCGCACCTCCTGCTCCCGGCGCACCTTGGTTGGTCGGCCTATTTTGCATCGGCCGCGGCCGGGGCCGGGGCTGGCGCCGCAGGCGGAGCCGGGGCGGGCGCGGGGGCCGGGACCGGGGCCGGCGGGATCGGGAGATCCGCCATTTTCATCCAGTCCTCCCGCTTCGCCGCCCACGCGATGCCGCGGAGGATCAGGCGGCTGACGTCGGGACGGCTGAAGTTCACGTAGGTATGTCCCGGGATGAAAACGAAGGCCCGTTGGGCGCCGGGCTTCTCGTAGGTCCAGATTTGCGGCTGCACCTCAGCGGAGCCATCTTCTTTCTTTTTGGGTGTGGGGGACGTGGCGAGCACATGGATGTCGGAGCGCAGGTCCATATCGTAGTAAATCTCGTCCTTCATGCCGAAATCCGCGACGCCCTGCGTGATCACATGGGTTTTGTCCACAAAGTTGAGTTCGATCTGACCCTCGCGCCACCGGGTCTTCTTCTGCCGCCATGATCCCCCGATGAGGTCGCGGTAGTAATCCGCGGAAGCGTCGCCACCCGCCACATTGCCCGCATGGATGACGACGAACCCGCCGCCGCGCTTGGCGTAGGCACCGATCAGCTCGTTTTCGACGGCGGAGAAATTTCCGCCGACCTGCCGGTGAATGACGACCACATCCGTCCTGGCCAGTTCCTCCGTGGTGGGAAAAAGGTCGCCGCCGGAAACTTCCGCGCCCCGCTCGGTGAGCAGCTTGGTCCAGTCGCGCAGGAAAGACGGGTGGTCGTGATCCCCAGGCCCGTGCGACTTCGGCCCGGAACGGATGAAGATCCGGAGCGGACCGGGTTTCGCGGCGGGAGCGGGCTCGGCCTGAAGGCTCGGGCTGGCGAACAGGAAGGGCAGCAGGAACGACAGGGCTGCCATGAAACCGCGGCGGGGAAGGTGTTGTTGGAGTAGGTTCATTGGGCGGCAATGGTGAATTTTCCGATCTGCGGGTCAAGGCCATTATCCGCGGCCGCCTCTTAAAATACCTCTCGCCGTCGTCTTCTGCTCTCGCAAGGCGGAAGTGGCACGAGCAGACGAATGGGCGCGCACTGCATTCCACAGCCTGCCGACGATAAAGTGGGCCGACATTGCGCAAATCGACCTCCAAAATTCGCACGATCTCATTGCCCAACCGGAACGGCAATGTAGCGTCCGCGCCTCCGTTCGGATCACCAGCCAACTGCACCATGATGAAACTTTCTCTCGCCACTCCAAGGGCCAAACAGCTCGCGTCATCCTCTCCCCGTTTGCGATTTCGTAGCCTTCTGCTGTTCGCCTTGGCGACCTTGGTTTCGACCGTCGGATGGGCCGCCGCACCGCCGAACGTCGTGATCATTCTCGCCGACGACATGGGCTACTCGGACCTCGGATGCTACGGTTCCGAAATCTCCACGCCGAGTCTGGACTCGCTGGCAAAAAACGGCCTCCGCTTCACGCAGTTTTACAACGGCGCACGCTGTTGTCCCACCCGCGCCGCGTTGCTCACCGGGCTGTATGCGCATCAGGCGGGCATCGGCTTGATGGAGGGCGACTCGGGCTTCGACGGTTATCGGGGTGAGTTGAGCCGGAAATCGGTCACGGTGGCCGAGGTGCTGCGCCCCGCCGGTTATCGCACCTACATGACGGGCAAGTGGCATGTCACTTCGGCCAAAGGTCCCAAGTCGGACAACTCCAACTGGCCCGTTCAGCGCGGCTTTGACCGCTTCTACGGCACCATCTCCGGCGCCGGGAGCTTCTACGATCCAGCCACGCTTTGCCGCGACAATCAGTTCATCACCCCGGTCAACGATCCGGAATACAAGCCGAAGCAGTATTACTACACGGATGCCATCAGCGACAACGCGGTGAAGTTCATGGAGGATCACGCCAAGGACCATGCGCAGAAGCCGCTCTTCCTCTACGTCGCCTACACCAGCGCCCACTGGCCCATGCACGCGCTGCCGGAGGACATCGCCCGCTACAAGGGCCGCTACGACGCCGGCTACGACGCCATCCGTCAGGCGCGGCTCAAACGGGCGCGCGAACTCGGCGTGCTCGATCCCCGCTGGGAAATGTCCCCGACGGTGGGCAAGTGGGACACCGTCAAGGACCGCGAGTGGGAAATCCAGTGCATGGAGGTCTATGCCGCGATGGTCGAGTCCATGGATCG
>CAMAUI010000014.1 GCA_945861385.1 Prosthecobacter debontii
GGACTTCAAACTCCAGCGTGCAGATCGAATGCGAGATGCCCTCGATCGAATCACTCAGGCAGTGCGCGAAATCATACATCGGGTAAATGCACCACCGGTCGCCCGTGTGATGGTGCGACGTGTGGCGGATGCGGTAGAGCACCGGGTCGCGCAGCCACACGTTGGGCGACGCCATGTCAATCTTCGCCCGCAGCGTCCGCGCACTGTCCGGGAATTCGCCCGCGCGCATGCGCGAGAAAAGATCGAGGTTCTCCTCCACGCTGCGGTCGCGGAAAGGCGAGGGCCGGCCCGGCTTGTCGGGCGCGCCGCGAAACTCCTCCGTCTGCGCCGGCGTGAGATCGCACACGTAGGCCCTGCCGGCACGGATGAGTTCCACCGCGTAACCGTGGAGCTGCTCGAAATAATCGCTCGCGTAAAATGGCTCCGTCCCCCCGCCCGGCGGCACGCGCTGCGCCGTCGTGTCGCCCGTGCGCTTCACCCGCAGCACGTGGTCCGCCCAGCCCTCGATCAGCCACCGCACATCCGCGATGATGGACTCGACGTACTCCACCTCCTCCTTCGCGGGATTCGTGTCATCCATCCGCAGGTGGCACACGCCGCCGAACTCCCGCGCGATGCCGAAGTTCAGGCAGATGCTTTTTGCATGGCCCAGGTGCAGGTAGCCATTCGGCTCCGGCGGAAAGCGCGTGACGATCTCCGGGTAGCGCCCCTCCGCCACATGCTGCGCGACGATGTCCCGGATGAAATCGGACGGCGCTGCTGGCGTGGATGGCGTTTCGTTGCTCATGGAAGCCGCGGCTTTTAGAAATCCACCACCGCAAAGTCGAGCGGCTTCCGGAAAGCCGCACCGTAACGCGGCCAATCCTGCCGCGGGTGCGAAGATCATCAGTCTCGCGGGAGGATTTCGCGGACTGGGCGGATGCGGGTTTTGTGACGGCGAAAAGCGCAGTGCCCGGGAGTGCGTCGGCACCTAAACGATGGACGGCTACGCGCGCCGCCGTCTATGAACGGAGGATGAGATTGCAAAACGTATTTTCCACGTTTCTTGCGCTGGCGCTTTTGCTCCCGGCAAACAGCAGCGGGGCGGAATCTTCGGCCATCTGCCGTTTTTGCCGGGAGGATCACCGCGCGCTGGGACCAGCCGTTACTGACAAGCCGGGTCGCAAGTATGCGCGCGACCGCTTCGTGGACATCCTGCACCTGAAGCTCGATGTCACCCCGGACTTTGCCAGGCGCACGGTGGGCGGCACGGCGACGCTGAGCTTTGTGCCCATCGCCAAGCCGCTGGCCCGGCTGGAACTCGACGCAGTCGGGCTGAAGATCGCCGGCATCACGACAAAAGGCGCGACGCTCGCCGAGCACGAGGTGACGGATGAAAAGCTGATCCTCACTTTCAAGGAACCCATCGCCGCGGGCGCGGAGGCGGGTGTGACCATCACGTATCAGGTGGAACCGGGTGCCGGCCTGTATTTCCGCACGCCGGAGATGGGTTACAAGGCGGGGGACACGCAGCTATGGACTCAGGGTGAGCCGGAACTGCATCGCTTTTGGTTTCCGAGCTACGATTATCCCAATGAGCGGTTCACGAGCGAGGTGATCTGCCACGTGCCGGAGGGCATGGAGGTCGTCTCGAACGGCTCCCGCATCGGGACGGAGCGCGGCGCGGACGGGCTGATGGCCTGGCATTGGAGGCAGGACAAGCCGCACGTGAATTACCTCGTGGCGCTGGCGGCGGGTTACTTTCACAAGATCGAGGACCGCGTCGGCGATCTGCCGCTGGCCCTGCTCGTGGCGCCGTCGGAAAAGGCGCAGGCGGCGAACGCCTTTCGCGACACGAAGGCGATCATCGAGTTTTTCCAGCGCGAGATCGGCGTGGCTTTTCCGTGGGACAAGTACTACCAGGTCTATTGCCTCGATTTCCTCGCGGGCGGGATGGAAAACACGAGCTGCACGTTTAACGCCTCGCGCGCGCTTTTCGCGGACGGCTACGAGGAACTTCGCAGCCTGCGCTCGCTCGATGCGCACGAGACCGCGCACCAGTGGTTCGGCGACCTGGTGACCTGCCGCGACTGGTCGCACCTGTGGCTGAACGAGGGTTTCGCGACCTATTACCAGGCGCTCTACGAGGGGGAGAAATCCGGGCGCGATGCGATGCTCCATGAGATGTGGGGCTCGGCCCAGGGCATCATCGAGTCCGCCGACAAGCGCCCCTGCGTGTGGCGGGACTACCGCGATCCCATGGAGCAGTTCGATTTCCGGGCGTATCCGAAAGGCGCGTGGGTGCTGCACATGATCCGCAGCAGGCTCGGGCCGGAATTGTATCGCAAGTGCATCCGCACATACCTCGAGCGCCACCGGTATGGCATCGTCACCACACAGGATTTGCAGGACGTGCTCGAGGAATTGTCCGGCCTGTCCTTCGACCAGTTCTTCGACCAGTGGCTGTATCACGGCGGGACGCCCCAGTTGAAAGTGGAGTATTCGTGGGATGCCGCGCTGAAGCTCGCGAAGTTGAGCGTGCGGCAGACGCAGCAGGTTTCCAAAGAGGTCCTGCTTTTTCGTTTCGATCTCCCCGTGCGCTTCCTGATCAAGGGGCAGGACAAGCCGGTGGATTTCAAGATCACCGTCGGCAAGACCGAGGAGGACTTCCACTTCCCGCTGCCCAGCCAGCCGGAACTCGTGCGCGTGGATCCCGACTACACGCTGCTGGCGAAGGTCGAATTCGAGCCGCCGGCCGAAATGCTCGAACGCCAGCTCAGCGCCGACGTCATCGGACGACTGCTCGCCGTGCAGGCGCTCGGCAACAAGAAGGACGCCGCAAGCACGGAACTGCTGAAGAAGACGCTGAACAACGACGCCTTTTTCGGCGTGCGCAGCGCTGCCGCCGGGGCGCTCCAGAAGATCAACTCCCCGGAGGCGCGCACAGCCCTCATCCAGAGCCTGGGCCAGCCAGATGCCCGCGTCCGGCGCTCGGTCGTGGATGGAATCGCCTCCTTTCCGCACCCCGAAGCGTGGAAGGCGCTCTGGGATCATTCGCAGCGCGAGAAGAACCCCGGGATTCTCACACCCATCATCCGGTCGTGGGGTGCCCGCGCCGGCGACCCGGAAGTGGCCACGGCGCTCCGGAAATTTCTCACCGCGAAAAACCACCAGAACTCCATCGCCAGCGCCGCGATGGCCGCCCTGCGCGCCCACGACGACGGCGAGGCCGTGCCTTTGCTGCTGAAACAGATCGGCGACATCTTCACGGAATTCGACGCCAACGAAAAGGGCCAGGCGCTCGATACGATCGCCTTCCTCGCGCGCGGCGAGAAACATCCCAACCGCGACGAAGTCCTCACCCTGCTCGCGAAGCACTTGAACAGTCCCGTGGAAAAAGTCCGCACCGCCGCCGCCCGGGCGATGGGAACCCTGCGCAACCCGAAGGCCCTCGCCCTTCTCCGCCCGCTTGCGTCGGTGAAAAAGCCCTACAAGGATCCCGTCCGCCCGGCCGCCGAGAAGTCCATCCAGGATCTCGAAGCTCAACTTGCGGGCCCCCGCGAGCTTGGCGATGTCTGGACGAAGGTGCAGGACTTGCAGAAGAAAGCGGAGGATTTGGAAAAGCAGCTCGAGAAGCTCGGTAAAAAGGTCGCACCGGAAAAACCCGCCGCCGAAGCTCCGAAGCCGGCGACGCCCGCGAATTAGCAGCCTGTCGAGAAACGGTGGAACGCTTACTCATTGTCTTGCTCATGCTCATGCTCGCGGCGCGTCCGCGCTGAAACGGAGCAAGAGCATGAGCAAGACAAAGAGGTAAGAACGGCGCGCTACCGGTATTTCAACAGCCTCTTAGCCGGAACGATTCAGTGGGAGGCGGTGGCGCGTGCGCATCCGCAGCTACGCCGCGCGCTCACCGCCCATCCGACAGCGACAGCCCGGCAAGTATTTTTGCGCTCGCGGGGTTGTCACAATGCCTGTTCTTTGGCGCTCCGATGAACGAACCCTGTTTACCCGGCAAAATCTTGTGATTCCAAAACTCGCCATCGCCTTGTGTCTGATGCTCCCGCTTCCGCTGCTGCGGGGCGCGGTGGATTTTAACCGCGACGTGCGGCCGATCCTTTCGGACCGATGCTTTGCGTGTCATGGCCCGGATGGCGAGAAACGCAAGGCGGGTTTGCGGCTCGATACGGCGGAGGGCGCGACGGCGGTTTTGGAAAGCGGCGAGCGGGCCATCGTGCCGGGTAAGGCTAAGGAGAGCGCGCTGTTTGAGCGCATCCACAGCACCGATCCGAAGGAGATCATGCCGCCCGCGAAACTGCACCGGCCGCTGTCGGACACGGAGCGTCGGCTGCTGGTGCGGTGGATCGACGAGGGTGCGGTCTATGCGCGGCACTGGGCGTTTTCTTCGCCACGGAAACATCCGGCACCCGCGGTGAAAAATGCGGTCTGGGCGAAGGACGACATTGACCGCTTTGTCCTGGGAAAGCTGGAGGAGCAAAAGCTCACGCCCAACCCGGAGGCCGATCGCGCGGCGCTCCTGCGGCGCGTGTCGTTTGTGCTCACGGGGCTGCCGCCCACGCCGGAGCAGATCGCGGCGTTTCTCGCGGACACCACGCCGGAGGCCTACGAAAAGCAGGTGGACGCGCTGCTGGCTTCGCCGCGCTACGGCGAGCGGATGGCGCTCGACTGGATGGATGTCGCGCGGTTTGCGGACACGTATGGGTATCAGTCGGACAAAAGCTGCTTCGTCTGGCCGTGGCGCGACTGGGTGATCGGCGCGTTCAACAAGAACCTGCCTTACGACCAGTTCGTGACGTGGCAAATCGCGGGCGATCTTTTGCCGAATGCCACGCAGGAGCAGCGGCTGGCCACGGCTTTCAACCGGCTCCACCGGCAGACCGAGGAAGGCGGCTCCATCGAGGAGGAGTTCCGCCAGGAATATGTGTCCGACCGCGTCCACACCGCCGGCACGGCGTTCCTCGGGCTGACGATGGAGTGCTCGAAATGCCACGACCACAAATATGATCCGCTGCCGCAGACGGACTATTACCGCATGGCCGCGATGTTCGGGCGGGTGGATGAGTGCGGGCTGACTCCCTTCTCGCTGTCAACGACGGCGCCGGAGCCTTCCATGCGCCTGACCAAGCCGGAGCACATGGCGGAAATTGAGAAACGCCAGGCCGCGCTGAACGCCGCGCTGACGGCGGCCAAGGCTGTGCCGGCCACTCGGGACGCCGCGTTCCAGCAATGGCTCGCCGCGACGAATTCTATCGCTGCACCCTCGCCCTCGGATCACTTTCCGCTGGATGCGGTGGCGGGCGGAAAAATGCCGAACGCGGTGACGAATGCCGCGGCTGGGTCTGTCTCCGGCGGGCAGCTCACGGCGGTGCCGGGTGCGGTGGGCGGCGCGATGCAATTCGACGGCGACACGGTGTTGCAACTCGGCGGGGTGAAAGGCATCACGCGGCATCACGAGCTGAGCGTTGCGCTGCGGCTGTTCTCGCCGGAGCGGAAGGAGCGTGCGGTCATTTTACACACGGGGCCGGGGCTGTTTTCGCAGATGGCGGATGCGGCGGGTTTCGAGTTGCTCATGGAAAACGGCAAGCTGCGCTGGAGCTGCATCCACCTGTGGCCCGGCTGCGCGGCTTCGGTAGAGACGCAGCAGGATTTCCCCGTGGGCAAATGGGTGAACGTGACGGTGACTTATGACGGCTCGTCCACAGCGGCGGGGCTGAGGATTTACTACGACGGCCAGCCGGTGGCCACGGTGGTGCGCTACGATCATCTCGATAAGAACATCGCGACGGACACCATGCGGCTGGGCGCGAGGCCGCGCGACGACCGGGGTTTTGCGAATGGACTCATGGACGAGCTGAAGATTTTCCGCCAGGCGCTCTCGCCGCTGGAAGTCGCGGACCTGCATCAGCCCACGCTCGACGCGACGCTGAAAGCGGCCAAGTCCGGTGACGCGGTCGCGAAGGCGGCGGTGCGCGAGCACTGGCTGGCGCGCGTGGATGAGGAGAACGCCAAGGCCCGGCAGGCCGTGATCGCGGCGCGCAAGAATCTGGAGGACGATTATCTCGCCCGGCTCCCGCTCATCATGGTGATGAAAGAGTCGCCGCGGCCCCGGCAGTTTTACGTTCTGAAACGCGGCGACTACGCCTCGCCGGACTTGAAGCGTCCGGTGCAGCCCGCGCCGCCGACCGAGATCATGCCGTTCGACGCCAAGGCACCGAAGAACCGCCTCGGCCTCGCGCAGTGGATGACGGACCCGAACAATCCGCTCGTCGCGCGCGTCGCGGTGAACCGGCTTTGGATGCAATGCTTCGGCACCGGCATCGTGGCCACGCAGGAGAACTTCGGCCAGCAGGGCGATGCGCCGTCGCACCAGGAACTGCTCGACACGCTGGCGCACGATTTTTCGCGGACCGGCTGGGACGTGAAGCAGATGCTCAAGCGGATCGTGATGAGCGCAGCGTTCCGGCAGTCGTCGGCGAGCACGAAGGAGAAGCGCGAGAAGGACCCAAAGAACGCGCTGCTTTCGCGCGGGCCGTCGTACCGGCTGGCGGGCGAAGCGATCCGCGACCACGCGCTGCTCGCCGCAGGCCTGCTGGTGGAAAAGATCGGTGGCCCGAGCGTCAAGCCGTGGCAGCCACCGGGCGTGTGGTCGGAGTCGGGCGCGTCGGGTGGTGAGTACAAGCCCGACACGGGCGAGGGCCTCTACCGCCGCAGCCTCTACACGTTCCGCAAACGCACCGCGCCGCCGCCGAGCATGCTCATGCTCGATGCCGGCAGCCGCGAGATCTGCCAGCCGCGCCGCCTGACGACCAACACGCCGCTGCAACCGCTGATTTTCCTCAACGACCAGGGCTTCTTCGAATGTGCGCGGCAGCTCGCGAGGCGGGCGATCAAGGAACAGCCGGACGCGGCCGAGGCGCAAATGCAGCGCGCGTTTCTGCTGCTCACTTCGCGCCCCGCGGCTGCGCCGGAAATGGCCGCCCTCCGCGCACTCCACGCGCGGCAACTCGAGCGTTACACCGCCGACAAGCCCGCGGCCAAAGCCGTGTGCGGCGAGGAAAATCCCACGCTCGCCGCGATGACCATCGTCTGCTCCACGCTGCTCACCTCCGACGCCGCCATCACCAACCGCTGACCACTTATGAAGCCCACCTACGACGATCTCATGCGCTCCACGCGCCGGCATTTCCTCGGTAATGTCGGCCTCGGCCTCGGTTCGCTCGCGATGGCGAAACTGCTCGGCCCGGACGCCCGCGCCGCAGCCCAGCCCGGCGTGCTCGGCGCGCTGCACCACGCGCCGAAAGCGAAGCGGGTGATTTACCTTTTCCAAGCCGGCGGCCCATCGCATCTGGAGACGTTCGATTTCAAACCCGTGCTGCGCGAGGGCCACGGCAAGGCGCTGCCGAAGGAAGTCATCGGCAACCAGCGGCTCTCCACGATGAGCGGCAACCAAAGCCTGCTGCCGATGGCCGGGTCGTTTGCGAACTTCACCAAGAGCGGCCGCTGCGGCATGGAGATCTGCGACACGCTGCCCTACACGCAGAAAATCGCCGACGACATCTGCCTCATCCGCACCATGCACACCGAGGCGATCAACCACGATCCGGCGATCACCTTTTTCTGCTCCGGGAACCAGGTGCCCGGACGGCCCTCGATGGGCGCGTGGGCTTCGTACGGCCTCGGCACGCTCAACGACAACCTGCCGGCGTTCATCGTGCTCGTGTCGAAAAATGCCTCGCGCGACCAGCCGCTTTACTCGCGGTTGTGGGGCGCGGGCTTCCTGCCCAGCGAACATCAGGGCGTGCAGTTTCGCGCAGGCAAGGAACCGGTGCTTTACCTCACCAATCCCGAGGGCGTTTCGCCGCACGTGCGCCGCGACATGCTCGACGCGCTCGGCAAACTCAACGGCTACCAGGCCGAACAGCAGCTCGACCCCGAAATCGACGCCCGCGTAGCGCAGGCCGAGATGGCTTTCCGCATGCAGACCAGCGTACCCGAGGCGACCGATCTCTCCGGCGAAACCGAGGAAACTTTCAAGCTCTACGGACCCGACAGCAAGACGCCCGGCACTTACGCCGCGAACTGCCTGCTCGCGCGCCGGCTCATCGAGCGCGATGTCCGTTTCATCCAGCTTTTCCACCAGGGCTGGGACCAGCACGGCGATGTCGTGGGTGGCATCTCGCGCCAATGCAAACAGACCGACCAGGCCTCAGCTGCGCTCATCACCGATCTCAAACGCCGCGGACTGCTCGACGACACGCTCGTCGTGTGGGGCGGCGAATTCGGCCGCACCGCCTACTGCCAGGGCAAAATATCGGCCAATAATTACGGCCGCGATCATCACCCGCGCTGCTTCAGCCTCTGGCTCGCCGGCGGCGGCGTGAAAGGCGGCACCGTCATCGGCAAGACCGATGACTACGGCTACAACATCGTCGAGGGTGCCGTCCACGTGCACGACCTCCACGCCACCATGCTGCACCTCCTCGGCGTCCATCACGAAAGGCTGATCTACAAATTCCAGGGGCGCTATTTCCGACTCACCGACGTGCATGGGAAAGTGGTGAAGCCGGTCCTCGCGTGAGCGGGGAGGGAACGAGAACCGCAAGGGCGAGTGTGGCGGACATGCCGCTTCGAGCCGGAGGCTCGGGAGAAATTAGCCGGTGGTGGAGCGAGGCACGAGCGGAACCACCGGACTCGCGGATCGAACGGATTGCGCTCCGGCAGGAGCGCGAGAAACATGAGGAATGCCTTCGACTCACCTTTCCCTGCATTACCATCTTGTCTTCAGTACAAAGAACCGTGAACCGTCCATGCCCGCGGACCTGCGGTGCCGCATCCATGAATACCTCGGCGGCACGATTCGCGGAATGAACGGTGTCGCCCATGCAGTCGGCGGAACTACAGACCACATTCACGTCTTCGCCGGCTTGCGCGCCACTCACTGCCTGGCGGATGTGATGCGCGAATTGAAAAGCGAATCGTCGGGGTGGATTCACCGGGAACTGCGTTTGCCGTCGTTCCAGTGGCAGGAGGGCTACGGGGGATTCACCGTCGGTGCATCCCACATCGAAGCCGTGAGGAGCTACGTCCTCAATCAGGAGGAACACCACAAGACGCAGACGTTTCAGGAGGAGTATTTGGCGATGCTGAAACGCGGACTTGTCGAATACGACGAACGCTACCTTTGGTGACGGGCTGGCGGGATTCGTCCGCTTCTCGCGCCCCCTCCGGGGCGCTGGCGTCTCTTGACGCAACCGGTGGTTCCAGTCGCTGCGCTCCTTCCACCACCGGCTAATATCTCGGCCCCCGCTGGGGGCTCAAAGCGGGATGCCCCAAGTCGGGTGGATACCGCGAGACTTTCGATGGCGTGGTTCCAGTCGCTGCGCTCCTTCCACCACCGGCTAATTTCTGGGCCCCCGCTGGGAGCAAAAATCGGTATGCCTGCCCCTTGCCCGGCGGCCGGGCTCGCTCCAGTCTGCGAGTTGTTTGTTTCCGCACGCGAAGACCCAAGAATTCCGCGCCGCGGGAATCACCGTTGCACCCTGTCCATGCTGTCTGTTCGCGTCCCAACCTCTGCGGCAATTCTGTTCGCCGCTCTGACTCCGCTTTTTGCGGGTGAGCTGGTGTTCAACCGCGACGTGCGGCCGATTCTGGCGGACAAGTGTTTCTCCTGCCACGGGCCGGATGTGAGGCAGCGGAAGGCGGAGTTGCGGCTGGATACGCGGGAGGGTGCTTACGGAAAGACGGAGAGCGGGGCCGTGGCGGTGGTGCCGGGAGATTTGAAAAAGAGCGAGGTGTGGGCGCGGATCAACACGAGCGACAAGGACGAGGCGATGCCGCCGCCGAAGAGTCACAAAGTGCTGACGCCTGCGCAGCGTGAGGTGCTCGGACGCTGGATCGCTGAGGGCGCACGTTACGAGCAGCACTGGGCGTTCGTGCCGCCGCGGAAGCCGGAGTTGCCGGCGGTGAAAAAGGCGGACTGGCCGCGCAATCCGGCGGACCGGTTCATCCTCGCGCGGCTGGAGCAGGACGGGCTTTCGCCTTCGCCGGAGGCGGAACGCACGACGCTCATCCGGCGCGTGACGCTCGATCTCACGGGTCTGCCGCCGACGGTCGCGGAAACGGACACTTTCCTCGCGGACTCCGCGCCGGAAGCCTACGAGCGTGTCGTGGACCGGCTGATGGCCACGCGAGATTACGCCGAGCGTCGCGCGCAGGACTGGCTCGATCTGGCGCGCTATGCAGACACGCGCGGCTTTGCCGACGACAAGACGCGCGACATCTGGCCGTTCCGCGAGTGGGTGATCGCGGCGATTCAGCGCAATCAGCCTTTCGACCAGTTCACCATCGAGCAGCTCGCCGGCGACAGTTTGCCGAATGCGACCACGGATCAGCAGATCGCTTCCGCCTTTCACCGCAACGCGCCGCAGGCGAAAGGGAACACGTATCCCGTGGAGGAATACCGGCTGAAGGGGGTCGTGGATCGCGTGAACACGACGGGCACCGTGTGGCTCGGTCTCACGGTGGGCTGCGCGGAATGTCACGATCACAAGTTCGATCCCTGGTCGCAGGCGGACTACTACCGGCTCTTCGCACTTTTCAACAACATCGAGCACTCCGGCGAGGCATTCGCGCAGGGCGGGCCGCATTTGAAACTCGAATTGCCTGACAAGAAAAGTGTGTCGGTGCCGGTGATGAAAGAGCGCGCGGAGCCGCGCGAGACGTTCATCCATGTGCGGGGAAATTTTCTGACGCGTGGAGAGAAAGTGTCGCCGGGAGTTCCGGCGTTTCTTCTCGGCGAAACCGGGCAGCCAGGCAACCGGCTGGAGTTCGCACGCTGGCTGGTGAATGGGAAAAACCCGCTCGTCGCGCGGGTCGTGGTGAACCGTTTCTGGCAGGGCTACTTTGGCCACGGCCTTGTGCGCACGCCGACGGACTTCGGCCTGCAAGGCGAGCCGCCTACGCATCCCGAATTGCTCGACTGGCTCGCGAGCGAGTTTGTCGCGTCCGGCTGGGACATGAAGGCGATGCACCGCCTCATCGTGACTTCGGCGACGTATCGCCAGGCGGCGCGCATTCCGCCGCAGCTCGCCTCGCGCGATCCGCAGAATCGCCTGCTCGCGTGCATGCCGCGGGTGCGCCTGCTCGCCGAGCAAATCCGCGATCAGGCGCTGGCGCTGGGCGGACTGCTCAAGCCTGGCGGCGGCGGGCGCAGTGTCTTTCCGCCACAGCCGGTGGGCTACTGGGAAGATCGTGACCTGCCGGGAAAATGGACCGCCAGCAGCGGCGACGATCTCCACCGCAAGAGCCTCTACATCTACTGGCGGCGCATGGCGCTGCACCCGACGATGGAACTGCTCGACGCTCCGTCCCGCGCCGTCTGCACCGCGCGCCGCATCACCGCAAACCTCCCGACGCAGGCGCTTGTGACGCTCAACGATCCCATCTTTGTCGAAGCAGCCGGCTCCTTCGCCAAGCGCATCCTCGGCGAAGCTCCGAGAGACAACGCCGCGCGTTTGGAATTCGCGTTCCGTCTTTGTCTCTGCCGCAAGCCCGACGACGAAGAACGCGCCCGGTTTCTCGCGTTCATCGACGAGCAATCGAAACGCCATGCGGACGACCACACCGCTGCATGGACGAGCGTCGCGACCGTGCTAATGAATCTCGACGAAACTCTCACCAGGCCATGACGCCGCTCTCTGCTCTCAACGCCTCGCTCTCGCGCAGAGCCTTCCTCGGACGGTCCGCCGGCGGCCTCGGCGCGCTCGCGCTCGCGTCGCTGCTGAAGCCCGATTTGCTCGCGTCCAGCGGACTGCCGGTCCTTCCCAACTTCGCGCCGAAAGCCAGGCGCATCATCTTCCTGTTCATGGCGGGCGGGCCGTCGCACGTGGATTTGTTCGACCCGAAGCCGAAGCTCAACGAACTCGAAGACCAGACCATTCCGCCGGAGCTGCTGAAAAATCACCAGCAGTTCGCGCTGATCCGCGGCACGCCGAAGCTGAAAGGTTCCCCCTACACGTTTCAAAAGCACGGCCAGTCGGGCACGGTCATCTCCGAGCTGCTGCCACATCTTTCCAGAGTCGCCGACGAACTCACTGTCATCCGCTCGATGCACACGGACACGAACGTCCACGATCCCGCCGTGAACTTCATGAACTGCGGAACGCTGCTCGGCGACCGACCCACGCTCGGCGCGTGGCTTTCCTACGGCCTCGGCTCGGAGAACAGCGACCTGCCCGCCTACATCGTGCTCACCTCCGGCTCCAGCGACGGCCAGCCGCTGCTCCAGAGCTTTTGGGGCAACGGTTTTCTCGATTCGCGCCATGCGGGCGTGCCGTTCCGCAACATCGGCGCGCCCGTGTTGCACCTCGACAATCCGCCGGGCGTCACCGCCGCCGACCGCCGCCGCGAACTCGACATGCTGCAGTGGATGAACCGCCGCCAGAGCGATGTGCTGGGCGACCCCGAGATCGCCTCGCGCATCGCCTCCTACGAACTCGCCTTTCGCATGCAGGCCAGCGTGCCCGCACTTGCCGACATCAAGGACGAACCCGCCCACATTCTGAAACTCTACGGAGCCGACCCCGCGAAACCGTCCTACGCGCGCAACTGCCTGCTCGCCCGCCGCCTCGTCGAGCGTGGCGTCCGCTTCGTCCAGCTCTACGACCGCGGCTGGGATTCCCACACGAACATGGACAAGGAGCACAAGCGCCAGTGCGCCGCCGCCGACCAGCCCACCGCCGCACTGCTCACCGACCTCAAACAACGCGGCCTGCTGGAAGACACCCTCGTCATTTGGGGAGGAGAATTCGGACGCACTCCCGTGGCGCAGGTGGCCGGGAAAACCTGGGGCCGCGACCACCACCCGCACGGATTTACCATGTGGCTCGCCGGCGGCGGCATGAAACCGGGAATCACCTACGGCGCGACCGACGAGTTCGGCTATCACACCACCGAGAACCCCGTCCACGTCCACGACCTCCACGCCACCATCCTCCACCAGATGGGCATCAACCACGAGCGCCTCACTTTCCGCACCGAAGGCCGCGACTTTCGCCTCACCGACGTCGCCGGGAAAGTCGTCCGCTCCATCCTGGCGCGGAAATAAAGTGACGCGGAAATAAAGTGACGGACTAATAGTCAGCACGCTGACGCGCTTCTTCTCCGCATCCAGCCGCAAAGTCGGCGAGCCGCGCCCGCCCGCCGGATCCGTGAACTGGCGAGTTATTTATGGCCGTGTCCCTAAGGTCTGGAACCCGCCCCGCCTGCGCCACTATCAGCCGCGGCTCTTATTTCCTGATTTCGTGCGGACGATCCATACGCCGACCAGTGGCGGCTGAATGGAGACAGGCTCGTGCAAAGGTGCCTGCCTATTCGACCGCACGGTCGCGAAGAAATCAGCGATCCCACTCACAGATGTAGCAGAGACTGTCGGAGCCCCCATCGTTCCAAGTCATCGCCGTATCAAAAAAGACTGCGTAATTTTCGCTTCCGCCGGTATCATTGGGCTCCCCTGGCCTCCAATTCTTGTAAGAGAATCTTTCCCCTGTAACCCATCTCCAATCGCCTTCCTTTTCCTCGTCCGTACACCCAATCCATGTGTATCCAGTCGTCAGCTTGTACGCGAATTCGTTCTCTTCCTTGCTCGAGATTGTCACGAGATGACCGCCCACGTCTTCGCAAGCCTTCTTTGCCTCGCGCCATGTTTTCTTCTCGGTGACGAACAAATAATGATGCCCCCTGAACACCTTCGCGGCGCCGGGTATCTGCATTTTCACCGGCTTGTCCGTGACCACTTGTCGCGCGATGTCCGGCGAGGCGGGCAGGGTTCCAAGATGTGTCTTGAATTCGGCGCGAACCGCGTCGGCCTTGTCCAACTCCAGCGCCTTCGTATAGGCGATTTCGGCGTTCTTGTACGCGGCTCTGAGCTGGGCATCGGCTTCCGCGAGAGACTTCGGGAGGTTCTTCAACTGCGGAACCGCGGCCAGCCATGCGGGCAGGGTGCCATCCGCGTCATACGCCTTCTTTTCCGCAACGAGCTTTAGCACCGCGTCCAGATTTCCTGTCGCCGCTGTGGCTTTGATCCTGGCGTCGATCTCGCCCGTCACCACAGCTTTCGCAGAGACCGTGGCAGCCTTGTGATTCTGGATGGCCCTGGTCAGAGCCTCACGGATGGGATCGGTCTCCTGAGCCAGCACAGTCGCCGCGGCGAGAAACAACAGCAGGCAAAAGATCGCGAGACGTGTCATCGGAAGGTTGCGGCAAGAATGATTCCGGTTTCGATAACAGACGATGACGCGCTTCTTCTCTGCGGCGAAGGCGGGAAGCGCGCTGGTGAGGGCGAGGGCAAGCAGTTTTTTCATGGACGGAATGTGGTTGCCTGTACGGTAGAGCAATGACCCCCGGGTGTGCGATTGCTTGGGCGAAAGATGCGGGGGCCGATTCCCTCCCAGGGCAAGTTCGCGAAGCAGCGGCGAGATTGGGCGGACATGGTGGCGGCGAAGTCGGTGGCGGTCTGTTACTTCCGCCTCACCGACGTGCATGGCGAAGTGGTGAAGCCGGCCCTCGCGTAAGCGGGCAAAAGCGGAGATCTGCGGATACGCCCGCTGCCCCGCCGGTGTGAGTGCCTTCCAGCAGCAACCTTGACCTCAAATGGGCGCACCTTAGCCTGCCGGTTCGGAACCTCCTGTAAATCCAATGATCAAGCGCCTCATCGTCCAACTGGTCGGGATATTTGCCATCCCGGTTTTTTCTTCCATCGCGGCGGAGAACAAGGACTGGCAGCCCTTGCGGGTGCCGGGGTTTTGGGAAAAAAGTTTCGGCGGTGTGGTGGAAGCGCATGACGGTTACGCGTGGTATCGCTGCTTTGTCCGGATCCCGGCGGACTGGCAGGGGGAATCGCTGGCCTTGGATCTCGGCCAGATTGATGACTGCGACGAGGCGTTTTTCAATGGCACAAAGGTCGGCGGCAGGGGCACGGTGCAGCCCTTCCGAACTGCTTCGGAGGAAGCGCGCCAGTACACCCTGGCGCCTGAGCGGGTGCGCGGGGGCGACTGGAATCTGCTGGCGGTGCGCGTCTGGGATGGCGGCGGGGCCGGGGGGATTTCCACGGGATCGTTGAGGCTGAGTTGCGCCAAAGGAATTCTGAAACTTGGCGGGACATGGGAGTTTCGCACGGGCGACGATCTCGCATGGGCGCAATGGCCCGCCGACATGGACGCCGCCGGTCGCGCGAAACTCGCGCAGCAGTTCGCCGCCAAGGCCGGGCCCGACTTTGGCCAGCCCGTGGACACCGCGCCGCTCGCCGGCACGCAGCCGCTGACCATCGGTGGTGACATCGCCTCCCAACTCGTCGCCGGCACGGACAGGTTTCTCCTCCGCGAAACAGAACTGTCCGTGGAAAAACGCGCGCGGTTCTGGAAGCGCGATTTTTCCTCGCCGGAAAAGTATGCCCTCTCTCTCGCGCCGAACCGCCAGCGGCTGGCGCAAATCCTCGGGGTGCGGGATGCGCGGGTGTCCGCGCCCGACATGCAGGTTGTGGCTGGCGTGGATCAGCCGGTGCTCGTCGGGCAGGGTGCCAATTACGAGATCCGCGCCGTGCGCTGGCCCGCGTTTGGCAATGTCCACGGCGAGGGCCTGCTGCTTACGCCCACGGGCCGTGAGCCAGTGGCCGATGTGGTCGCGATCCCCGATGCCGGCCAGACGCCGGAACAAATCTGCGGCTTGCAGGAAGGCGTGCCTGTCGAGTCGCAGTATGCGCGCCGCTTGGCCGAGAGCGGATGTCGCGTGCTGATCCCGGTGCTCATTGATCGCAGCCGGGGTCCGCACTTGGGACGCAGCCGGATCACCGCCCGCCAGTTTCTTTACAGCTCGGCCTTTGAACTCGGACGCCACCTGATCGGTTACGAGGTGCAGAAAGTCCTGGCGGCAGTGGATTGGTATGCGAGGGGAGCCGACAAGCGTCGCATCGGCGTCATCGGCTGGGGCGAAGGCGGACTCCTCGCCCTCTACGCCGGGGCGCTCGATCAGCGCATCGGCGTGGTCGGCGTGAGCGGATATTTCGAGGATCGCAATCATCTCTGGGAAGAGCCGATTGACCGCAATGTGTTCGGTTTGCTGGAGCAGTTTGGCGATGCCGAGCTGGCGGCCATGATCGCCCCGCGCAAGCTGGTCATCGAGGCCGCCAAGGGGCCTGAACTCGTGCTGACCACCGGCGACGGCGGCGCACCGGGACGCCTGCGTACGCCGCCGCTTGAGATGGTGAAAAAGGAAGTGGATCGCGCCCGCGGTCTCGTCGCCGAACTCAAGCCGGCGGCCCCCATCGAACTCGTCGTGAGCGGCAACGGCACCGGGCCTTTCGGCAGCGAGCCAGCGCTGATTGCTTTCCTCAACGCCGCAGCGCCGAAGACGGAACTGGCAACCAACTCCATTGCTCCAAAAACGGTGCGTCCCATGGCAGATGCTGCCGCACGGCAACTCCGACAGCTCCGGGAAATTGACCAGCACAACCAGCGGCTGCTGACTGAGAGCCCCGAGGTTCGCCGCGAGTTCATGAAGAAATTGGACACCGGCTCGCTGGAGGCCTACGTGAAAAGCGCCGAGTGGTATCGCAACCATTTCGCCGAGGAAGTCGTGGGCCGGTTCGACCTGCCGCTGCTCCCCGCAAACGTCCGCACCCGCAAGAGCCATGAGTCAGAAAAATGGGTGGGCTATGAAGTCGTGCTGGATGTGTTTCCCGAGGTCATCGCCTATGGCATCCTGCTTTTGCCGCGCGATCTGAAGCCGGACGAGAAACGTCCGGTGGTCGTCTGCCAGCATGGGTTGGAAGGACGCCCGCAGGATGTGGTCACCGGCAACAGCCAGTACTACCACGACTTCGCCGCAAAGCTGGCCGACCGCGGGTTCATCACCTTCTCGCCGCAGAATCTCTACATTTTCACCGACCGCTTCCGCACCCTCCAGCGCAAGAGCAACCCGCTCAAGAAAACGCTCTTCTCGACGATCGTGCCGCAGCATCAGCAGATCGTGAACTGGCTCAAGACTCTGCCCGGCGTGGACCCGCAGCGGATCGCCTTCTACGGCCTGAGCTACGGCGGCAAGTCGGCCATGCGAATCCCGCCGCTCGTCCCGGATTACGTCCTCTCGATCTGCTCCGCCGACTTCAACGAATGGGTCGGCAAGAACGCCGCCACCGCGGGCACGGCCGGTCGCTACAGCTATGTCTGGGGCGGCGAGTATGAAATCTTCGAGTTCGATCTCGGCAGCACCTTTAACTACGCCGAGATGGCAGCGCTGATCGCCCCGCGCCCCTTCATGGTCGAGCGCGGGCATTTCGACGGCGTGGCGCCGGATGAAACCGTCGCGTGGGAATTTGCCAAGGTGAACTTCCTCTACTCCGCCCGGCTCCGCATCGGCGACCGCTGCGAGATGGAAACCTTCGTCGGCCCGCACACGATCAACGGCAAAGGCACCTTCGACTTCCTCCACAAACATCTTCGCTGGCCGAAATAAGGAAGAGAACCCCGGATTTTTTGCACCTGCGCCTCATCTTTTTGTATTTTTTTGCGACTCACCATGAGTCGCGGTGTTCATGCGTTTCATGAAGCTGCTGTCCGTAATTTTCGTGTCTGCCGTCGCCGCTCTCGCGCAGGAGCAGGCGATTGACTGGAACAAAGCCCGCGACCTGCATCGTCGCGCGCAGGCGGGTGAAAAACTTTCGCCCGAGGAGCAGAAATACTACGACGAGGCGAGGCGCCAGCGCGCCAAAGGGCAGGCCGGGCCGCGCGCCGATGCCCCTCCGAAACCGCCGCCGAACCTCGTCCCGTTGACGGAGCTGAAAGGCGAATACCACGGCGAGACGGGCGGGCTTTATGGCGGCGGAAAAAACGAGCCGCCTCCGTCGCATGCCACGCGGGCAGCCAGGGCGGTCGCGGAAATCAAACCGCTCGACCGCGACGGCCGGCCGGCGGCGGATGGGAAGGTCGTCCTGATGAGCATCGGCATGTCGAACACGACACAGGAGTTCAGCGCGTTCGTTCAAAAAGCAGCAGCCGCACCGCAAAAAGCCGCGCATGTCACGGTGGTGGACGCGGCGCAGGGCGGCATGGATGGCGATTCGTGGTCGAAGGCAGATTCCCGGACTTGGGCCGTCGCCGAACAGCGCCTCGGCGCGAGCGGAGTCTCGCCCGCGCAGGTGCAGGCGGTCTGGATCAAGCAGGCGCTCAAGGGTCCGCGCAACGGATTCCCCGCGGAGACCGAACGCCTGCGCGACCGTCTGCGCGACATCGTCGGCATCGCGAAACAAAAATATCCGAATCTGCGCGCCGTCTATTTCAGCAGCCGCATCTACGCCGGCAACGCGAAGTCCGCGCTGAACCCGGAGCCCTACGCGTATGAGAGCGCGTTTGCCGTCCGGTGGCTCATCGAGGAGCAGATCAAAGGCGGGCTGAAGGACGCGCCGGTGCTGTTGTGGGGGCCATACATTTGGGCGAACGGCGAAACCCCGAACAAGGACGGCGGCCTCAGCTACGCGCCGGGCGACTTCGCCGCCGACGGCACGCATCCCGGCACGCCCGCGCGGGCGAAGGTCGCCGCGGCGCTCCTGGATTTTTTTACCACGAGCCCGTTTGCGAAGCCTTGGTTCGCAAAGTAATACGATTTATACGATCACACAGCAGGAACGCCGCGCGAAGCGCGGCCCTTTCGGGTGGAGCACCCGACTCGGGTGCAGTTTCCGGCGACCCGCCGGAAACACCTCTGGGTGGATGGCTGGCTGAATGCATCCGGTGCCTCTGGGCGCCCTGCGTGAGCCACGCGCACAGGGTAGTGATTAAATGTGAGTCCGCGATTTGAACCCCGGAGGGTTTCCCGTGAGTAGCCGGGGGTGTCGTGAGCAACGAACGACACCCCCGGAATTCTCGGCGAACACGTTGAACCCCGGAGGGGTTCCCCCATGCGGGGGGCGCGTACCCATCACCACCCGCATGACTATGCGGACGGGCAGGATGCATGGGGCTACCCCTCCGGGGTAGATTCGTTTCTCTCGTGTTACCGGGGGTCTGCGACCCCCGGCTATTGATGGGGAACCGCTCTGCGGTTCGGAAAAATGCAGAAACTCCACAGGCTTACGCCACCGCAAGTTTCTTACGTCCCTCCGGACACTCGGTGCCGACCGCTTTGCACAACGCCGCATCTCGCCTCGTAATCGCGGACTCGTTTATAATAACGCCCGTGGGATTCGAGGTTCCCGCTACTTTGCCGGTTCGTCTTTTTTTCCCATCGATGTCAGAAAGCGCATCAGATCGATGAGTTCGTCGCGGCGCAGGGGGGCGGTGAGGCCGGGGGGCATCAGCGAGACGGAACGACAGAACTGAGCGACGCGGGCGACCCAGCGCGTCCGCAATGACAACTGACGGGGCCCGCCCGCGTTCGCTCTGGTGATTTTGTTAGGCGACTTGGTTTTCATGCTCAACGAGGCAACGGGGCTTGCTCCGATAGAAGGAGCAAGAATGCCTCGGCGGCATGCCAGGTGTGCGGTGGGGAGTTGCGGATTTTAACGAGAGCGGGGGAGACAAGCTTAAGACCCTCGTAGCGAGCTTCGCTGGCGCGCTCTTCCCACGTCAGCGGGTAGTCGCGATTGCTCAACGGGCTTTTTTTGGTGCCGTGAAAATGGTCGCAGGCCCAGCCGAGATACGGATACCGGCCGCGGTCGTCGCTGTCTTTTCCAGCGACGTGTTGCTCCCGGTAGTCCATCCAGAAAAGCGCGCTGTAGCCGTCGGCAACTTTGGGGACGATGTAGGGGTCGGGCAGGCCGAGGGCGCGCAGGCCGTATTTCAGCCATTTGGTCTGATAGACGGGGTGGTCGGCGAAATCGGAACGACCGAGGATGTATTTGCCCGTGGCATCGCTTTTCTCGAAGCGCGGCACTTCGGCGAGCACCTTGGGCACGAGCGGGTGGTTCTTGTCGGAGACAAGCGAGATGAGAAAGAGGGCCTGCCCCAGATTGTCCGCCTCTGTCTCGCCCTTGTTGTTCCGATCAAATGGTTCGCGGAGGCCGAGAATCCACGGCTTCAGCAGTTCAAGGTTGCCCGTCTCCTTGAATGCCAGCGCCATCATCGCAGCGTCTCGATACCAAGGCTTTTCATAGACGAAGAAGTTCGGCACCGGCCCGGCCTCGGTGATGTTGACGAGCAACTCTTGATGCAGGACGCGCAGCACGCGCGGGAATCTTTTCCCTTTGAAGTCCGGCAGATTCACCGGCGATCGGGTTCCGTCCAGTGCTGTGCGCTGTCCGCCCTGCTCGATCCACACGGCCTCAGAATCCTCTCGCAGCGTGAGCGAGCCGCCATCCTCAGTCTCTATCCAAACGGTGTAGTCCGGCGGCACAATGATTTCCCGGCGCACCTTCCACCTTTGCAATTCACGCCCACTTCTTGCGTCGAAAAGGATGCCGTCGCGGTAAAGGAGTTTGGTGCGCGCGCCCATTCCGAAAAGGAAGAACTTCACGTCGGGCAGCTCACGGGCACCGCCATGCTCGTCACGACAAGTTTTCAGTTCCGCCCGATAGTCCGTCAGCGATTGCGCGTGCGGCTCTCCAGCGTGCATGGACGAAGCCGCCAGGAAGGCGGCAAGACATAAGGCTCGGAAGGTGGTTTTCAAGGAAGATGTGCGGAGTCGCCGAACGTTTAAGCGCTGGCACCGCTGGGGCGGGGGTAAGCTTCGAAACGGGATGGCGGGTTAAAGTTACGGAAAGCTTGGCCGACAGAGCAGCCCCAGCGGTTGTCCAGCCGCGCCTTGTTCGCCCTTGTTTCGGCTGTGGTCGTGGAAGTCATGGCCTGTGAATCTGGTGTCTTCGGGTATCCTCAGAATACTCCCAAATCTCTACGCCCTCTGGAATAAGATGGCTGTATGTGCGAATATAATAGTCGGCCAACGACTCGCCAGATGACTGACGCTCTGAGCGAAGAACGAAAAGAATCCGTCTCGCTAGGCTTGGGGTCAGTGAAAAGTAATACATGGCTTCGTTCCATGTGGTCATCTTAGCACTCGGAACTTTATCGCCCTCTGTCCATGTATGGCTCTTGCACTCGACAACCACGAGCGGCTCGGCCGATCCCAAGTCGAATCCATGTTCCTTGGTCTTACCTCTGACGCCAACCCGCATCTTGAAATTGGGTGTGACGCCAATCCCCTCCTTAGCCAAGCAATCTTGCGCGACTCCCTCAAACTCTCGTCCTACATGGGCATTGCTTAACGCTCCTTTCCGCTGATGGGGTCTGTCTGTAGTCATAGTGATGGACGCTGTTGGTTTGGGCGAACAGGGAGTTTATCGACAGATTTGTTTGTTTGTCACCAGCTTTATATCCGACAAAAATGTTGGAATATCCCGGGGTTGGAGGTGCGTGGTGGTTGCTTTGTGCGCGTAATGAGCGCGAAGCAACATTTTTGTTGGGATTTGCTCAAATGCGCGCACAAAAGTGATGTATGAATATTCCAAACGTCTCGCCGCCCCTCGATTACGGCGATGATTTGCGTTTCGAAATCCGGAATCGCGGGCGCGCCGAGGACGGAGATCGAGATGAGCGGCGGGGGTGTCGCGGAGCGAGAGCGCGATCTCGGGATTCCCACTACTTGGCCGGTTCGTCTTTCTTTCCTCTCGATGTGAGGAAGCGCATGAGATCGATGAGTTCGTCGCGGCGGAGGGAGGCGGTGAGGCCGGGGGGCATCAGCGAGACGGAGCTGGTGTCGATCTTGGCGATGTTGCTGTTCGGGATGGATACGATGTTGCCGGCGGGATCGCGGAGCAGGTGGGCATCGCCGGTTTTCCGCTGCAGCAAGCCCGTCACAACGGCATTGTCCTTGGTGGTCAGAAGGATGGTTTCGTAGCCCTGCTTGATGGCGGTGCTGGGGTTGAGCAGCGACTCGAGGAGCGACTCGGGCGTCATGTAGCTGCCGACGGTGGAGAGGTTGGGGCCGAGTTGGCCGCCCTGGTTGTCGATGGTGTGGCAGGTCGTGCAGAGCAGTTCCTTGCGGTGGTAGATGTCCCGCCCGCGGGCGGCGTCGCCTTTGGCTGCGGCGTCGGCGAGGAGCGTGCGGCGGTCTTCCAGGGTGAGTTGCAAGCCGACCGTCTTGAGATTCCCGGCGGTTTGGAGCGCGGCGATGAGCGGGGCGACGTCGCGCCCGGAAGTTTGCGCGAGACGCGTGGCGGCGATGGCTAGAGCCTCGGGCACTTTGACGTTGGCAAGCCAGCCGGCGAGCACGGCGGGGCCTTCGGTGTGTTGCAGGTAGGCGGCGACGACGGGCTCGGAAAACTTCGCGATGGCTGCGGGCAGGGCTTGGGCAGGCTGCGCCGACGCCCAGGCGGCGATCGAGTTCGGGGTGTTGATGGCTTTCAGGTGCTCGAATGCGCCGAGTCGGGCGAGTGCCCCGGCGGCGCTGGGGAGGTCCTTTTCGCGCAGCAGCTTTACCATCGGGTCGATGGCTGCGGAAACGCCCCAGCGACCGCAGAGTTCGGCGGCGGCGGCGGCGAGGGCCGCGTCGCCATTGAGCAATTCAATCAGCCGCGCGGTCTGGCTGGCTTTGGCGGCGTTGGAGCGCGCGCCTTCGGCGACGGCGGGGAGCAGCGCAGGCGGCAGAGCGAGCAGCGCGTCGAGGTGCTCGGGTGTGCCGAGGGCGGCGACGGTGCGCGCGGCGTTGGCGAGCTGTTCGCCCTCCAGGCCGCCGCGTTGCACGATCTCAAGCAGGCGCCCGACTGCGCGCGGGTCGTTGACTTCGCGCAGCGCGAAGTTCAGGCGTGCGGCGTTGCCGTCGAAGACGGGCTTGCCGGTTTCCAGCGCGGGCAGCCACACGTTGCGCAGGGCGCGGACGGTGAGTTCGAGGGCGAAGTTCAAATTGTCGTCGCGCTCGCGGTCGAATGCGCGCAGGGCGGCGCTGGCGGCTTCGAGGGTGCCGAGCCCGCGCAGGGCGTTGACGGCCTCCAGCCGGACCTGCGCGTGTTCGTCCTCGACCGCCTTGGTCAGCAGCCCGAGCCGGTCGATCTTTCCGGCCTCCGATCTCCAGTTCGAAACAGCGCGGACGGCGGCGGCGCGAGCGCGGTGGTCGGGCGAGCGCAGGATGTTCTCGACGAGCGCCGGGGGCTCGATGCGGTGGGTCATCAGCACCCAGAGCCCCTCGAGGCGGTGCTGCTCGTAGTCCGGGTGGGCGGTGTCGAGTGCGGCGATCCAATCCAGCACCGGCTTCGCCAGCTCCTCAGCGGGCCGCGATGCGAGTTCGCGGTTTGCCTGCGCGCGGGTGTACTGCTCGGGCGCTTTGAGCATGTTCAGGAGAGCAGGGATCGGAGCGCCGTGGATCTTCGGTCGCTCGACGAGCGGGCGGCCTTTGGCGGTCACACGCCAGATGCGGCCGTGCGATTTGTCGCGCAGCGGGTGGTGAAAATCGACTTCGCCGTGGTCGATGATCGCGTTGTACCAATCGACGATGTAGAGTGCGCCGTCGGGTCCCATCTTGATGTCCACGGGCCGGAACGAGCGGTGTTTCGAGTGCAGCACGGTCTCGACCTCGGCGGCGGTGTAGCCGCTGGCGCTTGCCTTCATTTCGTAGCGGACCGTGCGGTTGGCGCGGAAATCATTGCCGATGATGCTGCCCTGCCAGTGATCCGGGAAGTGGCGGCCGGAGATAAACTCGGCGCCGGTGTTATTGGGTTTGCCGGGGATCAGGCCCTTGAGCACCCGGTGGGCACCCACCGCCCTGCTGAAGGCCACTCCCGGGAACACGTAGTGCGGGCCCTGTCCCGCCGCGCCGTCCGTGGCGAAGGATTGCCCCCAGCGATCGATGGCGAAGCCCCACGGATTGATCATGCCGAGCGCGAGAGGGTCGAGCTGGAGCGTCTCGGGGCGGAAGCGCCAGATGCCGCTGCCATTCATGCGCCGCGGACCGTGCGGTGTTTCCACGAAACTATTGATGTAGATGGATTGCGTGATGTGCAGGTCGCCCCACGGCGCCCAGCGCAGGCCGTGGATCATGTGATGCACGTCCGCATTGCCGAAGCCGGAAAACACCGCGCGCCGCGACTCCGACACGTCGTCGCCATCGGCGTCGGCGAGAAAGAGCAGCTCTGTCGCGCTGCACACGTACGCTCCGCCTTTCACCGGCATCACCGAATGCGGCACGAGCAGGCCTTCGGCGAAGACCGTGTGCTTGTCGGCGCGGCCGTCATTGTCGGTGTCTTCCAGAATCACGATGCGGTCGTTCGGAGGGCGGCCCGGCTTGATGTGGGGGTAGGTCGTGCTGGTGGAAACCCACAAGCGTCCCCGCGAATCCCAGTTCATGTTGATCGGATTGGCGATCATCGGATCGGCGGCGAAAAGATTGATTTCGAGACCTTCCGCGAGGGTGAACGCCTTCAATTCGGCGGCGGGATCCGGCGTGGGAATGTCCTTGGGAACCTCGTGGTCCGGGTAATTGCGCGGTGATTTCCATTCATCGATCCGCTCGATGGCATAGCGGTGTGGCCGGGGCACCCGGAGCCGGGCGATCAACTCCTCCTGTTCTTCCGCCAGCCGCTGGAAGTCGTCCATTTCATAGGCGAGGTGCCCCATTTCGTGGCGGCGGAAGAGAAAGATGTACGTCTTGTTGAGCGGGCGGAGCCGCGCGCGGTAGAGTTCGTTCTTCTTGACGATCAACTGGCGCAAATCCTCGACCTGATCGAGGTCCGGGCCGGCGGAAATGGCAACGCCCTTACTCCAATCCTCGGCCCCGGCCTCGAGGCGGACTTCCCCGTCGATCTTCAGCGCCGCATCGCCCGCGGCGACGACACGCGCCGGAGTGCTCCAGGCGAGGGTGGGCAGCGTATCGGTCGTGAGGTCGAAACGAACTCCGCGATTCGTCGTTTCAACCCCGCTCAGCCGCGCCCGGCTGGACTGGAGAGCCTTGCCGCCATCTGCCACGACGACACCCGGCCCGTCCTCCTGGACGCCGAGCTGGCGGAGCACCGTTTCCGCCATCCGCTGATAACCGAGCCGGTTGAGATGCATGCCATTTTCCGTGAGGCGCTCGTCCGGGCCGCGGGCCACGAGGGAGTCGAAAAGTTCGACGAAACGGTGGCCGCGCTTCTTCGCGACTTCGGCGATCCACGCGGAGGTGGCCTGCAAGCGGCGGTTCGCCTCCGTGGGATCGGGCATCGGCGGGCCGAACGACTCGTGCCGCGGCGGTGCGAGCAGAATGAGTTTCGCGCCGGTCTTTTCGAGCGAGGTCAGCAGTTCCTCGTACCCTTCCTGAAACCGTTTGAAGCCTGCGTCGCCGTCGGCAAACGCCGCTTCGCCGCCGTAGCCAACGATCAAGGTCGTCGGACGGGCGTCGGCGACCTGATCCATCAGGACCGAGTAGCCAAACCCCTGCTTGGCGCTGGGCGGTTGCCACGAGCGGGTGTTTTGGTCGGAGCCAAACTCCGAGCGGGCCGTGCCAAACACGTCATCCGCCGGCCAGCCGAGATTGCGGAACGTGAGGTCGTGATGCGGCCAGCGCGCGGTCAGGGCCGTTTCGAGGAAATCGTATTTTTCCATCCCGGAAATCAGCGTGTTGCCGAGGAAGACAACCCGATTCCGTGGGCGATCAGGCGCGACCGCGACTTTCCTGTCGGCGTCGTTGTCGAGATTGCCGTCGAGTTTCCAGTGACCCACGACCGCCTCCGGCACCGGTTCCACTTTGCCCGCCACAAGCTGGGCGACCTGCTCGTCGGTCAAAGCACCGGTGTAAACGCGCATGTCGTCGATGCCTCCGTTGAAAGGCTCATTGCGCCCGTTGTAAGCGCCGATGGAGCCGACCGTCGGCCGGCCCGGAGCGAGCTTCCCGGGCTGCTCCAGTTCGCCGACTTTCTTGCCGTCGATGTAGAGCCGCATCTGCTTTCCATCGAAGGTCCCCGCCACATGATGCCACTGGCCGTCGATGAGTTTCGCGGGTTCGTAGGCGGCGGAAATCTCCGTGTATTTGCCACCGATTCCCAGCCCGAACCACAGCCCCCAAATCCCCTTGGCCCCGCCGATCGCCATGAAGCGGCGGTCGCCTCCGTCCTCGATGCGGAAGACGGTTTGCTTGCCCTTCGACTCCACGGTCGGCTTGATCCACGCGCAGACCGTGGTCCCATCGAGCGGGCGCAATTCGGGATACGCGGGAATGCGGATCATCGCGGCCTTCGGATCGAACTCGATCGCCTTGCCGGTCTTCCCCTCGATGTATTTCGGCTCCCCGTCTTCCGCGCTCGCGCTGCGTTTGGCCGGCGCGGGCGGCGGCGGGAGTGCCGCTGTCTTGATGGATGATGCTTCGCTGAACGCACCGGCGGCACCGCTGTCGGCGATGATCCTGACTTTCCACCAGACCTCCGCCGCCGCGGGCAAAGCGGCCCCGCGATACGGCACCTCCGCGTTCTGCGCCGATTGCCGCCAACCGCTGTCCCACAGATCGCCGACACCGGCGTCGAGTTTCTTGCGATCGCTCGCGACGAGGACATGGAAGGCCGTTTGTTTTCCGCCGACCGCGGGCGGTTGCCAGCCGAGGGAAAACTCATTCAGCGTGAGGCCGAGCGGGTTCGCGACCGGCTTGGCGACGAGATCGCGGGGCGGTTGCACGCGGAGATTGATCGCGGCGTAGGGGTCCTGGGGACGCTTCGCCGGATCGACGTATCCGGCCAGATCCCGCATCGCGATCACCGTGTATTTTTCATCCTTCAGATACTGCATGTATCTCGTGAACTCCGCCTGACTCGCACTCACCCAGCGATGTTCCAACGCCGGAACTCCGTGAAAATTCAGCACGCAGATTTTGCCGTCCCGCGCCTGCTCGACGGCCCACTTCAAATCGTCGAAGCTCCACTTTGGCCCCGCGTAGCCCGTCGTCGGAATCAGCAGCGGGTGATCGCTCTTCGGGTCGTAGGCCGGCCCGCGAGCGCCTTCGCCGCCGTCGGGAAATTCAGGGTCCACACCCCGCCGCGCGAACAGGAATCCCAGTCCCTCCAGCGTCCGCACGGCCTCCAGGCTGTGGTGGTAGCCCGGATAGCAAAACGTCGTGGTCTTCGGGATTCCATTTTCGATGCACCGCTGGTCAATGTGCTTCACCGACGCGGTGAGCTTCTCCTGCGAAAGCCTGGCGACATTTTCGTGATGCTGCGTGTGGTTGCCGATCTCGAAGCCCATGTCGTGCAGTTCGCGGATGTCCTGCCACGAGAGGTAGCGCTCCTTGTTCTTGAGAAAGCCGAGGCCCTCCGTGACGTAGAAGGTCGCGCCGAACCCGTGCTTTTTCAGAACGTCCGCGACGAACGTGCGGTCCGACTTGTTCCCGTCGTCGAACGTGAGCACGACGAGTTTGTCCGGGATCGGCTGCAACTCCTTCGCGTGCCCCGGCACCGTGAAGAAACCCGCCAGCGAAAGTACGATCGAGCCAATGATGGCGAGGCCGGGAATGTGGGAGCGTGCGTTCGAGTTCATGGGGAGATTCGATGCACTTTTCAACGGGCACGGTAAATCAAATGATCACGCAGTCAGCATGTTTTCATGGCCGGGACGTTTGCGGTCAGGGTGCGTCCTTGCGGCAGTCTTGCGGAGTGTGGCACTGTGCGGGGATGCCATTGCGTCCATTTTCCGTCGTGATCGAAAACGTGGGCCCGCTCGTGAACGGCGGGAGGTACCCGGTGAAGCGGATCGGGGGCGAGCGGCTCACCGTGTGGGCGGATATTTTCAAGGACGGCCACGATGAGGTGTCCGCGGTGCTGAAATGGCGCCGGGCGGGCGCACGGAAATGGAACGAGGCGGCGATGAATTGCGTGGATCCGTGGACGAAGGATCACTGGCGGGGCGAGTGTGTCTTCGAGGATATCGGGATGCACGAGTTCACGATCGAGGCGTGGGGGGACTTTTGGAAATCCTGGCAGCACGAGTGGCACATGAAGTTCGAGGCGAGGCAGCCCGACTTGAGAAGCGAGACGCTGGAAGGCGCGGCATTCATCGAGAGTGCGGCGAAGCTCGCAGCCGCGAGGAAGGGCGCCGCGGACGCCGGCAAGCTGCGCGCCATCGCGAAGGAGATGAAAGCGGCCGCCCCGGAGCGTGCGAACGAGATCGCCCACGATGCGGAAATTTCGCGGCTGATGGGGCTCTACGCGGATCGCTCGCTGAGTACGGAATTTGTCTGCACTTTTGCCGGGGCCGGCGAACTGATGGCGGAGAAAAACAAGGCCGCATGGCGCTATCCACGCGTGCAGGTGGACCGTGAGCGCGCTGGCTTCGCGGCGTGGTACGAGTTTTTTCCGCGCAGCGCGGAAGGGCGGGGCGATCGAGGCTCGAAGTTCCGCGACTGCCTGCCGCGCGTGGACTACGCGAAGGCCATGGGCTTCGACGTGATTTATTTTCCGCCCGTTCACCCCATCGGCGTCACTGCGCGCAAGGGACGCAATAATTCACTGACGTGCCAGGCGGGCGAACCCGGCGTGCCTTATGCGATCGGCAACCGGCATCAGGGCTGCCCGAATGGCGGCGGCCACCGTGACGTGGCGCCGGAGCTCGGAACGCTGGCGGATTTCGACTGGCTGGTGGGTGAAATTCATGCGCGCGGGATGGAGGTCGCGCTCGATTTTGCGATCAACTGCTCGCCCGACCACCCCTATGTCCACGAGCATCCCGAGTGGTTCCACCACCGGCCGGACGGGACGATCAAGTACGCGGAGAATCCGCCGAAAAAGTACGAGGACGTGTATCCGATGAACTACCATTGCGAGACGTGGCGTGAGCTGTGGGCGGAACTTGCGGGCGTCATCGAATTCTGGTGCGAACACGGCGTCCGCACTTTCCGCGTGGACAATCCGCACACAAAGCCGGTGGCCATGTGGGAGTACATCATCGCGCGCGTGCAAGCGCGCTTCGCAGATGCGGTGTTCCTGAGCGAGGCATTCGCGCGCCCGAAGATGATGCGCGCGCTGGCGAAAGCGGGTTTCACACAGAGCTACACGTATTTCACATGGCGCAACACGCCGAGGGGCCTGCGCGAACATCTGACCGAGCTGACGCGCGGTGAGAGCGCGGACTACATGCGGCCGAACCTGTTTGCGAACACGCCGGACATTCTGCCGAGCTATCTCCAGTTTGGCGGGAAGCCCGCCTTCGAGGTGCGCGCCGTTCTTGCGGCCACGCTCGCGCCCGTGTTCGGCATCTACAGCGGCTTCGAGCTTTGTGAAAATGCCGGTTTGGAAAGGAAGCCGTGGGACGCGGCGGGCAACGTGAGGGGCTTCCTGGATTTGTGCGACGGCGATTACAGGCAACTCGCCCGCGAGGAGTATCTCGACAGTGAGAAATACCAGTTCAAGCCGCGCGACTGGTCGCAGCCGGGCATCCGCGCCCTGATCACGAAGCTCAACACGATCCGCCGCGAAAACCCGGCGCTGCGGCAGTTCCGCAACCTCAATTTTCAGCAATCGGACAACGACCTCATCCTCGCCTACAGCAAGAGCGACGGCGCGAACCACCTGCTCATCACCGTGAACCTCGATGCGTGGAACGCGCAGGCCACGATGGTGCATGTGCCGCTCGAGGAATTCGGCCTCGGCGATGGCCAGTCCTACTTCGTGGAGGATTTGCTCACGGGTGATCGCTATCGCTGGACTGGCCGGCGAAATTACGTCCGCCTCGTCCCGGGCGAGCGGGCCGGGCACGTGTTCCGGCTCATTGGACCGGCATAGAACCACGCGTTCACTCCGCCTTCGTTTTCGCGGGTTTCGTCCCAAACGGGGGCATCGCCTCCGAATGGCGCGCGAGGATGCGGCGGAGTTCGCCGACGACGGCCGGGTTTTCAGCCGCGAGGTTCTTCGTTTCGCCGGGGTCGGTTTCGTAGTCGTACAACTCGAAGTCCGCGGTGTCCGGGCTGGCGCCGGGCACTTTCCATTCGATGAGACGATGGCGGTCAGTGCGGATCGCGCGTCCCATGCGCGCTCCCCGCGGGTAGCAGTGGGTGGCGTGATCGCGGATGGTTTTTTGCGGGTCGCGCAGCACGGGCACGAGGCTGAGGCCATCAATGCGCTGGGGGCCGGCCGGCGCAGGGAGTCCGGCGAGTTCGGCGAGTGTCGGGAAAATATCCACGGTTTCCGCAAGCTGGCGCGTGCTGCTCCCCGGCTTCGCCACGCCTGGTGCGACGATGATCAGAGGGATGCGGTTTGCCTGCTCGTAGTTGGTGTGTTTCGTCCAATAGCCGTGGTCGCCGAGATGCCAGCCATGGTCGCCCCACAGGATGATGAGCGTGTTGTCGGCGAGCTTGAGCCGATCCAGCTCATCGAGCACGCGTCCGATCTGCGCATCCGTGAAACTTACGCATGCATAATACGCGTGGATGAGGGTGCGCTGGATTTTTTCATCGCGAAGATTCTCCAGGCTGAGCGGATCGTAATTCAAAATCTCGCCGCCCTTTTTCGTCGCGTAAGGCGGTGCTCCCTGCGGATCGTTCTGCCATGCAGCGAGGGGGAATGCCTTTGGATCGTGCATGTCCCAGTATTTCTTCGGAGCGGTCAGCGGCAGGTGGGGCTTCACAAATCCGAGTGCGAGAAAAAGCGGTGCGTCCCTGCGTTCCCTTGCCGCTTGCAGGCGACGGATGCCCTCATCGGCGATGCGACCGTCGGCATAGGCGTTGTCCGGAACATCGGAAATTTCCCACGCAGCCCCACGCGGGAGCGCCCTGATCTCGCCAAGGCGCTGATTGGTGAAGAAGGCATCCTCGCGGGTGAGGCGGCCGCCGGCGGAATTTGCGGGATCGAGATATTCGACCACTTTTTCAAGCAGTGGAGGGATGCTCCACGAGGCCTTGTCGTCGTGGTTGCCGTGGCCCGTGTGCAGCACCTTGCCGACGGATTCCGCGCGCCAGCCATGTTTCATGAAGTGCTGTGTCATCGTCACTGCATCGGGCGATGCGAGGCGGAAATTTTGCGAGAGCGAGTAAATGCCGGATGTCGTCGGGCGCGAGCCGGTGAGCAGGCTGTTGCGCGAGGGTGCGCAGACAGCCTGGTTGCAAAATGCGAGGTCGAAGCGCACGCCTCGCGCAGCGAGCCGATCCATGTTCGGCGTCCTGGCGAGCCTGTCACCGTAGCAGCCGAGGACGGGTTTCAGGTCGTCCACGCAAATCAGCAGAACATTCGGGCGCGCGGTCTCCGCGGCGTATGATGGGCACAAGCCGGCAAGGGGGATGAGGAAACGGAGGATGGTTTTCACCGGGCGGCGGATTTGAGTTCGGCGAACCGTGTGCGCATCTCCGCGAGTTGCTTCGCATGCGCAGGGTCGTTCGCGAGGTCGGTTTCCTCGCCGGGATCCACGCTCAAGTGAAAAAGCTGTGCTCGCTCAAAGTCGGGCCAGAAAAAATACTTCCAGTCCTTCCGGACAAGCGCCTCCGATGCGGGAATGAAGTCCTTCCGGATAATGATGGCGTGCTCGTAAAAAAACTCCGTGCGCCACGCTGGCTTCTCCGCGGCGAGGTAGAGCGGGGAGAAATCACTGCCCTGCATGGTGCGCGGTGCGGCGATGCCGGCGGCGCCGAGGATGGTCGGTGCGAGATCCACGTTCAGCGTGAAGTCGTCATTCGTCCCTCCGCGCTTCCCGGCGGGCATGCGCGGGTCGCGCACAATGAGCGGCACACGGATGCTCTCCTCGTGAGGATACCACTTGTCTGCGAGCCCGTGCTCGGCGTGGAAGTAGCCGTTGTCGGTGGTGAAAATAACGAGTGTCTCGTCGAGCACGCCCTGCTTTTTCAATTCATCGAGAACCCGCCCGCATACCGCGTCCACCTCCGTCGCAAGCCGGTAATAGTTTTTCATCATCGCCTGGTATTTCTCCGGCGTGTCGAATCGCAAATGCCAGCGCACGCGGCCCTCGTTTTTCTCACTCGCGATGAATGGCGGAAGCCTTTTGAAATACTCGTCCGCCGCGGTTTTCGGCACGGGGATGACGGCATCCTGGTAGAGCCGCATGCTTTCCGGCTGCGGAAGATATTGCTCCGGATTCCCGTCCTCCGCATGCGTCGCGAAGAACGCGAGTGTGAGGCAGAACGGCTTTTCCGCGGGCCGCGTGCGCAAGAATTCGAGCGCGTCGTCCTGGTTCTTTTGAGTGACATGGATCTGCGATCCGTCCGGGCGCTTCATCCAGTGCCTGCCGGCGTAGGCGCGGCCAAAGTCGAAGTTCTCCGCGGGAAATTTCCCGTTATGCCACTTGCCGATGTGCGCGACGTGGTAGCCGTTCGCACGCAGCAGGCCGGGATACGTCTCCGCCCAAGGCGTCTTGAATGCGTTGAATGCCTTGTTTCCGTGCCGCGACATCCACTGCCCCGTGAAGAGCGTCGCGCGGCTCACCCCGCAGATCGAAGTCGTCACGCAATTATGCGTGAAGCGGAATCCCTGTCCCGCGAGCTGGTCCAGGTTCGGCGTTTTCACCACGGGGTTTCCCGCGCAGCCCAGCGTGTCGTGCCGCCAGTCGTCGGCGTAGAGGACGACGATGTTCAGCGGTTTCGCGCCGGAGGCGGGGAGCAAGCCGAGGAGGAAAATTGCCGCGGGCAGGAAAAATCTCATCGTTTTGAAACCGCGGGCTTTTCGCAGCAGGCGAAGGCGGCGCTCAGCCGACCTTGCGCAGTTTCGTCACACGCCCCGTGTGGACCCACTCGGCCACGTAGATGTTGCCGGCGGGATCGAAGCATGCGTCGTGCGGATGCAGGAATTTCCCGGAAACCCATCCTTCTCCCTTCGCCGCACCACGAAGCCTCATGCCACTCTTCAGCACCTGCGCCCGCCACTCCGGGTCTTCGCCGAGGTGCGTGATGACGTTGTCGTCCTTGTCGAGCAGCGTGATGCGCGCGCTGAGATCGGGCACGAGCATCACGTCGCCGCGGACGTCCACGTTTGCGGGCAGGATGAAACCGTCGAGGGTCTTGAGGTGTTTGCCTTCGAGGGTGAACCACTGGAGCCGTTTGTTCGCGCGATCCGCGACGACGACCGACGGCTCGCGACCGGGGCGCGAGTCAATCCAGATCCCGTGGGGGGTGTTGAATTGCCCCGGGCCCTTGCCGCGCTCGCCAAACATCGAGACCCATTTGCCGTCCTTGTCGTAGCGATGGATGCGAAATGATCCGTAGCCATCCGCGAGGAAGAATCCGCCGTCCGGGAGAAATGCGTAATTGGTCGGCATGAACGCGTTGGCTCCCCAGCGTTTCGCCGGCTTCGTATCCTCGCCCTCGGGGTAGAGGTTCGACTCCATCGGCGCGCGTTTTTCCCACACGCGTTCGCCGGTGAGCGTGAGCTTCGCGAAGTTTTTCAACTGTTGATATCCCGTGACGTAGAGGAACTGATCCTTGCCCTCGGTGCGGACCTCGAGGCCATGCCCGCCACCCTGGAACTGCTCGCCGAAAGCCCGCACAAATTTCCCCTCGGCGTCGAAGACGAAGATGGACGGATGATCCTTCAGATTCTCGCGTCCCTCGTGGATGACGTAGAGCAGCCCGTCGCGATCCACGGCGACATTGTGCGTCGTCTGCCACGAGTACTTTTCCGGGAGCTGCGGCCAGGAATGGAGCACTTCGTAGCGATATTCGCCGGCGCCGATGATGAGAGCGGTGTCGGTCTTCTGGGCGGTCAGCACACGCGGCGCTGCGAGAGCGGCGGCAGTGGTGGCGATGAACCTGCGGCGGGAAATATGAGGAGAGGCTTTCATAGGTGGCGGCGACGATAGTGGGACGGATCGCATGCGTCCACACTGCGGATGGAAATTTCCGGCCACGGCCTTGCATCGCCATCGCGGGTGTGCGATTTGGGACCACCAGATGCCACGCATCCTCACGATTTGTGCAGTTCTGTTTCTCGCCGCCTGTGGCGGTGCGAAAACTGGCGTGCCGGTTCCCGCAGGGTACCTTCCGCAGGATGGCGACTTCGTTTTCCAGTCGCGCCGCACAATTCCATCATTGACGCGATCGAGGGCTGCACGGAATCCCCGTTTTCCCACTGTGGCATCGTAGTGCATCGCGGGGGCGAATGGCGTGTGATCGAGGCGATCGGGCCGGTGAAGGAAACACCGCTCCCGCTCTGGATCGCACAAGGCCGCGGCAACCGCTACGTCGCCTTCCGCCTGCGAGCGCGGCTCGAAGCAAAAATCCCGGAGATCATCGCATCCGCCCAACGCTACAAGGGGAGGCCCTACGACCTCCGGTATGATTTCGACGACGCGAAAATCTACTGCTCCGAACTCCTGTGGAAATCCGTCCGCGATGCGACGGGTGTAAAACTCGGCGTCATTCAGGCACTCGGCGAACTCAAATGGCAGCCGTACGAGGAAGTCATCCGGCAGCTCGAAAAGGGGGAACTGCCGCTTGATCGGAAAATGATCACGCCGCGTGCGCTGACGGAGGCGCCCGAGTTGCGGGAGGTCTTCCGCTTCCGGATGTGACGGGGTAGAACCGCCTGCGGATTCGACGGCCTCAGGCGGCTCCCACTTCCAAGTCCGCGGGCCGGGTGCCGCCTTTGTTGAGTTCCCCGTGTTTGTCCAGGGAGCCGACAGTCACCCGCCGTTCGCGCGAGCGGGCGCCTCCGAAGAGGACTGTGCGAACCGTATCGAGCAGGATGAACGCATCGAGGAACAGGCCCATGTGCTTGAGGTAATAGAGGTCGTATTCCAGCTTGCGGCGGGCATCGAGCACGCTTGCGCCGTAGGGGTAATTGACCTGCGCCCAGCCGGTGATGCCCGGCTGGATCATCATCCGCTCCTCATAGTACGGGATCTGTGCGGCGAGATCCTTGATCATCTCGGGGCGCTCGGGCCGGGGGCCGACGAAGCTCATGTCCCCTTTGAGCACATTCCAAAGCTGCGGGATTTCATCAATGCGGAAGCGGCGCAGAAAGCGCCCCACGAGTGTGACGCGCGGATCGCGGCTGCCACTGTTCCCGCCTTGCGCCCATTGCGCGCCCGCTTTCTCGGCGTCCAGGCGCATGGAGCGGAGCTTCACCATCGAGAACACCTTGCCAAAACGCCCGCTGCGGGTCTGGCGGAAAAAGACCGGGCCCCGCGAGGTGAGTCTCACGGCGAGGATCGAGAGGAGAAGCAATGGCAGCCCGAGGATAAGCCCCGCCGAGGCCGCGACGATGTCAAAAAGGCGCTTCACTTTCCGGATGTAGAGCAGGTGCGGTTCGCCGCTCGCGTGGAGCAGCCATTCCGGGGTGATGAGTTCCAGCGGAGCGTACTGATCCACCTCCTCGCAAAGAATCACGAGCGGCACCACCGTGACGCCGGAATAGCGCAGCTTGCAGAATTGGGAGCACAGAGCGGCGTCGTTGAGCGCCTTGCCGGTGACGAGGACACGGTCAATCCGTTCCGAGCGCACGATCTCCTCAAGCTGATCCACCATGCCGAGCACGCGTTCTTTTCCGACCGGATGATAACCGAGCCCGGAGATCACCCCGACGAAGTTGACGTGCTCCAGCCCGATGTCGGAAAAAATGTGCATCTCCCCCTCGTCGAACTGTCCCGTGACGATGTACGCCACGCGCTCCGCCATGTTTTTGAGCGTGTAGAGAAGGTACGCGTGGTGAAGGAGCGCGAGGACGAGAACGATGCCGGCCATTTTCGCCATGTAAACACGGCCCAGCGGGTGGGCGGTGATCGCGTAGGAAAGCGCAACCAGCAAGAGCAACGCAATGAGCACGCATACCACGAGCACGAACGCGCGCCGGTAGCCGTTGCGATTCAGGGTGTGCGACGTGTAAAGTCCGGCGATGTAGATCGTGGAGGAAAACGCAAATGCTGAGAGCAGGAAGTCGGGCCAGTAAGCCCAGACCGCCTGCTGCGGGGAAAAATCTGCGTAATCAATCGCCCAGTACGCAGCCAGCACGCAACTGGCGGAGAAAATGGCCGCATCCAGCAGGAAATGAAGGCTGACTTGCAGCCAGTGTTTCCCGAGAAGACCGTTGGAGTTCATGGGTTCGTGAGCGGAAGGTTGTCGTGCAAAGTTTGTGCGGGAAGGCAGCGTTCAGCTTCGCACGGGCAAGATGCGAAAGTCGGAACGCGTGACAAGCTCATCCTTGTTCCCAAATCAGGGAGGGCAAGTGAAGTGTGAGCCACCACGCGCCTTAGCCGGGACGATGCAGTTGGTGCGGCGCGATCCGTCCGGAACACAGGCTTCCAGCCTGTGCGGTGGGCAGGCATCATGCCTGCGGCGTCCGCACCATTCGGCGCATGGGCCAGCGGGCTGGAAGCCCACTGTCCGCACAGGCTGGAATCCTGTGTTCCACTTCGCAGCGCTCCCGCAACTGCATCGTTCCGGCTTAGTGGCGCTATTAAATCCACGCTTCGTGCGCGGCCTCGCCCGGATCCTGTCGCTATTTCTTGTGCGCGTGCGGCGCCCCGTCTGGCCCCGTGAGGGCCTGCGGGTTTGCGGCAAGGTAGGCGTCCACGTCCTTGGTGACGATCAATTTTCCCCACATGACGATGAAGTGGCCGGGCAGTGTGCAGACGTATTCGTATTCGCCCTCTTCTTTTTGGGCGGTCATTTTGATCGTGTCACTCTGGCCGGGCTCGATGGTCTTGGTCGCTTCAAGGATTTCGGGGAGCTTCGGGATGTAGGCGCGGCCCTGCTTGTCGAGCTTGTCGGGCGTCATAAGCGCCGAGGCCTGGCCGACGGCTTCGTGGGCGCCGGGCTTCACGACGACGAGGTTGTGCGGCTGGTTGTCGCCGTTTTCGAGGATGATCTCGAAGGGCTTCCCCACCTCGACGACGATGCGGGGCGAATCGTAGCGCATCTGCTCGTGAACGGTGCGGATGACGAACACGCTCACGCCGAGCCCGCGAAGCTCCTTGCGGATGCGCGCCGCCTCCGCCGCCGGGAGAAGCCCGGCGATCTCACCGGCAAACTGGGCGACCTGGACGTACTCCTGCCCGGAACGTTGTTTGTCCGGCACGGTCTTCGCCCAATCGAGCACCGAGGTTGCCACGGGGCCGGCGGCGTCCCTGCTCCAGCTCTCGCGCGGGATCTGCATCGCGGCGCGCGCGGCGACGGTGCGTTCCATGCCGGTGCGGACAGCATTGGAGAGGATGGTGAAATTGTTTTTTGCATTGGCCGGCCCCATCAGCGGGAGAGCCATGAAGGCCGCGGCGCGGGTCTTGGGATCGGTGATCGCCTTTGCCAGCAGGGGCTGGAACTTCGCGCGCAGCGGTGGGTTCGCGATGAATGGCAGCGCCTCGAGTACGCTGGTGCGCGCGGCGGGATCGTTCGCGGTCGAGTTCCAGACGCCGTCGGGGCCATCGTCGGCGGTGATCAATGCCGCGCACACCGCGCGGGCCACGGATCCGCCGGGATTCGCCTTCAGCGTGTCACCCAAGGCGGCGCGCGAGGCTTTCAGGTCGGCTGCGGGCGCGGCGGCGAGCAGTTTTCCGAGGTCTTCGGCGGATGCGGCGTTGCGCCCGAGCGCCGCCACGATCTCAGCGGTTTTGGTGGTTTTGTGAATCCCGGCGAGATTCGTGAGCGCCTTGTCCCGGTTTGCGGAATTGATCGTCTTGCGATCAATCCGCGTGACGAGAACGGGCTCCGAGGAATCGGAGGCCTTGAGCAGGTCATTGTCGGGCATCGTCTTGATGTAAGCCGCCGCCGCTGCCGGATCTTTCGGGAAATACGGCTCCTTTGTCAGCGAATTGAGCTGCCGCAGCGTTTCCTTGAATGTGTAGTCGAGGTAGTAGTCCTGCTCCTTCGCGAGCGTCACGAAAGCCACATCCAGAGCCGTCGGCACGTCCTTCCCTTGGAAGAAACTCGCGGCCCGCACCGCGTGCAGGCGCACGCGCGGATCGGCGTCCGCGGCGGCGGTCTTGAGCAGCGGGAGAACATCCGGCACGCGGTCGCGCCAGTAGCAGAGCACGCGAACCGCGGCGGCGCGCGCCTGCGGGTGCGGTGATTTCAGCACGCGATCGAGCAGCTCCACGTTCACCACATTCTGCCACTGATGAAGCCACAAAGCCTCGAGCTGGTGATGCTCGAACTCCCTGTCGTTCCTGTCCAGGGCCGCGACCCATTTCGCGGCGGCGGCGATCACTTTTTCCGACGGATGATTGTCGAGTTCGATTTTTGCAAGCGCGCGCGTGTCATCAATGGGCGACTTCAGCAGTTCCAGCAGCGCCTCGACCGGCTGGCCGTGGATTTTTGGCGGTGTGGCAAGCGGACGCCCCTCGTAGGTGACGCGGTAGATGCGGCCATGCTCGTGGTTGCGGTTCGGGTCGCGCAAATGGTGCTGCAAATGCCCGATGATTGTCTGCGACCAGTCGCAGAAGAAGATGGATCCGTCCGGCGCATTGCTCACGCAAATCGGCCGCACTGACGGAAGCGTCGCCGGGTTCGCGGCGACCAGGTTCTCCACCGTCGTGCCTTTCAGGCCCGAGCCGTCCTGCGCCACTTTCACGCGCGTGATGGCTTGGAGTCCGATCACATTGCAGTTGAGGAAATCACCCTGCCAGTCCTCCGGGAAATGGGCGCTCGAAACCATGCCGGTGCCGGGGCATGGCCGCGAAGGGCGGTTCCAGAATTGATTCATCCCAGGGTGCTTCCCGGAATCGAGCCGCCCGCTGATCGCCGCCGCGAAGAACGTCTTGTTCTCCGTCGCATTCGTCACGAGGTCGTTCCCCCAGTAATCGAACACCTTCCCGTGCGGATTCACGAGTTCATAGGCCGCGTAGAGATCCGCCTTCCCCGTCCTCGGTTCGAAGCGCCACAGGCAACCGTCCGAGTGGCGCAGCGGCCCCTCCGCCGTTTCGATCTGCGTGCGATGGAAGACGCCGTCGCTGAAAAACGTCGCGCCGCCCGGCTCCCACACCATCGCATTCGTCGTGTGATGCGAGTCCGCCGAATCAATTCCCATCGCGATGCGCTCCTTCCAGTCCGCCTTGCCGTCGCCATTCGTATCGCGCACGAACCACAAGTCCGGCGCCTGCATCACCAGCGCGCCGTCCTTGTAAATCGCGAACCCCGTCGGCCCGTTCAAGTCGTCGAGGAATGTGGAGCATTTGTCCGCTTTGCCGTCGTGATCCGTGTCCTCAAAGATCAGGATCTTGTCGCCATCCTTGCTCGTGGGCGTCCGCTCCGGGTAGTTCTTCCAAGCCGAAACCCACAGCCTGCCCCTCGTGTCCCACGCCATCTGCACCGGGTTCACCAGCTCCGGGAACATTTTTTCGTCCGCAAAAAGGTTCACCTTGCAGCCCTTCGCGACCTGCAGCTTCGCGATCACCTCCTCGCCGCTTGGATACGTGTGCGAGAGGTCCTCCTTGTCGCCGGGCTTGTTCGTCTTGACGATGATGGGCGCCGGCAGGTTGTCGTCCTTCACCGCCAGCTCCCCGCCCTTCGCCACCGCCCACACCCGCGCATCGCGATTGGCAGTCATCACGTCCCGCTGCGACATCTCGCGCTGCATCACCTCGCGGTTCTCAAATGTCTCGCCGTTCTTCCCGTCCCTGCCTTTCGCGGTGTACTTCATCTTCGAGCGCCCGCCATAGACATTGAAGCCATCAATCGTCCGGTAGCGCTGATGCCACTGCCAGTTCTTCTCATTCACCGCCGCGCGCAGCTTCTCATTCACCGCCGGCGCAGTCGTGTCGAAGATCCCCCGGAAAACCAGCGGCGCGATCACCTTGTCCCCCTCCTCCGTGAGCTGCCGCCCGTCCCACGTCAGCGACTGCTTCATCGCCGCAGCCGCCTCCATCGCCTTCAGCGACGGCCCGAACACATCCACAAACTGCACCCCGTTCGCCTTCGCCACCTCCGCCATCGCCGCCGAATACATCTGGACGTTCGCATTCATCGCTTTCGGATCCGGAAAATTCGGATCCTGATGACGCTCCGCCGCAGCCGGGGAAAACAGCACCACGCGCGGCGCGCCCTTGCCGCTGAAGTTCGCCTTCGCAAGGCCCTTCAAAAAATCGTCCAGTTGCTTTTTGAAAGCCTCCACTCCCCCGGCTCCCTTGAACGATTCATTGAACCCGTAAAACGCGAACACCACATCAGCCCCGACCTTCTTGAGCCATTCCTCACGCGAACCGAAACTCTCCGAGCGATGCCACGTCCCCACCTCATCGCCTGCCGCCGCGAGATTGCGGAAAACCAGTTTCGCGTCCGGATGCGCCTGCTGGATGAGCGTCTCCAGATACCCAGAGTGCTGCATCCGGTCCGCGATCGAGTAGCCGAGAATGGCGACATGATCCTCCGGTTTCAGTTCGAGTTTCTGTTGTGCGCAAGCCGGCGCGACCAGCGCAGCCACGGCCAGGGAACATGCGATGCGGGTGATTTGATTCATGAGTCTATTGTGGAAATGAGGGGGCGTGGTGTGGCGGAAAACACAGCGGACATACAGGAGTTTCAGCCCGCAAATTTCGCAGACGGAGCAGCGCCGAGCGTAGCGCAGGCTTCCAAGCCTGCGCTACGCAAGGTTGCGCGCCCGTTGCGGAGAGAGGATGTGAAACACGGGGTCGTGGCGAAGTGGAACACAGGCTTCCAGCCTGTGCGAACAGCGGGCTTCCAGCCCGCTGACCCATGCACCGAATGGTGCGGACACCGCAGGCATAAGGCCCGCCCACCGCACAGGCTGGAAGCCTGTGTTCCGGACGCATCGCGCCGCACCGATTGCATCGTTCCGGCTGAGATCGCGGATGTCTGTTCAATCCGCCGTGACGGTCATTTCACGCCCTGATGAGGGTGGAATGGGGAATGCCTGTTGCCCGGTTTTTGCTCCTGTGGTTCCCTACGCTCCCGTCCTTGAAAAAACCCACGCTATTTTTTGCGGTCGTCATTGTTGTGGTTTGCATGCTTTGGCTCCCCGGCCAACGGCAGCCGGTTGCGGGAATTTCGCACGCCGCGCCGGAGCGCAGCGTGGATGTCGCACGTGCGAGTTCCCCCGCCGCGCAGGAGGACGAACCTGCCGGGCCGGAGCATCACTCCGCCGTCGCGAAGCGCGCCACGCCTCGTCGCGCCCCCGTGGCAGCCATGATTCGCGCGCGGCGTGCTCCGGCGATGGCAGATGCTGCCCCAGTGAACGGCAAACCGCCGGCATCGCTTCCGCTCGAGCCGGATTTTCTCGACCGGCTCATGGACGCAGCGCGCAAACGCGCGTCCTTCCCGCTGCCGGACGGGCGTGCGGCGGAAGGTGCGATCGAACTGGTGCGGCATGACGCGGAGGGGGTGCTGCTGGTGCAGGGGCGCCTCACGCAGCCGGAGCCAGGGTTCTTTTTCTTCCAACGCCAGACCGTCCCCGGTGTGGCAGGGGCGATGGTTGGGAATGTCCGGTTCGACAAAAGCGGCACGGCCTTCCGTGTTGATCCGCTCGGCATCGGCGGTGCTCCGGTGCTCGTCCAGTGCCGGCTGGATCAGGTCATCTGCCTCAATCTCGTACCGCCGGATCCCGATCAGATGGCCGCGGAAGAGCCCGAGAATGCACCACAGGCGCACCCGACGAGCATTCCCATCCCGGCGTATCAAAACGGAGTGATCCCGCTGCAAAGCCTTCCCGGTGCAACGGGCGTGATTTACCTGGATTTCGACGGCGAGACGGGGCCGTTCCCCGGCTGGGGTAATTTCAACGCCGCGGCATCGGGCTCGACGAATGCGCAGATCAAGGAGGTGTGGCAGCGCGTCGCCGAGGATTTCCAGGGCTTCAATTTGAACATCACCACGGATCGCAGTGTGTTCGACAATGCGCCGCAAGGCAGCCGCCAGCATGTCATTCTCACGCCCACGACAGACGCCGCGCCCGGCGCAGGAGGGGTCGCATACCTCGATTCATACAACGACACGGGCGACACCGTCTGCTGGGCGTATTACTGGACGGGCAAAAACGCGGCGGAGGTCGTCTCACACGAAGTCGGCCACACGCTCGGCCTTTCGCACGATGGACGCATCTCGCCCTCCGAGGGCTACTACGCCGGACATGGCTCGGGTGACACGGGCTGGGCGCCGATCATGGGTGTGGGCTACTACGAGAATCTCTCGCAGTGGTCGAAGGGCGAATACCTCAGCGCGGACAACACCGAGGACGATCTCGCGATCATCGTGGGCAACAACAACAACGTGGACTACCGCGCGGACGACTACGGCGCGACATTTGCCACCGCGGGCTACCTGGAAATCCTCGCGAACAACTCCGTCAGCAACGAAGGCATCATCGAGATGCGCACCGATGTGGACGCATTCCGTTTCACCACCACTGGCGGCGCGGTGTCCTTCACCGCAAGCACCGTCAGCGCCGGGCCAAATCTCGACATCCTCGCGGAAATCTTCGACTCGGCGAACACGCTCATCGCGTCAAACAACCCCGACAGCGGCATCAACGCAACCGTGGCCGCCACGCTTGGCGCGGGCGATTTCACGTTGCGCGTGAGCGGTGTCGGGCGGGGGAGTGCGACCGGCGACGGATACACCGATTACGCCTCGACCGGCACATACCTCATCACCGGCAGCGTGGTGGGCGGCGAGAAGCCCGACCGTTTCACCATCGCGGAGAACAGCGCGGGCAATGCCGCCGTCGGCACCGTCGTCCCGCGGAACGCGCACGGCGCGAATCCGCTCTCCTTCGCCATCGCCTCCGGCAACACGGGAACGGCGTTCGCGATTGATCCCGTGTCTGGCGCGATCACGGTCGCCACGCCATCGCAGTTGAATTTCGAGACGCTCTCGACGCGCTGGGATGACCCGGCGACTTTCCAGCTTTTCGTCACGATCACCGACTCCACCAGCCCCGAGCTCGACGAGAGCATCCGTGTGGTGATCACCGTCTCCGATGTGAACGAACCGCCCCTCATCACCGGCGGCGCGGTCACGATTCTCGAGCACACGGGCATCGGGACGAACGTCTTCAAGGTAATGGGGAGCGACCCCGATCGTTTCGAGTTTCCGGTCTTCTCGATCGTGGCGGGAAACACGGGAGGCGCCTTCGCAATCAATGCCGAAACCGGTCAGATCACCATCGCCGCCGACACGGAAGCCACCGTGCAGTCCGTCTATTCGCTGACCATCCGCGCGAGCGATCACGGCACGCCTGCCCTGACAGCGGATGCGATCGTGACGGTCACGCTCGAAAACATTCAGGGCAACTACACAACGGGCACGATCACCCGTTTTTTTTACGAGGGCATCAGCGGCAACGGGGTGAGCAGTCTCACGAGCAGTTCAAAGTTTCCGGACAGCCCCGATTCCCAGCAGACGCTCACCTCGTTCGACGGCGGCACCGGCCACGGCACCAACTACGGCAGCACCATCCGCGGCTACCTCATTGCTCCAGCGACCGGCAGCTACACATTTTGGATCGCATCGGATAATGCGAGCGAACTGCGCATCAGCCCGGACATCTCGCCCGCAAACGCCGTCGTCCGCGCCACCTCCCCAAACAGCAACAGCCCGAGCCAGTATCAATGGACCAAATTTTCCTTCCAGCAGTCCATCGCACTCTCGCTCACTGCGGGCAGCGCCTATTACATCGAGGCGCGGCACAAGCAGGCCAGCAGCTCCGATCATCTCGCCGTTGCATGGCAGGGGCCGGGCATTTCACAGCAAGTGATCCCCGGCTCGTTTCTCGCCCCTGACGATCAAAACATCGCGCCGCAATGGGTCGGCGCGCCGTACTCCTTTTCCATCCCGCAGAACCCGGCGAACGGCACGGCGGCCGGAACCGTCACCGCACTCGATCTGAACAACGACATCCTCACCTATTCGATCACCGGCGGAAACACCGGCGCCGCGTTTGCGATCAACGCGCAGTCCGGCGTGATCAGCGTGGCGGACAATGCCACGCTCACCGGCGGGCAGAGCATCGTCCTGCAGATCACCGCGCAGGACGACGACACCACACCGCTCTCGATCACAACGACCGCCACCATCACGGTTCAGCAGGCCCTGGGGCTCGTCACTCCGCAGGCCTTGCCGGTAAACATCCCCGCCAACACCGGCCTCCATCTCGAGGTCACCAACTACGGACGCACCGGCACCACGCTCGCGTGGTCGGAAGTCAGCGGCCCCGGCGATGTGACATTTGACAGCCCCTCATCGCTCGCCACTGGCGCGATTTTTTCGACGGCCGGAACCTATGTGCTGCGCTGCACCGAGACCGGCGGCGCCATCTCCAGCACGCTCGACGTGACGGTAAGCGCGGGGGTGGCGGACCATGGTTTCGCCGGCACGAAAGTCGGCGCGCAATCCATCCAGCCTGGGCACACGTTTGCCAATGGCACTTACACGATCAGCGCGGCGGGCACGGGCATCCCGAGCAGCAGCACCCCCGATGACTTCTATTTCCTGAACCAGCCCGTCACCGGCGATGTCACCATCACCGCGCGGCTCGTCAGCGTGCAGGCGGTCAGCGGCTCGAACTCGCGCGCCGGGGTGATGATCCGCGATACGCCCGCGGCGGGCTCGATCCATGCATTCTGCGGCGTGAACAGCGCGGGCAGCGGGCGCTGGATCTACCGCGCCACCGCGGGGACAAACAGCGCGAACTCGCAGGCCACCGCAGGCCAGCCGTATTGGATCAGACTCATCCGCAGCGGCAACATCTTCACCGCGCAATTCGCGCCGGACAACGCGGGCACACCCGGCACTTTCACCACCGCCGGGAGCGCGCAAACGCTCGCGATGGGCGGCACCGCCCTCGTCGGCCTCGCCGCAACCAGCGGCTCGACGACCACAGCTGGGAGCACCGTGATTGACAACGTCACCATCGTCCCGAGCCCGGTGAACATCGGCGTGGCTGTCAGTGCCGGGAGCGATGCGAGCGTGGCGCTGCCCGCGGGCGCCGCGCTCGATGGAACCGTGAGCGACGACGCAAAGCCTGTTCCGCCCGGCGCGTTCACCACCACATGGACCAAGCGCAGCGGCCCCGGCGCAGTGACGTTCGGCAACGCTGCCGCCGCCGACACCACCGCGGACTTCACCCTTCCAGGCATCTACACGCTGCGGCTGACCGCGGACGACGGCGCAGTGAAAACCTTCGACGAAACCACCATCACCGCGACGTATTCAACGACGGTCAACATCACCGCCAGCGATACCGCAGCCGGCGAGCAGGGACTGGACACCGGGCAGTTCACAATCACGCGCACAGGCCCGACCGCGGGAGCGCTCGCCGTGAATTTCACCGCCGCCGGCAGCTCATCCGCCGGCGACTACGCGGCGTTGCCTGCCAGCGTCGTGATCGCCGACGGGCAGACATCCGCGACACTCACGATCACGCCGGTGGACGACGCGCTCGTCGAGAGTGCGGAGACCGTCGTCATCACGCTTGCGGACGGCCAGTACAACATCGGCGCATCGGACAGTGCGACCATCACGATCACCGACAACGATGCGGTGCCAACAGTCACAATCACGAGTCCCACAGCCGCCACGGTGAACATGCACGCCGGAACCGGGCTGATTCTCGAGGCGAATGTGAGCGACGACGGACTGCCGGGTCCGCTCGCACTCACGTGGAGCAAAGTGAGCGGCCCCGGCATTGTCACGTTCTCGAATGCGAACACCGCAAATACCGCCGCCAATTTCTCCGCGCTTGGGAGCTATGTCCTTCGCCTCTCCGCAACCGACGGGCAATTTACCTCGGCGGCCGATGTCGCGGTGAATTTCGGCAGCGTGAACAGTTTTTCCGCCGCCTCCAAGGTGGGCGCGCAGGCCGTCGAGCCGGGCTATTCCTTCTCCGCCGGAACCTACAGCATCAGCGCCGCGGGCGATGGCATCCCGAGCAACAGCACACCGGACGACTTTTATTTCATCAACGCGCCCGCGACCGGCGACGTGACGATCACCGCGCGCATCGTCAGCGTGCAAAATGTCACCGGCACAAGTTCCCGCGCGGGCGTGATGATCCGCGAGACGCTTGCGGCGGATGCCCGCGAGGCATTCTGCGGTGTGACCAGCCTCGGCAGCGGGCGCTGGATCTACCGCGCCACCGCCGGAACCAGCAGCGCGAACGCGACGATGGTCGTCGCGCTGCCGTACTGGGTGCGGCTTACGCGCACGGGAAATTCCTTCGACGCGCAGCTTGCGCCAGACAGCGCGGGCACGCCTGGCGCATTCACCGCGATCGGCACGACGCAAACGATCGGGATGGGAAGCAATGTCCTCATCGGGCTCGCAGCGACCAGCGGCTCGACCACTGCCGCGAGTGCCATTGTCGTGGACAATGTCACCATCACCTCCGCTCCCTTGAGCGCGAACGTCGCCCCAAACGTCAGCGCCGGAACCGACGCGACGATCACGCTGGCAGCACCCGTGGCGGCGGTGAATGGCACCGTGTCCGACGACGCCCTGCCCGCGCCGCCCGCCGTCTCGAAGGCATGGACGACCGTGAGTGGTCCCGGGCCCGTGGTGTTCGGCAATGCCGCGCTGGTGGATACGACCGCGTCATTTTCCGCTCTTGGCGACTACGTTTTGCGTCTCATCGCAACCGACGGCGAGGTGAAGACATTCGACGACGTGACGATCACCGTGCAACCGGCGCCAATTGACCAGTGGCGGACCGCGCAGTTCGGCGCAAATGCCGGTGTGCCGGGGATCGCCGGCGACCTCGCGGATCCGGATGGTGATGGGATTGCCAATCTCATCGAGTACGCCCTTGGCCTGGACCCGCTCGCGCCCGGCATCGCAGGCGAGGTGGTGGATGTGGAAGCCATCGGCGAGAGCCGCTATCTGCGCCTGACTGCCAGCAAGAATCCCGGCGCAACCGACGTGACGTTTGCAGTCGAAGTGAATGCGGGGCTCGAAGCCGGCGGCTGGACGACCAGCGGAACAACCATCGAAACCAACACGGGCACCACGCTGCGTGTGCGCGACAACACGGAGATCACCGCCACCCCGCAGCGGAGCATCCGGCTGAAAATCACACACCCGTAGGTGTCCGCGCCTTTTCCGGCGGCTGTCGGGAAATCCCCGGCGGCTCAGCCCTGGCGCTTGTCGGCAGGTTCTGCCTCGAGCTCTTTCCGGGGAGTTTTCAGATGGCCGAAGCCGACCAGTTTCCCGCCCTTCTCGTCCCAAAGCCGGAAGGTGAGTGATTTCAGGCTCGAGAAAAAGGTGATCGGCTTTACGTCCTTAAACAGCGGGTCCGCCTTGTGGCATCGTTCGAGGTTGTAATTGGGAATCCGCGGACTGAGGTGGTGGATGTGATGAAACCCGATGTTGCCCGAGAACCACTGGAGAATCCTCGGCAGTTTGTAAAAGGAACTGCCCTGCAGCGCCGCCGCGGTAAAATCCCAATTCTCCTCACGCTCCCAGTACACGTCCTCAAACTGGTGCTGCACATAGAACATCCAGATTCCCACCCCGCCGCCCACCAGCACGATGGTCAGATGGATCAGGACGTAATCCGCGATCCCGAATGCCCAGCCCAGCGCCACCGCAACGCCTAGAATCGCGGTGTTCATCCAATGCACCGACCAGCGTTCCCGCGGGTTGGCCTTCGACGCGCAGAATCGCTGCTGGATGACAAACAGGAAGATGGGGGCGATGACGAAAAGCACCACGGGATTGCGCGCGAGGCGGTAGGCGAAGCGTTTCCAGCGGGAGGATTTCAGGTACTCCTCCACGGTCATCGTCCACACATCGCCCGTGCCACGCCGGTCCAGTGAGCCCGCGCTGGCATGGTGGATCGAATGTTCCCATCGCCAGTGGTAGTAGGGCGTGAGCGTCAGCACGCCGGTGATGAAACCCACGATGTCGTTGGCGAGGCGCGACCTGAAAAACGAGCCGTGTCCGCAATCATGGAAAATGATGAAGATGCGGACGAGAAAAAGCCCCGCGAGGATCGCAAACCCGAATGTGAACCAGTAGGACCACGCCCGGCTGATGTGCATCAAATACCAAAGAATGGCGTAAGGCCCGAGAGTGTTCACAAGCTGCCAGACAGCCCGGCCCAGCGAGGGTTCCTGATATTTGAGCACGATCGCCTTCCATGCCGATGGATCGTGCTTTTGGTTTTTTCCGTCGTCGGGTGTCGAATCCCCGTCGGTGTTGATGGATATGCTCATCTCCGTCCGTGCAGATACCGGTTCGTCGCGAGACTTGCAAAGTTTTTGCCTCATTTTGTTCCCGGCGATGATTGGTGTCATTTCACATCCCCGCCGCATCCGGCCGGGCGCACCCTCCGCCGATCCGACTATTTTTTCCGCTTGGGAACCTTCGGCGCGCTGGCGATGCCGTCGTGGATCACCTTGAGCACGCGCTTGCGCTCCGCGCCGGTGAGCGGGAGGCGCGGGGCGCGCGTCCACTCGGTGCCGAGGCCGCACTCCTGGACGCAGAGTTTGATGTACTGCACGAATTTCACGTGTGTATCGAGGTGCAGCAGCGGGGTGAACCAGCGGTAAATCTCCCGCGCCTTTTCCCACTCGCGCGCCTGCATCAGTTCCCACACGTATTGGTTCTGCGCCGGGAACGCGATCCCCGTGCCCGCGACCCAGCCATCAATGCCAAGCACCGCGCTCTCGAGCGCGAGCGGATCCACGCCGGTGAAGATCGCGTAGCGGTCGCCGCAGACATTGTGCAGATCCGTGATGCGCCGCGTGTCGCCGCTGGATTCCTTCAGCGCGACGAAATTCCTCACCTTCCCCATCTCCGCGAACATTTCCGGCGTCACGTCGTTCCCGTAGCTGATCGGGTTGTTGTAAATCATGATCGGCAGGCCCGTCGCCTTTGCGACCGTGCGAAAGTGCGCCATCGTCTCGGCGGGATCGGGGGTCTTGTAACACATCGCCGGCATCACCATGAAGCCATCCACTCCGATGCGTTCGCAGTCCTTCACGTAGCGCACCGCCGCGGGGGTGCCCGTCTCCGCGACACCGCTGAGCACGGGCACGCGGCCCTCGATGACCTGCACGGCCATGTCCAGCACGGCGCGCTTTTCATCCGGATCGAGCATCTGGTTTTCGCCGAGCGAACCGAGCATCACCATGCCCTTCACGCCGCTTTCCAGCAGCACGCCGATGTGGCGCGCGGTGGCATCGAAATCAATCGAGCCATCCTTGTGCATTTGTGTGGTGATCGCGGGGAAGACGCCGCTCCAATAAGGTTTTGCCATATATGATTTTTGGAAAAGAGGGCGGCACGCTACGTGGCGGAGCAATGGAGACAAGGCTGAAAGCCGCCGCGAAATTCCGGGGTGGCGGCGTGAAGCCGGGCGCCTACTTTGGCTCGAAGCCCGCACGCGGCTTGCCGTCCTTGTCGAGGAGCGGCAGAGCGTTCTTCACTTTGCCCAAAGTCCGCACTCCGGGGCCGGTTCCGGCCTTGCCGAGATCGCTGGCATCGGCGATGGCGCGAAGTTTCGCGACAACTTCGGGATTGGCTGCGGCGATGTTCGTGGATTCGCCGGGATCCGTCTTGAGATCGAACAGTTCGCCCTTTGCGAGGTGCAGTTTCCATTTCTCATCCCGCACGGCCTCGATCAGGAGGCCCTTGAAATAGAGGAAGCTGTCATGCGGCGGCGCGTGGCCGGCCTCGCCGGAAAGGATCGGCCACAGATTTTTTCCGTCGAGCTTCCGATCGGTGGGCGCCGCGCCACCGCTGAGTGCAACAAAGGTCGGGAGCACATCGAACATCGCACAGATCGCGTCGCTCGCGGTGCCGGCGGGGATTTTTCCCGGCCACCACGCGATGGCCGGTTCGCGCATCCCGCCCTCCCATGTGCTGCCTTTGAACCCGCGGAATGGCTTGTTCACCGAATAGTGGGTGCCGCCGTTGTCGCTCACGAAAAGCACGAGCGTCTTTTCTGCGAGGCCCAGCGTGCGCAGCGTCTCCAGCACCTCGCCCACGCTCCAGTCCATCTCCTCCACCCAATCGCCGAAGAGCCCGTTCTTCGATTTGCCACGAAATTTTTCGCCCGGATACAGCGGCCAATGCACGGCGTTGTGCGCGAGGTAGAGGAAAAACGCGCGCTCCTTGTTCGCCTTGATGAAACCGACCGCCTCCTCCGTGTAGCGGGCCACGAGCGTCTCCTGGTCCTTCGCCAGCACGCGCTGCACGACGGTCTCATTCCGCATCAGCGGCAACGGCGGCTGGCCCTGCTCCTTCCGCGGATGCGCCTGGCCGAAGTTGCTCTTCACGCCGTCGCCCGCCGGGCCCATGTCATTGGAATACGGCAGCCCGAACCACGAATCGAAACCCTGCCGTGTCGGCAAAAATTTCGGCTGATCGCCAAGATGCCACTTGCCCACCATGCCTGTCGCGTAGCCCTGCGCCTTGAGCGCCTCCGCGACCGTCACCTCCGCCGGCGAAAGACCCGTCGCTCCCGCTGGAAAAAGAACATGCGGGATCGGCAGCACGCGCTTCGGGTAGCAGCCCGTCATCAGCGCCGCGCGCGACGGCGAGCACACCGGCGCACCGTAGAAGCTCGTGAGCTTCCGCCCTTCCTTCGCCATGCGATCGAGGTGCGGCGTGCGGTTCAGCGTAGAGCCATACGGCCCGATGTCCGCGTAACCGAGGTCGTCAATGTTGATGATGACGAAATTTGGCTTCGGCGCATCCGCGGCGAAAGTGGAGGCGGCGAGCAGCAGCGAGGAGCAGAGGATGGAGATGATTTTCATTCGGGATGCGGGTTTCTGCTAATGGCAACCGATGCTGGCAGCAATAGCATCGTTGGCCGGAAAAAGGAGATGCGCCGGTATGATTCGCTCTTATCATCGGCCCATGCACCCACGCACCCTGGCACTTCTGATCGCGCTCGCGCTTTGCGCGCCGGAGGTGTTCGGGGCGACTTACCAGGTCGGGCCGGGGCGCGCTTACACGACGCTGCAAGCGGCGTCATCGCGGCTGCGTGCGGGCGATGTTGTCGAGGTGGATGGCGACGCGACCTACTCCGGGATGATCACCTTCCGCAACTCGGCCCGCGCGGATGCGCCGATCACAATCCGCGGAGTGACACGCAACGGGCGCCGGCCAGTGCTCGCAGGGGTCGGCGGTTTTCCGGGCGGCAGCGTGGTGCGCTTTTGGGGGCATCACTACATTTTTGAAAACTTCGAGGTGACGGCGGCGGGCGACACAAACGCGGGGCGCGGGCTGCATGTCGTCGCGGACGATGTTACGATCCGCGACTGCTCGGTCCATGATGTCGCAGGCATCGGCATCCACGGATCGGACAGCGCGGGCTCGCTCACGCTTGATCGCGTCGAGGTCTTCCGCTGCGGCGCGGGCACCCTCGCGCACCAGATCTATGTCGCGACGGACAACGAATACATGCCCCATGCGGTCTTCCGGATGCAGGGCTGTTACGTGCATGACGCCACCGGCGGCAACAGTGTGAAGTCGCGCGCGGGGCGGTCCGAGATTTACTCGAACTGGATCGAGGGCTCGGCCTATTACGAGTTGGATCTCATCGGCGCCGACCCGACCGCGCAGTACCCGGGCAGCGAGAACTGGGTCCGCGAGGATGCGGATGTCGTCGGGAATGTGCTCATCAAACGCGCGGGTTCGACAGGCACGGTTGCGCGGCTCGGGAGCGACGGGCTGGGCGCGAGCCGGGGGCGATACCGTTTCGTGAACAATACCTTCGTGATCGCCCCCGAGATCACCGACTCGCCGGCCGTGATCCGGTTCAACACGGGCGTGCAGAGCCTGGAGATGCACCACAATGTGTTTTTTCGCGGGGGCCTGCCGGTGCGGGTGGTCTCGGGCACCATCACCGCAGGCATGGGCAGCGCGGGCGTGCAAAACTGGCTGCCACCCGCCTCCACGGGCATCCCCGCGGCGTGGACGAACGCGATCACAAACTCGACGCCGGGCTTCCGCGATGTTGCAGCGGGCGATTACACGCCGCTGGCGACGGGCTCGCTCTTCGACGCGGGGGTCCTGCCAGCGACGAGCCCCGCGGGCTTTGAATTTCCCTCGCCGCTCGCGGCGCCGCTGTGGCATCCGCCCACCCCCGGCGCACCCGCCCAGCCGAGGCCGGCCGCGGGTGCGTTGGACATCGGCGCATTCGAGACAACGGCGGAAGCGGTGCCAAACACGCCGCCGGTCGCGGGGGATGATCTCGTCGTCGCATCGAGCGCCGGCCAGTGGGAGGCCGCGGTGCTCGACAACGACTCGGATGCGGACGGCGACGCGCTCACGATCATCAGCATCACCCCGGCGCGGCAGGGCGTGGCGGCGGTCGCCGGCTCGCGGATTACGTTCCGCCCGAGCGCGGATTTCAACGGCGAGGAAGCCATCGAGTATCGCGTGAGCGACGGCCGCGCGACGGCGCAGGCGCGGGTGACATTCCGCAACCCCTTCGCTGCGCTGCGCGGGACCTACGATGCGCTCGCGGTGTCGCCCGCTGTCGCCGGCTACCTTGTGGTGAAAATTTCGCCGACGGGCCTTTTCACCGGCTCGCTGAAAATCGGCAGGCGCAGCTACAGCTTCAGCGGGGCGTTCGATTTTGCGGGCCACGCGGTCGTCACGCTCACGCTGCGCGATGGATCGCAGGCGATCCTCGCGCTCGATTTCGCCGCCGGGCCGTCGCTTGTGGGATCGCTCTCCATTTCCGGAGAAACCGCGGGGTTCACCGCGCCGCGCGCCGAGTTCACGACTGCCCGCCCGACGCCGCACGCGGGCGGCTACACGGTGCTGCTGCGTCCGCAGGAGCCGGGCGCATTCCCGCCGGGAACCGGATTCGCGACGATGCGCATCGGCGCAACGGGCAGCGCGCGCTTCGCCGGCAGGCTGGGCGAGGGCAGCACGTGGAGTTCGGCGACGTTTGTGCGGGCGGACGGCAGCATCCCGGTGTTTGGGGCGGCGGTGCCGGGGGGCCTGACGGGCACGCTATCGGCAAGTGCGCGGCCGGGCTTGAGCGATTTCGACGGCACGCTCACATGGCGCTTGGAACCGCAACCGGCGGGCGCCGCCATTCCGCTGGATGCGGTCGCCGCGCGCCTTGCGCCACCCTCCTGGAGCAATGCGCGCGTGACACTTTCCGGCGGCGGCCTTGTCGCGCCGATCGTGCGTGACGTGGTGCTCCAACCGCCCGGCGCGCTCACCGTCTCCGCGCCCGGCGCGGATGCGCTCACGCTGAAACTCAAGCCCGCGACCGGATGGTTCGGCGGCACTTTTCTCCACCCGTCAACAGGCCGGCTCACGCGGGTCGAGGGCGTCACCTACGCTCCGCTCAACATCGGCGGGGGCGTGTTCGGTGCCGGAGCCACGGCCGGTGCCGTTGAATTGTCGCCGCAGTGAATCGAGTGTGATCCACCCGCCTGTGGTGCCTGTGTCACCACGATCGCCGGGCTGCCGTCCACGAACATCGCGCGCCAGACGATCGGGCCGGCGGCGTTGAACGCCCGCGTGGTGGCCGGGCTGCCAGTCACGGCTTTCAGTACCACGAAGCTCTTCAGCACCTTGCCCTGTGTGAGCGAGGCGGGCAGCAGCGGGCCGCGGCGCAAATTTGCGGGTTCAGTTTCCGCCCCTCAGGCCGATAGCGCGCAGGCACAGATCATATCCGCTTCGATTTGTGCTGAACGTGGCGTGCCCCTCATCCAGTTGCGTGCTGCCCTTGTTGAGCTGCATGCCGCGGAATATCACCGGCACGCCGTCAATCAGCGTGCTGCCGGTAAATATGCCAGTGGCCGCAGCGAGGCTGAATTTGAAATTCGGATCCACGGGTGCAGGGAAGGTGACCTTGCCCGTGGTCGGATTGATGTTCAGCTTCTTCGTCACGGGTGCCGCGAGCGACGGGCCGTCGAGCGTGAAGGCGATATTGCCATCCGCATCCGGCACGCCCTGGCCGATGTCGAGCGACGCAGGCGCGAGATACTTCGTGCCGATCGCATCCACGACGATGCCGTGGGGCCAGCCGCCGGGATAGACGCTGGCCTTCGGCCGCTCCGGGCGCAGCCACCACAGGCCTTCGTCAACCGCCTGGCTTATGTCGCTGTCCGGCTGGTTCGGATCGAGGGCGAGTGTGCCCGCGAAGAATCCGCCCTTGCGGTAGAGCGGCGTGAAGAGCGCGACTGTGTTGTCGCTGCGCAGCTTGCCGCGCGCGGCGTATTTACTGCCGTCGGCTTGCGTGCCCGCGAGCATGATGCTGCCGGTGTTTGCGAGCGTCAGCATCGCGGTGCCGCTGCCTGGCGGATAGAGCGCGGGATCGAGCGGCGGCGTCTGCATCTTCGAGCGGAAGGCGACGTTGTAGATGCCCTTGGTCGGCGCGCCGGCGGGGACGTTGAGCAACGTCGAGGGCACAAGATTCGTCGAACTGAATGGCGCGACCTTGCCTTCGAAGGTCGCGATGAGCGAGCCGCCGCCGGGCTGCGTCGAGAGCGTGCCGCCGAGGCCGTCAGTCTCGCTCACGCTGAACGCGAGCGCGCCGAGGTAGCTTTCGAAGTCCGTGCGATCAATCACGTCGAACGTCGCGCTGAGCGTCGGGTTGAAGCGAGCGGCACCGTCGTTTTGCAGCACGCCGGTGAAGGGCACCTTCACGTCGGCGAACATCACGTTGCCGCTGAACGTGCCGGTCGCCATCACCGTCACGGTCACGAGGCCGGAGTTCTCGATCGCGGGCGCGTCGAGGGGATCGAGCAGCGCGTGGTAGGTGCCCGCGAGCGCGGGGCGGTCGTTCAGGAAGGTGATTGTCTTCGTCATCGTCGCGCGGTTGCCGTTCGTGTCGGTCGCCTCGACCACGATCACGTTCTTGCCGTTCTCGGGCGTCACGCTCGCGACGCTGAAGGGCAGGGCGACGTTCGCGGAGAAGGCGGCGAGCGGATCGGTGGCGAGCTGCTGCTCCACGCCGTTGACGGTCACGCGGAAGCTCGCGAGCTGGAGGTTTTCCGTCACCGTGCCGGCGATGCCGAAATCACCGTTCACCGTCGTGCCCGCCGGCGCGGTGAGCGTGATCACCGGCGCCTTCGTCTCCACGGTCGAGCTCTTCACCGTCACGGCGAAAGTGGCCGCGGCGCTGTTGCCCGCCGCGTCGCGCGCCGTCACCACCACGTTCGTCGTGCCGTAGGGGAAAGTCGCGCCGCTCGCGTGCGAAGTGGTCAGCGAGATCACGCCGACCGCATCCGTCGCGGTCGGGGCGGCATAGGTCACCACCGCGCCGGCGGGGGCGTTCGTCGTCACGGTGATGTTTGCCGGCACTGTCAGTCGCGGCGGGGTCGTGTCGCGCACCGTCACGCTGAAGGAGCGCGTGGCGCTGTTGCCCGCGTTGTCGGTCGCCGCCGCGGTCACGTTCGTGCGGCCGATGGGGAAGGTGTTGCCGCTCGGTGGCGCGACGTTCGACGTGGCGATGCCGCTGCCCGTGTCCGTGGCGCTCGTGGTAAAAGTCGCCACCGCGCCCGCGGCCGACGTGGTCTCGACGGTGAGATCGCCCGGCACCGTGAGCACGGGCGGTGTGGTATCGGGGAAGACGCCGCCCCCCAGCGGACCACCGCGCGGCGTGGTCACGCCGACATAGACGCCGCCGAGGAAGCCGGACGGGTAGGCGAAGAACGAATCGAGCACATCGAGCGTGACGCCGTGGAAGACTTTCACGTGCGGCGCGCCGCCCGGCCCCGCGCCGGCGACGATCTCCGCGCGCCCGTCGCCATCCAGATCGCCCGCCGCGACGGTGACGCCGCCGCTAAAGCCGGGGAACGCGAAGAACGAGCGCAACTGCGAACCGTCGCTGCCGCTGAACACCTTCACGTGTCCACCGCTCGCGCCCGCGCCGGTGCCGGTGATGATGTCCGCGAAGCCGTCGCCATTCACATCGCCCCCCGCGACGGTGATGCCGCCGGTGAAGGTCGGCGGGTAGGCGAAAAACGACCGCAACTCCGCGCCCGTGCGCCCGCTGAAGACCTTCACGTGAGGCCCGCCGCCCGCGCCCGCGGCGGTGATGATGTCGCACCGCCCGTCGCCATCCACATCGCCCGCGGCGACATTCACGCCGCCGGTGAAGCCGGGATAGGGGCGAAGCGACTCGATCAGCAAGCCACCGGCCCCGCTTAAGACGGAAACTTCCGACGAGCCGGTGGCCCTGCCCGCGATGGTGTCGGCAAAACCGTCCCCATTCACATCGCCCGAGGCGACGGTGACGCCAATCGAGAGGGGCGGGCCGATCCACATGTCGTCGCCGATCCAATCCTTTATCTCGATTCCCCCACCCAAGAACACCTTCACCTCGTCCGGCGCACCCGCGCCGGTGCCGACCACGAGCACGCTCGACGGATTGGTCGCATCCAACCGCATCGGCCCATCACTCGGTGTCCACGACGTGCCGCCGTCGGTGCTCAGTTCGGTGAAGACATCGAAGAAGCTGCTGATGCGATACGTGCCATCGGGCAGCGTGGTGAGC
>CAMAUI010000015.1 GCA_945861385.1 Prosthecobacter debontii
ACCGGCAGCGCCTCGAACTGGAGCGGGAAAGCGGGGTGTTGCTCTCGGACTCGACCTTGTGCGGCTGGATGATGGATTGCGGGTTCCTCATGCAGGCGATCAGCCGGGAACTGATGCGCGACCTGGTTGCGGGCACTTACATTCAGGCGGATGAGACGCCCATAGGTGTGCGCAGCAGCGAGATCAAGGGACGCAACCACCGGGGATACCTATGGGAATACGGGCGGCCCGGCGGCCCGGTGGTCTTTGACTATCAGGACGGCCGCGGGCGGGCCGGGCCGGCGCGGATGCTCAAGGGATTTCGAGGCAAGCTGCAAACCGACGCATACGCCGTCTATGGCACCCTGGACCTGCCGGGCATGCTCCACGTCGGATGCATGGCCCACGTGCGGCGCAAATTCAAGGAGGCCGCTGACATTCACCAAAGCGAGCGCGGCCTGCTCGAAGTACTCGGCGGCATAGGCGAACTCTACGCCATCGAGAAACAACAAGCCGGGGAAGAGCAACTAAGCCATGAGGGGCGGCAGCGCCTGCGGCACAAAGAGAGCCGTCCACGGCTCGCAGCCCTCAAACAGAAAATGATCGCCCTGCGCCAGGGAGCGCTGCCCAAAGGGCTCATCGCCCGCGCGTGCGATTACGCGCTTGGGATCTGGGACCGGCTGGAAGTCTATCTCGAAGACGGCCAGATCCAGATCGACAACAACGCGGCCGAGCGTTCGATCCGGCCCGTGGCGCTCGGACGCAAGAACTGGCTGCACTTTGGAAGCAAGGAAGCCGGCCCGCGAATCGCGGCCATTCTGTCGGTCATGGAGACCTGCCGGCGCTGCGAAGTGCCCGTGCGCGAATACCTGCTCGATGTCCTGCCCCGGCTTGCCAGCGGCAAAGCAACCGACGTGACGAGCCTCACCCCGCAGGCATGGGCGGCGTCCCGCGCCCAGGCGGCAGCGCAAGCCCCGGCGCACTGACATTCCGTTCGCCCGTCGGCGGACGTCTCGGAAAAATTCAAATCGCGCGCCCAATGCCGCCAATGGGTTTGGGCGAATGCTTACGATGAAATCGCAGACTGCGGATACCCAAACAGACGCTGCACGTGGTGGCATTTGGAGAATGGCCATTTCGGACTTTAATTTCAAGCATCACGGAACAAAGAGCTTACAAATTGGTATAAAACAACATCACTTTCTAATTTCCGTCGTGCCTCCGGCACAAAATCAACCACGCGGTTCGTAGTCCATCCCGGCGTTTCATCAGCATGATCATGGCAGCGAAGCCGCGGTGGTTGCGAAATACCCGGTTGCCATCCGTGACACGGCTTGCCGTGGCGCTGCGAAAAGTCCACAGGGATGCGCGCGATAGATACCCGCACTTTTGCCACTCACCGACACTCAGACACAGGCTCACAAATCTCCGCTGCACACCGCGATCGTGCGGGCGCGGGGCAGCCTGCTCCATCTTCAGCATCCGGATGGTCATTGGCGGGGCGAGCTTCTGGTGGATAGCTCGTTGTGCTCTGATTTCGTGGCGTACTTGCAATGGGATGCGCTCGGCGCCGGGCGGGATGTGGATGCGGGGCTGCAAGGGAAGTGTCTGAGGCATATTCGGAGACGGCAGTTGCCGGATGGCGGGTGGAATATTTTCGAGGGCGGTGCTTCGGAGATCAACGCAACGATCAAGGCGTATTTCGCGCTGAAGCTGTCTGGTCATTCCCCGCATGAGCCTTTCATGGCTGAGGCTCGGGCGGCGGTTTTGCGGCTCGGGGGGATTCCGAGGATGAATACCTACAGCAAGCTTTACCTCGCCTTGCTCGGGCAGTTTCCGTGGGAGCATCTCCCCACGATTCCGCCGGAGATGATCCTTTTTCCCCGGTGGTTCTTTTTCAATATCCACGAGATCTCGTCGTGGAGCCGCGCGATGCTGATCCCGCTGGCGATCATCGCCCATTTCCGCCCGGTGCGGCAGCCGGGGGCTGGTTTCGCGCTGCATGAGCTTTATCCGGCGGGCACCGAGCACAGTGATTTGCGGCCGCGATGGCGCAGGCCGCGCCTGTCGTGGCCGAATTTTTTCCTGGCCTGCGACAGGGCGCTCAAGCTCCTCCGCCATCTGCCATGGAAGCCCTTCAGGAAACTTGCGCTCCGACGGTGCGAGGCGTGGATGACTGCCAGGATGGGCGGGGGAAGTGACGGGCTGGCGGCGATCTTCCCGGCGATGTTGAATGCGATGATCGCCCTCAAGGCGCTGGGCTATGCGGCTTCCCATCCTCTCACGGCGAAGGCGCGGCGGGATTTCGAGGGGCTCTTCGTGGATGATCCGCGCGACTTCCGCATCCAGCCCTGCCTGTCGCCTGTCTGGGACACGGCCATCACGACGCTTGCGCTGGCGGAGAGTAATGATGGGAGCCCGGAGGATGCGGCACTCGATGGAGCACTCGCCCGCGCGACAGCGTGGCTGGCCGGGCGCGAAGTGCGGCAGCGGGGAGATTGGACGGTGAAAAATCCCGCGCCTGCGGCGAGTGGATGGGCTTTCGAGTACCGCAACGATTTCTTCCCGGACACCGACGACACGATGATGGTGCTCATGGCCTTCGCCGCCTCGGAGCGGATCGCAGGGGCTGATTGCGGGAGGTGGAGTGAAGCACGCACGCGCGCACTTCGCTGGCTCTTGAGTTTCCAGTGCCGCGATGGCGGATGGGCGGCGTTCGACAAGGACGTGACGCAGCGATGGCTGCAGGATGTCCCGTTTGCGGATCACAACGCGATCCTGGACCCGAGCTGCGCGGACCTCACGGGACGCATGCTGGAACTGCTGGGTCGGATGGGCCATCCGCGCGATGATTTCCGCGTGCGACGGGCCGTGGCTTTTCTAAAACGGACGCAGGAGCAGGATGGATCATGGTACGGACGCTGGGGGGTGAACTACATCTACGGCACCTGGCAGGTTCTTCGCGGCCTGGGCGCAATGGGCGAAGATCCGCGGCAGGCTTGGATCTCACGCGCCCGCGACTGGCTGGAGAGCTGCCAGAATGAGGACGGCGGCTGGGGCGAGACACCCGCAAGCTACGAGCATCCAAAACTCAAGGGCTGCGGCCCGAGCAATCCCAGCCAGACTGCGTGGGCAATCATGGGGCTGCTGGCATCACTCGCGCCAGGGGAACATCCCGCACGGAAACCGATCCGGCGCGGCATCGAATGGCTGCTGGAAAAGCAGGAGCCGGATGGTTCTTGGACGGAGAATGCAACGACGGGCACGGGCTTCCCCGGCGTCTTCTATCTAAAATATGACATGTATCGCGCGCACTGGCCGCTGCTCGCGCTCGGGCAGTTCGCCCGCGCTACGTCCCTTCGCTAAGTCATCCGCGCGGGCTGGCCGGTAATTTCGAGCACTGCACGCCAGAGTTCGCCATGCACATCCACGATGCTGCGCCCCATCCCCGTCACAAAACCGATCGGCAGGTGGACATACGAGGTGTGCCACCGCCCGACCATGATGCCCGTTTTTCCCGCCATGCCCGCATGGACAGCATGCTGCGCGAGGTACTGGCAGAAGACATTATCCTGCGCATTCGCCGGCACGCTGCGGATGAGGTAGCTTGGGTTGATGTACTTGAGGTTCAATTCCACCCTGCGCTGTTTGAAAAAGCCGGTGATCTTGTCGCGCAGGAATGTGCCGATCTCCCGCGGGCGGCGGTTCCCGCTGGCGTCAAATTCCTCGTATCCCTCCATGAGTTCCTGCCCCGCCCCCTCGGCAACGACGATCACCGCGCTCCGCTTCTTGGAAATTTTGTAGCGCAGCGCCTCAAGCAGACCACGTTCGCCCTCAAGCGCGAACGGCACCTCCGGGATGAGCACGAAGTCCACGTTGCCGTCCGCCAGCGCCGCGTAGCACGCGATGAACCCGCTGTCGCGCCCCATGAGACGAACCAGACCAACCCCGTTCGGTGCGCCGAGCGCCTCTGCAGTGGCCCCGCGAATCGCTTTCACCGCCTCGGCGAACGCCGTCTCGAAGCCAAACGACTTGTCAATATAGTGGATGTCGTTGTCTATCGTCTTCGGGATTCCGACCACGGCCTTCTTCAGGCCGCGGCGCTCCACTTCCTCCGCGATGCGTTCCGCGCCCTTGAGTGAGCCATCGCCACCCACGACGAAGAGGATGTCCACTTTCATGTCCTCGAGTGTGTCCACCATTTCCTCGATCGGCTGATCGCCTCGCGAACTGCTGAGAATGCTCCCGCCTTGGATATGAATCTGCGAGACGCTCTCCGGTTTCAGCGTGATCGGCGTATGACCCAGCGATTGCACGAGCCCCTGGTAGCCGTATCGAAAGCCGTAGATCCTGCTCACGCCGTAACGGCTGCTGAGCTGGGTGACGAGCCCCTTGATGATGTCATTGAATCCGGGGCTCAACCCTCCACACGTCACGATCCCGGCGGTCGTGCGGGCAGGATCAAAGTAGATGCGTTTGCGCGGCCCGGCGACCTCGAAGCTGAGGACCTTGTCGCTGGCGACATTCACGACCGGGGCATCCAGATCGAGGACATGATTGTAAAGAACACGCTCTGAATCGCGGCGGAAATTCACTTCGACTCCGCCAATGTCGTGCAGCGGCGAATCGAAATTACACACACCAAGGTTTTTGATTTTCGTGGGCATCGGAACCGTGAGTGGATGGCAACGCGCACCACACCGCGCAAGACCTATTCATTTCAGTCACGTTAGCAGCCGCGCCCTGCGCTCCCCTGACCGGGTTTGCACAATGGCACATGAGCCGCGCGTTTTCCAGCGGCAGAAAAAATGAAAATTTCGTGCGGCCCGCCGCCGTCCCTTGCGAACACGCTGGCATACGCGATGCTAAACTAGGAACAACACCAATGCTGACGCTTACCAATCGCACCGACCAGCACTCCCCCGAAACATACAGGGCCCTTCAGGCCGCCGAAGGATACTCCTTCCTCGGTCTCTTCCGCGAAGCGCTGCGCGAACTCGATCTCATCGAGAAAGTGGAACAGGATGACCGCAACGTGATGATCGCCCGCGCCCGCATGCTGCTCCACCTCGGCCGCTGGACGGCAGCCATCCGGCTCGCGCTGCGGGGCGCGGCCCTGCATTCGAGCGAGGACGAATTCACGGTGCAGCACGCCTTTGCCCTCCACCAGCTCGGGCGCGGCGACAAAGCCGCGCAAGTGCTGCTCGAAGCGCCGCGCTGGCTGCGAAACACAGGCATCCTCCACTACAACCTCGGATGCTACGAGGCGCGCTGGGGCAATCTGCAACTGGCCCGCCGCTGCGTGCAGGCAGCCATCGAGCTGAACGGCGCCATCAAAAGCCCCGCGAGAAAAGATCCCGATCTCGCGGATCTCTGGAGCTAGGCTGCGCTCCTCGTCTTCCGGATGTAGTCCTCAACCGCTTCCCGCCACCCGCGGGGGCGCAACCCGGTCAGCCCCTCAAGCCGCGACGTGCTCATCGCCGTGAACGGCGGACGCTTCGCAACAAATGCCTTCAAATCCGCCATGCGCTGCGGCTCCACCGTTCGCGTTTTGAGCGGGATGCCCAGTGCGGCGGCGCAGTCGAGCGCATGCTGTCCGTACTCCTGCCACGTACACTGACCGCCATTGCACAGATGCAGCAGTCCGCTTGCGGTGACATTGAACAAAAGCGGGCGGAGCATCGCTGCCGCATCGAGCGTGTAGGTCGGCGTCGCGACTTTGTCCGCAATCGCGGCGACGGACACCTCGTTCATCGCACGTTGCACGATCTGATCCACGAAGCTCGGGCGGTCGGGCCCGAACACCCACGACACACGAACCACCAGCGCCCTTCCCGAAGTCGCCGTGAGCACGCCCGCCTCGCCCGAGCGTTTCGACGCGCCGTAAACGCTGATTGGCAACGCAGGGTCTCCCTCCGTGTAAGGCGACGACTTCGCCCCATCGAAAACATAGTCCGTGCTGAAATGGATCATCCGCACACCGGAATCATCGCACCAGTCCGCGATCACGGTCGGCGCCTCCGTGTTCAGGCGGAATGCCTCCTCCTGCTCCGTCTCGCAGCGATCCACGTTCGTCTGCGCCGCGCAATTCACCAGCACGGCGCATTCGTGGCGTGAAAGCGCCGCACGCAGCCGCGGATGCTCCCACCCGAAATCCAACTCCCCGCGCCCCAACCCGATCACATCCTCGCCCGCCGCCCGCCATTCGCGCACCAGCGCGGCGCCGAGGCGTCCGTTTGCCCCCGTTACGATGATGCGCCGGGACACGGCTACCTGCGCCCTTTCAGCGGTTCCCACCACGCGCGGTTCGCGACATACCACGCGATGGTTTCCTTGATTCCCTGCGCCGGGCGGTGCCGCGGATGCCAGCCGAGTTCGCCCTGCACCTTGCTCGAATCAATCGCATAGCGCCGGTCGTGACCTGGGCGGTCGGCGACAAATTTGATCAGCGATTCCGGCCTGCCCAGCTCCGCGAGGATCATCCGCACCACCTCGATGTTCGTCATCTCCCCATCGCCCCCGATGTTGTAAACCTCCCCCGCCCTGCCCCGCTCCAGCACGGCCAGCGCGGCCTCGTTGTGATCGAAGACGTGGATCCAGTCGCGCACATTCAGCCCGTCGCCATAGACCGGCAGCGGGATGTCGCCGAGCGCGTTGGTGATCATCAGCGGGATCAGCTTTTCGGGAAACTGATACGGGCCGTAATTGTTCGAGCAGCGGGTCACGATGACCTCCTGCTTGAACGTGTGGAAATGCGCCAGCGCCAGCAGATCCGCGCTCGTCTTGCTCGCCGAATACGGAGAACTCGGCTGGAGCGGCGATTGCTCCGTGAACAGCCCCTCGGCCCCGAGCGAACCGTACACCTCATCTGTCGAGATCTGCAAAAATCGCGCGACCTTGTGCCTCCTCGCCGCATCGAGCAGCACCGCCGTGCCGACGACATTCGTCTGGATGAATGCCAGCGGCCCCGTGATCGAGCGGTCCACGTGCGACTCCGCCGCGAGGTTCGCGACCGCATCGAATTTTCCCTCGCTGAAAATGCGCTCCATCGCCGGGGCATCCGCGATATCCGCGTGGTGGAAAACATACCGCCCGCCGTGCGTGGCCGCGACATCCGCGAGGTTCGCCGGGTTCCCCGCATACGTCAGCGCGTCCACATTGTGAACGGTCCAGCCCGGCCGGCAATTCAACACGAGCCGAACGAAATTGCTGCCGATGAAGCCGCAGCCGCCGGTGATCAAGAGACGCATCGCGCGCGGTGTATGGAACACTTGCGCAAAGGAAAAGCCTCAACTGCCAGCGCGACCAGGACGGCAGCCGCACGGATACCCAAACATCCCCTTCCCCTTCCCCCGTGCATTTGCATACGTTCACCCGAGCACACACATGTCCCCGCGACTCTTTCTCATCATCCTCCTCCTCGCGCACACAGTCGCACATGCCGGGCTTCAATTTGGCAAACCCCAGTGGGGCTTCGACGGCGCCATTTCCAAGAATACATTCAACCTCCTCTCGCTTGAAGTCAGCAACTCCAGCGCCTCCGCATTCGATGGCGAGATCACACTCGATGACTCCGGCTCCTTCTCTTCGCCGTATAAAGTACACGTCTTCCTCGCTCCCGGCTCCGCCCGCTGGGTTCAGTTTTTTCCCTACATCGGCGGCCACATTCCCGACTGGCGCTTGATCTGGGACGAGGAAAAGCGCCCCGCCTCGGCCACCCTGAATCCCGGCGGCGAACAACCCAGGGAAGGCCCGCCCGCGGTCGTCATCCTTGCATCCGCGGACGACCCCACGCTCCGCTCCACGCGCATGCCCGTCTTTGACGAAGCCCTTTTCCCTCCCACCGTCGCCGCCACCGATGCGCTCCATGCCGTCATCCTCGACCACCAGCCGAAGCTCGACCCCGCCCGCCGCGAGGCATTCCTCGACTGGCTGCGCCGTGGTGGCACCGTCCACCTCCTGCCAGGCTCCGACGGTGCGTTTCCGCAGTTCACCGGCGATTTTGCGCCGCTGAATATCACCGCCGACAACGCGCGGGTCGGCGCGGGCATGGTCGCAAAGCACGCCACCGCCCGTTCTGAAATCACGCCACAGACACTCGCCGGGGCCGGCCATCCGCTTCCCACGCTCCGCACCGGCGACTCCAATTCATGGAACCGGGAAGACAGCAGCTTCTTCGCAACCCTCGCCGGCCTCACAAGGCCGAACATCGCATGGCCCCTCATCTATCTCCTCACCATCATCTATGTCGCCCTCATCGGCCCTGCGTTTTATTTCCTCCGCAAGCGCGACTACCGCCTCATCCTCACCGGCTTCATCCTCACCGTCGCGGGCTTCGCGTGGATCTTCACCGTCGTCGGGCGCCGTGGCTACGGGGAAAAACAAATCTACCACAGCGTCGGCATCGCCCGCTCACTTGGCGGCGGTCGCTACGACATCGAACACTGGGTTCACGCATTCGCCACATCAGGCGACAGCTACCGCCTCGCGCACCCCGGCGGCGGCCAACTCTACACCGTACTCAGCAACAACAGCGAAACCATCCGCGCATCGGTTCTCCACGGAAAAGACGCCGCCGTGCTCGCCGACATCCCGCTCTTTTCCTCCCGCCCATTCATCCACCGGGGCGCAATGACCGGCCCGGATCCCGGCCTTGCGATCGAAAAAATCGAGCGCCCTCCACAAGCATCCGGCAACTCGTCAAGCGTCCTCACCCGGTTGGTCCTCCGCGTCGGTCCCGCATTCCCGCCGAATGTCATGAACAGCGCGGTGGAATTTCGCGGCAGCTATTATCCGCTGCGGCGTGAAGGCGATTTGCTTGTCGCCGCCACAAGCTCCGCGACGAACCTCCACGCCGCACTGGGAGTTGGAACTGGTGAGGAGGAAGGCCATCACTACTACGGTCGCACCAGCACGCCCGCCGAGGCACTCGCGCAACTCCGCGGAATGGCTGGTATTCTCGCATCCCGCGTCTCCCCCTTGGGAACCAATGTGGAACGCAGAAAATCCGCCCGCCCGCCATCGTCGGACAGCATCCGTGTATTCATCTACGCAGAGGCTCCCGCCGCCTTCCGCATGCAAAGCGACCAGTTTCAGGCCGGCACCGAATACCTCCTCTACGTGCACGACATCCCTCTGCCGAATTCATGATTCCCGATCCGAAAATTCCGCCGTCCGAATCCCAACAAGCGCATCCGCGCCAATAATCCAAATCCTTCAATCCCGCATGGACCACGTCATAGACATCCGCAACCTCCGCCACGCCTACAAAAATCACGTCGCCGTGCAGGACATCACCTTCACCGTCGCCGCCCGCAGCATCCACGGCTTCGTCGGCCCGAACGGCGCGGGAAAAACCACCACGCTCAAAATCCTCGCCACACTTCTCAAGCCCCAGAATGGCCGCATCGGCATCTTCGGCCAGGACATCGTCGGCATGCGCAACTTCGTCCGCCGCAAAATCGGCTACATGCCCGACCACTTCAGCATGTACCGGCAGATGACCGTCTTCGAGTACCTCGATTTCTTCGGCGCCGCGTACGGCCTCGGCCAGCTCCAGCGCGACAAAGTCATCGCCGACGTCCTCGCCCTCACCGACATGGCCGGGCGCAAGGACGACTTCATCCAGGGCCTCAGCCGCGGCATGCAGCAACGCGTCTCCCTCGCCCGCGTCCTCGTCCACGATCCCGAGCTTCTCCTCCTCGACGAGCCGGCATCCGGGCTCGATCCGCGCGCCCGCATCGAACTCATGGAAATCCTCCAGGAACTCCGCCGCCTCGGAAAAACCATCTTCATCTCCAGCCACATCCTCAGCGAACTCGCCGAACTCTGCGACGCCGTCACCATCCTCGACCGCGGCACGGTAAAATACACCGGCTCCATGCGCGGCCTCATTGCCAGCGACGGCGCCGAGTCCGCATGCCTGCTCACCCTCACCGCAGGGCACCCGCCCGCCCTCGACGCCCTTCGCGCGCTGCCCGGCATCAAGACCGTCACCCCCGGCGCGGAATCGCCCGCGGAGATCGCGCTCACTTTTGAAAAGGAACACCTCAGCCCCAACGCCATCCTCACCGCCGCCATCAGCGCCGGCGCGCAAGTCGTGAGCTTCACCGAGGACGTCAAGCACCTCAACCAGGCCTTCATGGATCTCACCGAGCCCGGCGTCCGCACCTGACCGCAGCGCCCGTGCAAAACCCGCGCACAGCAACCCCGCGGCCCGCTTCACCGCCATGATCCGCCCCACGCTCGCCCTGTTCGTCCGCGCCCTGCGCGAGGATAACCGCGCGAAATTCCCCACCATCATCCGCACCGTCGCCGTCCTCTTTCTGCTCCTCCTCGTCTGGATGAACGAGAGCGACTTCGCCCACAACACCGCGCCCGGCCTCGCACTGCTCACCATGATCGCGATGGTGAATTTCTTCGGCCTCACCATCACCGGCATCGGCATGTTCTGCTCCGCCATCACCGAGGAAAAAGAGGACGGAACCCTCAGCCTCCTCCGCATGACGCGCCTGAACCCCCTCGCCATCGTCCTCGGCAAAAGCACCGCCCGGCTCACCAGCGGCCTCCTTTTCATCGCCGTGCAGATTCCGTTCACCGTGCTCTGCATCGCACTCGGCGGAACCAGCTTCGCGCAGATCTTCAAAGTGTACGCGATCCTCGGGGCGTACCTTTTTTTCCTCTGCAACCTTGGCCTTCTCTGGAGCGTCCTCAGCCGCCGCACCTCGCGCGCCGTCGGCATGACCTTGCTCACGCTCGCGCTCATCTACGTACTCCCGTTCATTCTTTATTTTTCCACCGGCGGCTTTCTGTTCGGAATGCGGGCCGCCCTCACCCCGCTGCAACAACTCCAGAGCAGGCTCGTCGGTGCCAACCCGTTTTTTGATCTCATCAGCACAGTCGTTCCATTTTGGGGCTTTCCCTTCGCTGCCGACTCCATCGCGCCCAGCCTCATGGGCGGATTGGTGTGTTTTCTCATCGCATGGGCCGTCTTCGACCGCTTCAGCTCCGAAGCCGCCACCACCCGCAGCCCGCGCAAACCCGGCTCGCGCAAACGCCGCTTCCCCCGCCCGTGGCGGCTCGCCATTGCCTGGAAGGACTTCCAATTCGGGCTCGGCGGAAAGCGCGGCATCCTCATCCGGCTCATCATCTACGCCGCACTCCTCGCCGGGATCCTCGGCTGGATACACCATTTCAATCACCTCTCGCAACGCGATGTGGGCGGCGCCATCAGCACCGTGGCGGTGATGATCTTCAGCGTCGAACTCGGCATCCTCGCCAGCCGCATTTTCGGCACCGAGCGCAAACGCAAAACCCTCGGCAGCCTCTATGTCCTCCCGTCTTCCACCGCCAGCCTCATCGGCCAGAAAATTCTCGGCACCGTGCTCACCTTCATCCCCTGCCTCGTGCTGTGGATCGCCGGGCAGATGATCCTCGATGCTTCCCCGCACACGGAACACTTCGCCCTCCGCTGGAGCGAGGTCTCATCCGCACTCGCTCTGGCCCTCAGTCGTTACATCGTCTTCGCCGTCCTCGTCGCCTACCTCTCGCTCCGGATGAGAAAAGGCGCGCTGCTCATCGGACTGCTCGCCATTTTCCTCGAGCTCATCATCACGAACATAGTGCTGTTCCGCTTCGTCTTCGGACGCCAGATCATCCTCAACGGAAACGACTGGCAGACAGCCATCAGCCACCTCCAACTCACCGTCGCGGCCATCCTCCTCGTCACCAGCCTCGTCCTCGCACTCCTCATCCCGCGCCGCCTCGCCATCTGCGCCGCGGAGGACTGACCCATGCGCCCGCTCTTCGCACTCTTCATCCGCTCCCTGCGCGAGGACAGTCGCGCAAAACTGCCGCCCATCCTCCGAGCCGCGCTCGTCCTCGTCATCCTGCTCATCATCTGGTCCAACCAGCGGAGCTTCGAATACCGCGCGGCACCGGGACGCGAATTTTTCATGCTCGTGATGATGTTCAACACCGGCTTCATCGCCCTCATGGCGCTGAGCATTTTTTCCTCCGCCATCGCCGAGGAAAAAGAGGACGACACGCTCACGCTTCTCCGCATCACCAACCTCAGCCCGCTCTCGATCCTCATGGGTAAAGGCGCGAGCCGCCTCTTCTCCGCGTTGCTCCTCATCGCCGTGCAGATTCCCTTCACCCTGCTCGGCATCGCCCTTGGCGGCGTCAGCATGGAGCACATCCTCTTCGCCTACGCCGTCCTCGGCGCGACGACCATTTTCCTCTGCGCCGTCGCGCTCGCCGCATCCGTGTACTGTCGCACCGCCATGCGCGCCGGCTTTCTCACAGGCACCATCATCGGCATCCTGTTCTTCCTGCTCCCATTCCTCGCCATCACCACAACCCTCCGGAGCTTGAGCCCCAGCAGGCTCGTCGCATCGGGCGCCTTCCAGCAATTCTGCGTCTGGATCGTGGAAATGAATCCCATCTACGCGCTGGCCATGTTGTTTGAGAGCCCGCAGCGCACAAAATTTGTCACCGAACAAATCTGGATCATGCTCGGCGGCGCCGCCGTTTTTTTCCTGCTCGCATGGGCGCTTTTCACGCCGTGCTGCGCCGATGCCGGGGACACCGCAGGACGCCCCCGCAAAAAGAAAAACGGCAGCCTGAAGCCGCGCCGTCTCTCCATCGGCCGCCCCAAACAGCGTCCGCTGGTCTGGAAGGATTGGAACTTCATGATCGGCGGCAAACCCGGCTTCCTCCTCCGCCTCGCACTCGCCGCCGCGATCTACTGCGGCACATATCTTTTAAACCATCAGATCTACGTCCGATACCCCTCTTACATCCACGAAGAATACCATTGGCGGCAGACCAGTGAGATGACCTTGGCCTTTGCCTGCATGTGCGCCGGACTGGATCTTTTGCTCGTGACTGGACGCATCTTCGGCGTCGAATACCGCCAGCAGACGCTCTCCAGCCTCGTTGCCCTGCCGATCAAAGCCGGACGCATCATCCGGCATAAAATCCTTGGCTGCCTTCCCATCTTCATCCCGTGGCTGCTGCTCGCCATGCTCGGCTTCGCAGTCCATCCGCGGAACCTATTGTACGAATTCACCGAAGACACCTTCCACATGAGATCGGAAGAACTCGCCGCCACCCTCTACGTCGGCACACAGTCCCTCCTGCTTCTCACCACCATCGTGTGGTTCTCCCTCAAAATACGCCGAGGCGCCCTCCCGGCAGCCATCGCCATCATCGGCGGGTGGAATATCGTTTTCGGACTCTTTGCAGACACAGCCACGCGCGAGGAACAGGCCATACTCCTCATTCTCGGCGTGACAGGCACAGTCATGGCCCTCGCATGGATGTTTTACGCCGTCCACCAGCGCATCCAGGCCGCCGCCGCTGAGGACTCATAGGAAAGCCGCATCTAAACTTCCAGCCCCGGCTTGCTCTTTGCTCATTGCGCGGCATGTTCCGCGCCCGCTTTCCACGGCGGGACACGCACTGAATGATCGAATTTCCCTATCAAGTCACACGGCTTTCCAACGGTGTGCGCATCGCGTCGGTCGAAATGCCGCACATGCGCAGCGCCAGCATCGGAGTGTGGGCGGGCGTCGGCGGACGGCACGAGCGCGCCGAGGAAAGCGGGGTTTCCCACTTTCTTGAGCATCTGCTTTTCAAGGGAACCAAACGCCGCAACGCCCGGCAGATCAGCACGGCGGTCGAGGGCATCGGCGGCTACCTCAATGCATTCACCACCGAGGATCACACCTGCTACTATGCCAAGGCCGGCGCCCAGCATTTCGGGCGGCTTTGCGACGTGCTCGGCGACATGTACCTGCATTCCACCTTCCTGCCCGCCGAGATCGAGCGCGAGCGCGAGGTCATCCGCGAGGAAATCCTCATGTATCGCGACCAGCCCGCCCAGCACGCGCAGGAACTCCTCACCTCCACGCTCTGGCCGGGCCATCCGCTCGGCCGTCCCCTCACCGGCACCGTCGAGACCGTCTCGCACCTCAACCGCACAAAGCTCCGCGCTTTTCAAAAAACCCATTACTGCGGGGCAAACACCGTCATCACCGTCGCCGGGCGCATCGCACATGCCGACGCGGTCGCCGGCATCAGCCCATGGGCCTCGCTGCTTCCGCGCGGAAAAAGGCCGCGCCACCTGCGCCCTCCCCGGCTTCCGCGCAGGCCGCGCGTGAGCCTTCACACCCACGAGACCGAGCAGACACATCTCGCGATGGGCTTCCACGCCTGGGGGCGGCAGGATGACCGCCGCTTCGCTTTGAAAATGCTCAGCGTCATCCTTGGCGAAAACATGAGCTCCCGCCTTTTCCAAAAACTCCGCGAGCGCCACGGCTTCTGCTACTCCGTCGCCAGCGGGATGCTCGCCCTCGCCGACACCGGCGCGCTCCACATCAGCGCCGGCCTCGACCCCTCACGCCTCGAGGCGGCCATCCGTATGATCCTCGGCGAGTTCGAGGCCCTCGCGAAACACGGCCCCAACCGCTCCGAACTCCGCATGGCCCGCGACTACACGATCGGCCAGACCCTCATGGGCCTCGAGAGCACCACCAGCCAGATCATGTGGATGGGCGAAAGCCTCCTCGGCTACGGCGTCGTCCTCTCCCCCAGCGAGATCGAGCGCCGCATTCTCGCCATCACCCCCGCGTGCGTGAAAAAAGTCGCCGGCGAGGTCACAAAGCGCGGCCACCTCGGCGTCGCCATCGTCGGCCCGGTCAAGGATTCAAAAATCATCGAGCGCTGGCTCTAGGGAGCGCACCTGAATTTTCCCAAGTCCCCGCTTGGCAAGCGGTCATTGCCCGCTATTTTCGCGCCCCTTTCACCAATTCCAAAGAAGATGAACGTTGATTTTCAAGCACTGCCAAACTGCCTCGCCAGCCTCAACATTGAGGTCGAAGCCAACGCGGTCAAAGCCAAGTGGGAGGACGTCGCCGGGCAGTATCTGAAATTTGCCAAGCTGCCCGGTTTCCGCGCCGGCAAGGCTCCGCGCAATGTGGTGGAGAAAAAGTTCACCAAGGAAATCCGCCAGGAAGTCACCAAGCAGGTTCTCAACGACGCATGCCGCCAGGCCATCACCGACAAGGGCCTCCGCGTGCTCTCCATTTCCGATGTCGAGGACGTGCAGTGGGGCGACGACAAATCCCTCAAGTTCCGCACGACCCTCGTGCTTCAGCCACACTTCGACCTGCCGGACTACAAGGGCATCCCCGTGACCGTCCCCGGCGGGGAGGTGACCGAGGCCGAGATTGACGAGGCGCTCGAAAACCTGCGCGACCAGCAGGCGGATTTCCCGGACGTGGAGCCCGCGCGTCCGCTGGCGATGAATGATTTCGCGGTCGTGGATTACGACGGGACGATTGAAGGCGAGCCCGTCCATGTGAAATTCCCGAAGGCCGGAAAGCCGCTGACTCACAACACGGATTTCTGGCTCAAGATGACCGAGGAGGCGTTCTTTCCCGGCTTCTGCGCGCAGCTCGTCGGCGCGAATGTCGGCGACACGCGTGAATTCGATATCGAGGTGCCCTCCGACTTCCCAGTCGAGGGAATGCCCGGCACGAAGATCCACTACAAGGTGACGGTCCGCGGCGTCAAAACGCGCGTCCTCCCCGAATTGAACGACGCATTCGCCGACAACATCTCAAAGGGCAAGTCGCTGCCGGAGCTTCGCATCATGGCCCGCGAGGAACTGCAGAAGCAAAAGCACGCGCAGATTGACACCGCGAAGCGCAACGGCGTGATGTCCGCGCTCCTTTCCAAGGTCGAATGCGAACTCCCGACCCAGCTCGTCCGCCAGCAGACCCAGAGCGTGCTCAGCGACATCGTCCGCGAAAACCAGGCCCGCGGCGTCACCGAGGAGGTAATGAAGGAGCACGAGCGGGAACTCGTCGGAACCGCGGCGCAGACAGCCCGCGAGCGCCTCAAGGCCACATTCATCCTCGTCCGCATCGCCGAGCAGGAAAAAATAAAAATCACCGAGGCCGAACTCCGCTCCCGCATCAACTCCCTCGCCCGCCGCTACGAAATGCCCTTTGACAAAATGCTCAAGGAACTCAAAAAACGCGGCGCCCTCGACCAGATCAACGAGGAACTTCTCACCGCAAAGGCGCTCGAATTCGTGGCGCGCGAAGCAACCGTAACCACCGCGCCCGCGGAACCAACCGCGGCGTAACACCAGCCACACACCATGTTTTTACCAGCAAACGACAAGACCGTGATGACGCCACGCGCCGGCATTTACAGCCCCGTCATCTACGAGAACGACGGCCGCGGCGTCTTCCAGTTCGACGTCTATTCGCGCCTGCTCAAGGATCGCATCATTTTCATCGGCACGGAGATTGATGACCTCGTCGCCAACGCCATCATCGCGCACCTCCTCTATTTGCAGATGGAGGACGGCAAAAAGGACATCCACCTTTACATCAACAGCCCCGGCGGCTCGATCACCGCCGGCCTCGCGATCTACGACACCATGCAGTTCCTCTCGTGCGACGTGAACACCTACTGCATCGGCATGGCCGCCAGCATGGGCGCCGTCCTCCTCTGCGCCGGCACCAAGGGCAAGCGCTCCGCCCTCCCGAATAGCGACATCATGATCCACCAGGCCAGCGGCGGCGCCCGCGGCACCGCTTCCGACATCGAGCGCACCGTGGAATTCCTCTACAAACTCAACCGCCGCACCAAGGGCATCATCGCCAGGCACACCGGCCAGCCGGAGGAAAAGGTGAACCTCGATTGTGACCGCGACTACTTCATGACGGCGCAGGAGGCCAAGGAATACGGACTCGTGGACGAAGTCGTGAGTTCCAAGCGGGAACTCCCCGCCCTCTCCGAGATCACCAAAGGCAAAGGCGAGTAGCCTCCTGCCCCACGCTGCATCAGCGGCGCTTCGGCCTGTTCATCGAAAGAATGCTCGTCCCCCGGGTGATCAGGCTGCCCCCCGTGATGATCCGGCGCACAGGCTCGCCGGTCGCCGGATCGTGCGTGAGGGCCGGCTCGCTCATTCTCTGCTCGATTTCAAACCGCCGGGGCTTCTGCCCCTTTTTTTGCGGGATGGTTTCGTAAACGTAAGTGGCCATTGGCCCAAATTATTCACGCCCTCGCCGCCGGGCGACAACATCAATCTCACCGCGTTTCAAAAGGCGCCGCATCAGTACACCTCCACCGGCGAACGCTTCCCATCCTCCCGGCTTCGCTGCGCCGCGCCCTCCGCGCCCAGCGTCGCGACGCGCAAATCCCAAACCTCCGCATCGCGGCGGCGGAATTCCTCCTCGTCCCATGAGTCCGCCGGCGTGAGGCCCGTCTTGAAAGACGCCACGCTCGCAAGCGCACGGTCCAGCACGGCAGGCGCGATCCCGCCGAGCGCGGCGTGCGCCTTCTCCACCATCTCCACGCGATGACAGATCATCGCCATGTCATTCCCCGCCGTGATCGCGCGCTGGATGACCTCCGTGAGCCCGCTGTCGCCCGTCCCGTACGGATTCAAAATCGCGCCCATGTCGAGGTCGTCCGTCATCACGAGGCCCCGGAAGCCCATCTCCCCGCGAAGAAGCCCGGTGATCACGCGCGGCGAAAGCGAAGTCGGCACGCCGCTGTCGTCCAGCGCCGGATAAAATGCGTGCCCGATCATCATGCTGCTCACCTTGTCCGCGAAGTGGCGGAACACCGCGAGTTCGCTGGCATCGAGATCCACGCGATCCAGCGCCACGGTCGGCAGCTCATGATGCGCGTCCGCAGGGCAGCGCGAGTAGCCGGGGAAATGCTTCCCGCAAGTCAGCACGCCCTCCGCGAGCAGCGCATGGTTGAACGCGCCCGCATTGCGGATCACCTGCCCCGCATCATTTCCATAACAGCGCCCCCGCAGCGAATTGTCCGCTTCGTCGTCGAACGAAATGTCCAGCACCGGGCAGAGATCCAGATTGAACCCAAACATCCGCAACAGCCGCCCCGTGATCCGCCCATGCTCCGCGATCAGCCGCACATCGTCGCGGTCGCGAAGCTGATTCGCATTTGGCGGTTCGTTGCCGATGAGCTTCAGCCGCGACACCCGCCCGCCCTCCTGATCAATCGTGATGACCGGCGGCACAGCGCTGAGTTCGCGTAAATCATCGCACAACTTTCGGAGTTGCGAGGGCGTCTGGATATTGCGCCCGAAAAGAATGAACGCCCCCGGCTGGATGCGCCGGAACACCGCCGCGCTCTGCGCATCGAGTTCCGGGCCAGGAACGCCCGTCATGAGTAGCTGGCCGAGTGTGGACATGCCGCGCGTGATACGCGCGCCCCGCCCCGTGGCGCAAGCTGCCAGCTTGCGAGAGCGACCCGACAGGCACGGGGCGGCGGATTGGAAATACTTGGAAACGGCCCCTTCCACTCAGGGCTCGGGCACTTCGAGCTGGCGGCAGATCGCGCGGGCGGTGAACTCCTTCACCTCGCGGTGCCGCGGCACGCTCGCGGTCTTCCGTTTCGCCGGATTTCACCAGACCGAGTGCCTGCCTCCTTCGCGATAAAGCTCGCAGCCGTGCCCGCGCAAATGCCGTTCGAGATCGCGCAGCTTTACAGCGATGCGAATTCCATCGTCTCCCGGTGGCTTCCGCCCGGCTCCTGCTTGCGCGCCAGTTCGCGATTGCACTCCAGCACCATCCGCAGCGCATCCGCCAGATTCTCGCGGGCCTCCTCGATCGTCTCTCCCTCGGAAATCGCGCCGGGGATTTCCTCCACCAGCGCGGTGAAGCCGCCCTCGGCGGCGGGAATAAATACAGCGGTCAGTTTCATGCCCGCACCATGCCGCGCCTCCGGCGCATCGTCAACGCCGCCGGGTGAAGGCGATCCAGCCCTGCAGCGATTCTTCGGCAGCGACAATGCAGGTGAACGAGTCGGAGTTCCGCTCGTCCATGCGGGCCATCAGGCGATGGCCGGGGGCGGAGGCATTGGCGAAATCCGTGAAGTGGTTGGTGTCGAGGACGACTATCATTTCACTGCCCGCCGGCGTTCTCGGTGGCACTCCGGCTGCCAGAGCACGTTGCTTTACCACCCGGTGCGCGGCTCCGAGGCGGAGCTGATCGCCCGCGGCGCGCGGCGTTGACGCCATCGGCTGATTGCGGCATCCTGCGGGCATGAGCACTCTCGCCGAAATCGAATCCCAACTCGCCACGCTCGCACCCGCGGAAAAGGCGCAGGCGCTGCGCTGGCTGGTGCAGGACATCGGCGAGGCGTTCCCCGGCATCGAGGCCACCCCGGGCGTGTGTGGAGGTGAGCCGCGGATCGTGCGGACGCGCCTGCCTGTGTGGCTGCTGGTGCGGGCGCGCCAACTCGGCACGAGCGAGGCGGCGCTGCTCGGCAGCTACCCTGTGCTCACCGCCGAGGATCTCGCCAATGCCTGGGCTTACCACCGTGCGCACAGGGCGGAGATCGAGGAGCAGATCGCCGCGAATGAGGCGGACTGAATGGCCCGGCTCTACGCCAACGAGAATTTCCCACAGCCCGCTGTCGAGGCGCTGCGCGCGCTCGGGCACGACGTGCTTACCACGGTGGAGGCGGGGCAGGCCGGTCTCGCGCTGAGCGATCCCGAAGTTCTGGCCGCAGCCACAGCGTCGGGCCGCGTCGTGCTGACGTTCAACCGGCGTCATTTCATTCGCCTCCATTTGGAATCGTCCCGGCACGCGGGGATCATCGTCTGCACGTTTGACGTGGATTTCGCGACGCTGGCGAGCCGCATAGACGCAGCGATCCGCGCGGTACCTGTGCTGGAGGGGCACCTGCTGCGCGTGAACCGTCCCGGGTAGCGCAACGCCGCCAGCGGTTCTCCGTCCTCGCGGCTGCGCCATTCACGTGTACCATTCCCACATCGCCGTAATGAAACGCTTTCTTATCCGCACCAGCCGCACGCTCGCACTCATCTACGCGGGCCTGTTGCTGCTCGTTGCAGGATGCCAGAGCACGCTGCTTTACCACCCGGTACGCGGCTCCGAGACGGAACTGCTCGCCCGTGCAGCACGGGAACGCATGGAACCCTGGCGCGACGCACAGGGCGCGCTGATCGGCTGGCGCCGCGCAAACCCGGGCGCGCGAAACCGGCTCGTCATTTTTCACGGCAACGCCGGGTTCGCGCTGCATCGCGTCCATTACGCCGATGCGTTCAGCACGCTCGGCGGCGGCGCGGAATGGGAGGTGTACATCGTCGAGTATCCTGGCTACGGCGCCCGCGGCGGTTCGCCCGGGAAGGATGCATTCATCGCCGCGGGCCGGGCCGCCATCGAATCGCTGCCCACCACGGACGTGCGCCCGGTCTTTGTGCTCGGCGAGAGCATCGGAAGCGGCACCGCCAGCGCGGTCGCGGGTGCCATGCCGGGAAAAATCGCCGGCGTCGCCGCGGTGATCCCGTTTGCACGGCTCGCCGAGGTGGCTGGCGAGAAATTCCCGATCCTCCCCACTGGCCTGCTGCTGCGCGACAAGTTCGACAACATCGCCGCGCTCTCGGCGTTCACCGGCCCGGTGGGCGTGGTCGTTGCATCGAACGACGAGGTCATCGGCGCAAGCCAGGGCCGGAAACTTCACGACAGCCTCGCCACCCGCAAGCATCTCATCGTGCTCGAAGGCGCGGGGCACAACGATTTTCCAGTCGCGCCCGACGCGCCGTGGTTCCGGGAGCTGAGCGACTTTCTGCTCGGCCCGGCGGCGAGATGAGCGGCTACTTCTTCGCGAGCGATTCGAGGTAATCGAGCAGGCTTGCCAAGTCCTTCACGGACATGCCGGCGGCGAGCCCCTCGGGCATCATCGAGCGGTCGGACTTCTCGCGCTTGGTGATGTCGCTGGTGGCGATGGTCCGCTCCTGCGCGGCGATATCGCGGATCACCACTTTCTCGGACGCTTCGAGCGTCACGAATCCCATCACCTGCGAGCCATCCTTCAGGGTGAAAACATTCGTCACGAAGCCCTGCGCGATCGTCTTGTTTGGCAAAAGGACCGCCTCCGCGAGTTCGCGGCGTTTGTAGGTGTCCGCGATGTGCCCGAGAAACGGGCCGCGCGGTGCGTCGCCCTGCTTCACCGTGTGGCAGGCCACGCAGCCGTGCGAGGTGAACAACTGCTCGCCGCGGGAGGCGTCGCCCTTCGTCGCCATCACCTGCGCGAGTACATCCTCCAGTTTGAGCGTGGCGATCAGCGGGCCGGCGGGCTTGGATTCCGCGGCGAGCTTCGCGGGATCAAGCTTGAGTTTCTTCACGGCATCCGCCGCCGCCACGGCTACGGATTTTTCCGGGTCGCTGAGCGCCGCGGCGATCTGCGCGGCCCTGCTCCTGTCGTCGGCAATGATCGCGGCGCGGATGATTTGTTCGCGGCGTTTTGGATGCTGCCATCCGGCGTCGAGGGCCTTGCCAGCCATCTCGCGCGGCTCGGGCGAGCCGATTTTCTTCGCGGCAAGTTTCAGCAACGCGGCATCCGCCCATGCGCCGACTGGGCCTGAGAGTTTCTCCGCCTCCGCCTCGATCAACTGGTGCTGGTTCTCCACAAGGCGGCTGCTGAAAAACGCGTCGCGCACCCTGGCGATGTCCTTCTTTTTCCGCTTCGCGCCATCGAGGTTCGCGAGCCCCGCGAGCGCGGCCTTTGCGGACTCGGCACTGTCCGTCCTCGCCAGCGCGAGCACGGCCAGCCCCACCGATTCATCATCGGCGGCCGCATCCGCGGCGAGCTGCGCGAGCAGCGGGAGCGCCCCCGCCGGAATCGTCCCGCCATCCGCAAGCTGCCTCGCGAGCGATGGCAGAAGCGAGGGATCCTTCGCCGCCAGCTCAACAAGTTTCGCGGGTGACGCATCGAGCTTGATGCGGTGGCGCTTGAACTCATTTCCAAAAGCCGCCATCTCCTCCGCCTTCGCTTTCGTGAGCGTCTCCGCCAGGGCGGCGGAGATTTTCTTCGATTCCGCCCATTCCTCCGGCTGGTAAAATGGCCCGCGCGTGTCAGGTCGCGTCCCCCACGAGTCACCCTTCCATTTTCCCTCGATGAAATGGAGCCGGCACAAGGCGGTGAACAGCTTCTGCCTTTGCGTCGTGTCCGTCGCCTTGGCGAGACGCGCGATCAAACCGTCCACCGTCTTCGCATCGTGGATGCCGCGCAGCACCATCAGCGCGCCTTCACGCATCGGCGTCGTTGCCTGCCCATCATCCAGGGCGGCGAAGCATGCGGTGCCTGCCTTGAGCTGTCGCAGCACTTGCATCGCAGTGTGAGCCACCACCGGATCCGAATCAGCGAGCAGCGGCGCGATCGCCGTCGCATGCGCATCGAGGGCCGCGGCCTTCAATTCCACCGCCGTCCCCGCGTCCGCCCACACGCCGGTCAGCCCGTGCGCGCGACCGAGCGCGATCACCGCCTCCTTCCGCAGCCGCGCATCCTCCGAGCGCAAGGCTGCGAGCATCACCGCATGCGAAGCCGCATCCAGCCCGTCAATTTCACCCAGCGCACGCACCGCCCACGATGCGATCGTCGGATCAGCGGCCAGCTTTTCCAGGCCAGTCTTCGCCTTCGCGCCAAGCCGCAGCCTCACTCCGTAAAGTGCCGCGACGCGCGTCGCGAGCGGCTTCTTTGCATCCGCTGCGAGCGCATAGACCGCGCCCCATTCCTTCGCCGGCGTCGCACCCGTGTCACGCCTGAGCAATTCGCGCTGCGCCTCCATCCGCGTCCGATGACTCGCGGATTCGAGCAGCTTCACGAGCTGTGAGAGCGGTGCCTTTGCAAAATCCGGCACCGCCGCCGGCTTGTGGCCCTTGGGCTGAATCCGCACGATGTAGCCCGCCTCGGGCCCGGCCCAATTGAAAGTCGCACCCCGCCACGACGAGGCATACACGCGCCCCGCCGCATCCACATCGCCGTCGGTCGAGCGTGTCATTTTCACCAGTGGCTCCGGCTTCCCGCTTTCCTCAAACGTCGCGCCCTTCGGCCTCACCGGCTGGCGGAAGATCGGCCCCTTTCCCCAATCGCTCGTGTAAGGCAGATTGTTCCATTCCGCCGGCCAGCCCGGCTCATCCAGCCAGAACCCGCCGCATCCCGATCCGCCACCGTAATCCGCAAGCGGCTTGATGATCTCATCGCCGAAATTTTTGTACAGCCGCGGATAGCCGTGGTCCTCGAACCCGCCGAAATGATGCAGCCGGAGATCCCATCCGCCGCCGTCGTTCGTATTGTCGCGGGTGAACGCATCCAGCAGCGGCGACACCTCCACTTCGAGGATGTTCCGCGTCCCCCGCGAATACAGGTCCATCCCGCTCCCGTCCGGCCGCACACGCACGATGCCGCCGCCGCGGAGCTGCAGCTTGCGGCCATCCGAGCCAGTCGCCTCCATGAACCCGAAATCGCCCACCGCGATGTAAATGTATCCGTCCACGCCCATCTCGATTCCATTCGTCGTGTGATCCGCCGGGCGGCCCTTGAGATCGAACGCGAGACCCGTCACGAGCACTTTCTTTTCGTCGGAGACACCGTCGCCGTCCTTGTCAATGAACGCGCTCAAATCCGGCGGGTGCATGCAGATCACCGCATTCCCATCCACCAGCAGCCCGCGCGGCGAATCCACCTTCGCGAATTCCTTCACCTCGTCCGCGCGCCCGTCGCCATCCGTATCGCGCAACCGCAAAATGCGCCCGCGATTCGCGTCGCGTCCGAGCGAGCCGTTGCCGTCGCTGCTCACGAAGAGCGTCCCATCCGGCGACGCCGCGATGAACACCGGATAGTTCGACTGCGGCGGCGCGGAGAACATCACGACCTCCATGCCCTCCGCCACTTTCACGTCCTTCAGCAGATCCTCCTCCTTTGGAAAAGGCGGCGTCGCCAGCGCGGCGGACGCGGCGAGCAGAATCGGGGAGGCGAGCAATGTGGCGAGCAGGGTGTTTTTCATGAAATGCGGGAAAAGTGCGTGGCCATAACAGAAGCCCGCGGCGTGGGAAGTCTTAGCTGGAGCGATGTGGTTGAACGGGCGAGAAGCGCGCGCCGTAGCTGCGGCGCCCCGCCGTAGCTGCGACGCCCTCGTCGCAAAATGTATCCGCGGCGCCCCGCCGCGAGGTTCGCTGGAAGGCGAACCAAATGGCACACCACGAAACCCGCGGCTACTTCCCGGCCATGGAGAGCGCCACCAGTTCGCCCCGGTTGTTTTTGCAAAAGAGCACGCCATCCGCCATCGCCGGCTGAACCCAGCAGCGGTCGCCCAGCACCTTTGCCCGGCCAAGCTCCCTGTAAGCCGTGGCGAAGGCGTCCGCGAGGATCAGTTCGCCTGTCTCCGTCAGCACCACCAGCTTGTCTCCCGCGAGAATCAGCGAGCCGTTTTTCACATCCGCCGTGCGCCATCGCTCATCGCCAGTGTTTGCATCCAGACACACCAGCGCGCTGCGTTTGCCCACTTCGCCATCAATCCCAAAGAGCGACCCATCGCGCAGCACCGGCGTGTTGAACTGGGCCAGCAGCTTCTTTGTGAACCACACCTGCGCCGGCTTGCCGCCCTTCACGCGCAGCGCCGCGGCTCCGTGATTGTAGGCCGAGGAAATCACCACCAGATCCCCGGCGAGCACCGGCGTCGCCGCGTTGATCTTCCAAGCCGTCTCCCACTCGTGCCGCCAGAGCACCGCGCCCGTCTCCAGCGCGTGCCCCACGATCGAACCCGCCTTGAAAACCAGCACCGTCTTCCGCCCGTCGAGCATCACCACGCGCGGCGAACCGTAGCCCGGCTCATCGTCCCCAGCCTTCCAGACGAGCGCGCCGGATTTCTTGTCCAGCGCGAGCGTGCTCGCGCCCTTGCCTCCGGCATCAATCAGCAACAGCTCCCCCTCCACCGTCGGAGAACCGGAGAAACCCCAGTCCATCCGTTTCGCGCCCCACTCGGCGGCGATGTTTTTCTCCCACACCGGCTTGCCGCCCGCCGCCTCCACGCACGCGAGATGCCCGTCTGCGCCAAGCGCGTACACGTGCCCGCCATCCACCGTCGGGGTCGCGCGCGGGCCGCCTTCAAAGAGATAATCACCCAGCTTCGCAGTCCACGAATGCGACCAAAGCGTCTTTCCTGTTTTCGCATCGAGACAATGCAGCACCTCCCTGCCATCGCGAAACCCCGCGCCAAACACCCGCCCGCCGACCACCGTCACCGACGCGCATCCCGTCCCGAGTTGCGCCCGCCAAAGCTCCTTCGGCCCGCCGGCAGGCCACGCGGCGATCGTCTCCGTCGTTGAGCCGTCCATCTTCGCCCCACGATAGTGTGGCCAGTCCGCGGCACGCGACGGAATGGTGACCGGAATAAAAAGCAGGGCCAGCACGCCCCTGCGGATCATTTTTTGCATGGCGGGATTTTGGCGGGTCATCGGGAATTGCCAATCGCCGAATCTCCATGGCGCGACACGACCTGCGGGAAACTCCGCGTTGCGTATGCCGCACGCGGCCCCATGATGGGTGAATGGAAAGGAGATCAACATAGACACGCCTGCGCCAAGGCGGATTGCATTCCTGGGTGGATACGAGCCGAGGAGGTGCGGGATCGCGACTTTTACCAGCGACCTGTGTGAGTCGGTCGCGGCGGCGGCACCGGCGATGGATTGTTTCGCGGGGGCGATGAATGACCGCGTGGAAGGTTACCGCTACCCGCCGCGCGTGCGATTTGAGGTGCTGGAAAAGGATTTGGATTCCTACCGGCGGGCGGCAGATTTTCTGAACTTCAACAATGCCGATGTGCTCTGCGTGCAGCACGAGTTCGGCATCTTCGGCGGGGCGGCGGGGAGTCACTTGCTGGCGCTGCTCAAGGAAGTGCGGATGCCGGTGGTGACGACGCTGCACACGGTGCTCCGCGATCCAAACGCCGCGCAGCGCAAGGTGATGGATGAGTTGGTGCGGCGCAGCGACCGCATCGTGGTGATGGCGCGCAAGGGCGCGGAGATGCTGCGCGAGATCTACGCGGTGCCGGATGAGAAGCTGGACGTGATCCCGCACGGCATCCCGGATATTCCGTTCGCGGATTCGGGCATCTACAAGGCGCAGTTCGGAGTCGAGGGGCGCATGGTGCTGCTGACGTTCGGACTGCTGGGGCCGGGCAAGGGCATCGAGTACGTCATCGAGGCGCTGCCGGAAATTGTGCGGCGGCATCCGGGCGTTGTTTATCTCGTGCTCGGGGCCACGCATCCGCATCTCGTGGCTCGCGAAGGCGAGAGCTACCGCCTCGGCCTGGAGCGGCTGGCCGAGGCACGCGGCGTGAAAGAGCACGTCATTTTCTACAACCGCTTCGTGTCGCTCGATGACCTCAAGGAATTCATCGGTGCGACGGACATTTACGTGACGCCGTATTTGAACGAACAGCAGATCACGTCGGGCACACTGGCGTATGTTTTCGGCGCGGGAAAGGCGGTCGTCTCCACGCCTTACTGGCACGCGCAGGAATTGCTCGCCGAGGGCCGCGGAAAGCTCGTGCCGTTCCGCAATCCGGCGGCGATCGCGGAGGCCGTATGCGAGTTTCTCGATGACCCGGCGCAGATGGAGCAGACGCGCCATGCGGCATACGCGATGGGCCGGGAGATGATCTGGCCCGCGGTGGCGCAGCGCTACATCGAGTCCTTCCAACGTGCGAGGGCCGACCGCCGCGCCAATCCGCGCGCGGCCTTCGCCGGGTGGACGCTGGCGAACCGGCCTTACGATCTGCCGCCGCTGCGGCTGGATCACATCATCCGCATGTCGGACGGCACGGGGATTTTTCAGCACGCGATTTTCAACGTGCCAAACTTCCACGAAGGCTACTGCACGGACGACAACGCGCGCGCATTCATCCTGTGCAATCTGCTCGATGAAACCGGCGGCGATCCTCCGGCGGAAAATCTCGGCAAGCTCGCGACGAGCTACCTCGCATTTCTCGCGGCGGCGCTGAACAACCAGACTGGCCACTTCCGCAATTTCATGAGCCACGGCCGGCAGTGGCTGGAGCACGCCGGCAGCGAAGACAGCCACGCACGCGCGCTCTGGGCCGTCGGCACAGGCGCGGGACGCTCGCGCAATTCCGGCCACCGCCGGTTGTGCGCGCAGCTCTTCGAACTCGGGCTGACGAAGGTCGGGACGTTTTCCTCGCCGCGCGCGTGGGCCTTCACGCTGCTCGGCATCCACGAATATCTGCGCGGCTACCCGACCACGCCCGCCGTCCTCGACGCCCGCGTGCTGCTCACCGGCGAACTCGTGAGGCTGTGGAAAACCTGCGCGACGGAGAAATGGCCGTGGTTTGAAACCAGCGCGACTTACGACAACGCGCGTTTCTCGCAGGCGCTCATTTTCAGCGGCCAGTGGATGCCGAATCCCGAAGCGCTGGAGATCGGGCTGAAGTCCCTGCGCTGGCTCGTCTCGATCCAGAAAACGCAGGCGGGCAACTTCCGCCCGATCGGCAGCAATGGATTCTACCAGCGCGATGGCGCGCGCGCGGACTTCGACCAGCAGCCGGTCGAGGCGCAGGCGATGGTGAGCGCGTGCCTCGAAGCCTTCCGCGCGACGCAGGACGCCTCGTGGTCGCGCGAAGCGAAGCGCGCGTTTGAGTGGTTCCTCGGGCGCAACGACCTCGGCGTGCCGCTCTACGATCCCAGCACCGGCGGATGCAGCGATGGTCTGCACGCCGACCGCATCAGCGAGAATCAGGGCGCCGAGTCGTCGCTGGCCTTCCACCTTTCCCTCGCGGAGATGAATTACGCCGAACACCCGATCGCCGAGCCGCTGCGCGGGTGATGCTCATGCCCGGCCACGACCACGTTTGTGTCGAGAACCGTCCGCAGCATCACTGCTTCTCCGCGAGTTGCGCCGTGATGCGATCATACACCTCGAAGAAGCGCCGGAATCCCTCCTCGCGCGTCATACCCGCCGCCTTGTCGCGCTCCGCATCCGCCAGCCCCTCGCGCACAATCGCGCACGCCTCATCGCTGTAACGCGCCTTGCGCCACTTGTGATACTCCGCCTGGATGCGATCACCCTCACAACGCAGCCGTTCATTTTCCCTCGAAAGAAAACCCACCCCTCGCCGCCGATGGTCGGCGTGCCGATGCAATTCCAATAGTGCGCGATACCCGCGACCACGCCCGCAAATCGCAAGCGACAGGAGGGCGATACAGGCGGGACGCGCTGTGCCACTTTCGGCCCGAAGTGTGGCGGCGGCGATCAGGGCGTGGCGGTTTCCGCGAATGGGTTCAGCAGGCGAACGCCGGAGCGCGTGAAGTCCGCGGTGTTTCGCGTCACGATTGTGAGTTGATGCCGATGGGCGGTCGCGGCGAGCTGGCTGTCGAGCGCGGGGATGATGTCGCCTTCGCGCTCCCACTTTGCCTTGAGCTGGCCCCACACATGGGCGGTCGCTGTGTTGAAGCTCAACACGCGGCCCGCCATGCGCTCGCAGACATTGGTGAGCCATTCGCGGAGGCGGGTTTTGCGCTCGCCGTCGTCCAGCCGCTCGATGCCGCGGCGGAGTTCGCCAATGGTCACGGTACTGACGTAAAGCTCCGGCTCATGCTCGCGCAGCCATGCGACGACTTTGGGATTCGGCTGCGATTTCGCCAACTCGCTGAAAACATTCGTGTCAACGGGGTAACTCACAACGCGACCGGCGCGGAGTCATCGCGCTCGCGAGGCGGAATCTCGAATGGCGCGGGGCAGGCGAGGAGCAAATCCACGAGACCGTGATTCGGCGGGAGATTCGCGGCTTCGTCCTCGCGCTGGCGCTCGATGTGACGCAGGTAATGCAAGACCTCCGCCAGCACCGGCTCGGGCTGGCACTCGATCTCGTTTTTCAAAACATCGCGCACGCTCATGGCGATCATAATGCCCGCTGCTCTGCTGCTCCGCAAGCGGCATGTCATTTTCACCACAACCACCAGCCGGTGCGGCGCTCCCGCGCGCCCATCGTAAAATATCGCGGAAGATTGCGCCTGCTCTGATTCAGTGTTCGCTTTATCGGGCGGGGCGGTGTCCGCTGTGGGCCACATGACCAACATCCGACTCCGGCGCCACGGGGCTAAATTCCAGCCCGAGAGCGCGCGAGTTATCATCCGGCCATTCATCCCCGGCAGCGCGCGGCGTGTGGCGGACATCGTGAAGCGCGCGCTCGCGCTGAGCGATGACGAAGCGGCGGCGCAATTGCAGTCGTTGCTCGGCGAGTTTGCATCGCGGCACTTCGACATCGAGTCGCTCCTGCTCGCGCATTTTGCGAAAGTGCGCGCGCATGTCCCGGCGACAGTTTCGCGTGTGCGGCAGCTTCTCATCGGGGCGCTGTTCTCCGGGGAGTATGCGCTGGAATCCGCCGCGCTGTTCAACCCCTCCATCGTGCCGCATCCCGACCAGAGCGGCGTGCCGGATGGCGCTCTGCGTTTCATCATGAGCCTGCGCGCCACCGGCGAAGGCCACATCTCCTCCATCGAGTTCCGCACCGGCCTCATCGCGGGGGATGGAAGCATCAGCGTGGAGCCGGTCTCGCGTTTCGTCACGGTGCCGGAGGTCGTGCCGAATCCCACCTACCACAAGAAACGCTTCATCATCAAACTTCAGGAGATGGGTTTCGAAGGCGGGCACGCGGCTGCGGTGATGGATCCGCTCGCGGAAAGCTTCACCCTCCAGCAACTCGACGAAAGCGTGCGCCGCGTGCGCCGCGAAACGAAACCCGCCGGACGCGACCTGCGCCGCACCCTGGAGTGCATCCGCTGGCTCGCCGACTCGAACTACGAACTGAACTTTTCCTCCAAGCTCGCCATGAGCGAGCGCATCATTTTTCCCGTCTCGCCCAATGAGAGCAACGGCATCGAGGACGCCCGCTTTGTCCGCTTCACCGATGACGACGGCAGCGTGATGTATTGCGCGACCTACACCGCTTACAACGGGCGCGTCATCCTTCCGCAGTTCATCGAGACGCAGGATTTCCTGCACTTCCGCGTGCTCACCCTCAACGGAAACGCCGTGCAAAACAAAGGCATGGCGCTCTTCCCACGGCGCATCGGCGGCCGTTACGCCATGCTCTCGCGGCAGGACGACGAAAACATTTTCATCATGTTCTCGGACAGCCCGCATTATTGGAGCGACCCCGAGATCATCCTGCGCCCAGCCGAGACGTGGGAGTCTGTGAAAATCGGCAACTGCGGCTCTCCCATCGAGACGGAGGCCGGCTGGCTCGTCATCACCCACGGCGTCGGCCCCATGCGAAAGTATTGCATTGGTGCCGCCCTGCTCGACCTCGATGACCCGACGAAGGTCATCGGCCGCCTTCGCCGCCCTCTTCTCTCCCCCGCAGACAATGAACGCGAAGGCTACGTGCCGAACGTCGTGTATAGCTGCGGCTCCATGCTCCACGGACGCGACATCATCCTGCCCTTCGCCATGAGCGACACTGCAACGGCCATCGCCACTGTGTCGCTGGACGACTTGCTCGCGGCGTTGAAAGCGTGAACAAGCCGGCCAGGACGCGCGCCCTCACGGCACAAGCTCCGTAATGCCCGGGGTTGTACCGGGATTTTTCCGCTTAGCCGGAACGATGCAGTTGGTGCGGCGCGATCCGTCCGGAACACAGGCTTCCAGCCTGTACGGTGGGCAGGCCTCATGCCTGCGGCGGCCGCACCATTCGGTGCAAGTGTCAGCGGGCTGGAAGCCCACTATCCGCACAGGCTGGAAGCCTGTGTTCCACTTCGCCGCGCTCCCGCAACTGAATCGTTCCGGCTTAGCGGATGCCGCTGTCTATGTGGAGCGTGACCGCGCTGACTGCCCCGGCTTCGACGCTGACCGTTTCCGTCGCGCTAGACCCATCGAGCGTCGTCTGGATCACACGCCTCGCCACCACCCTGAACTTGCCGACTGGTGTCCGCACTTTGAAGCGGCCTTCCGCATTCGTGACACCCTGCCAGCGGAACACATGTGCCGGGGCGATTCCGTTTTCCACCTCGGCCGGCACCTGCTCGATCACGACATGCGCGCCAGCAAGCGGGCCCTCATTGGGCTGACCCTCGATTTCAACCGGAGCAAGCGGCCCAATCAGAACGAGGCCACTGATTCCCTGTTCAGTCGGCGGCGGCGGCGGTGGCGGAGCATTCAGCTTCAGCACCACTTCCGAAAAATGACCCGCTTCAACCCCCACTTCGGCGGTGGCTGTGAGGACCGTGCCCACCAGCGCATTCGCTCCATCCTGCACAGCCGGGAGCCGAAGGTGAGCCACGACTTTAAAACGTCCCGCCGGGGTCCTGACCTTGAACCCACCCTCTGCATTCGTCTTCCCTTCCCATGTGAACGGGCGATGAGCGAGTTGCACTCCGTCCGGAACGATCTGCTGCACGAGGACACTCGCCCCGGCAGCGGGAGATTCTACGTCGCCATGTACCAAGAGCACCTTTCCAACGATTCCCTGTTCAGTCGGCGGCGGCGGCGGTGGCGGAGCACTCAGCTTCAGCACCACTTCCGAAAAATGACCCGCTTCAACCCCCACTTCGGCGGTGGCTGTGAGGACCGTGCCCACCAGCGCATTCGCTGCCTCATGCGTCGGCGGGACCTGCAGGCGAGCCACCACTTTATACCGTCCAGGCGGGGTTCTGACCTTGAACCCGCCCTCTGCATCCGTCTTCCCCTCCCATGTGAACGGGCGATGAGCGAGTTGCCCTCCGTCCGGAACGATCTGCTGCACCAGGACACTTGCCCCGGCAGCGGGAGATTCCACTTCGCCATTCACTAGGAGCACCTTGCCCGCGATCCCTTGCTCAGTCGGTGGTGGTGGCGGCGGCGGGGGTACGGGAGCTTTCAGCTTCAACACCACTTCCGAAAACACACCCGCCTCGACCGTGACCTCGGCGACGGCCGTGAGGACGGTATTCGTCGGCGCATCCACTCCTTCCCGCACCTGCCCGGCACGGAAATATTTCGCCACCACTTTGTATCGTCCGGGCGGCGTCTTGGTCTTGAACGCACCCGCATCGTCCGTGTGTCCGCTCCAATTGAACGGCGGATGATCCAATCGCACGCCCTGCGGGATGATCTGCTGCACGAGGACGGTTGCCCCTGCAGCGGGCGATTCCACATCCCCGTCCACGACGACCACTTTGCCGGCGATTCCAGTGTTTTCCACCGTCGGATCCGGCTTCGGAGGCTCGACGACTTCGAACGGAACCGCCGCGCCGGGTTGCTTGTCCGCCTCGAGCGTGGCCTGGAGTGAATAGGCACCCGGAGGCAGCGGCGTGCCATCAATCACAAGCGGAATCCGAATCACCCGCTTCCACCGCGCGCCGCGCAAAAGCGTCTCCGTCGTCACCACTTCAGGGCTGACGACATCGGCATCGGACTCCCACACCTGCTCGCCCTCGCTGTCAAAGACACGGAATTTGAATTTCCGTTCGGCCGCTCCGGCATTCGGAAAATCAAACGTGATGCCATCCCGGCTGCGATTCTGCAGGACAGCGCAGGCAGCAAACGAATCGGCCACGATCACGGCATGCTTGGGAACCCTGATTTTCTCAGCTGCGGGTTCCGTCGGCACCGCGAACCGGAATCCGCCCGTCGTGAGCGAAACATTCAAGCCGCCGACACCCGAGAATTCATGGGGTTTCTCACCGGGCGCAGGCGGTGCTGCCTGCACCATGCCTGGCAGTAATGAAAGGACAGCCGCGAAGAGCAGGCTGATTCTGGATATGGCGTTCGTTCTCATGGTTCGTTGGCTGGATGGTTCTCGATTGCGGGAGGAGCCGGGGGTGATGCTTTCTCCCTAGGCTGACGGTGGGATTTCTATCCCCGAGTTGAGCCAGGCGCAAAGGAAATTCCTGCCTATTTTCATGAGGCTGGAATCATCACGACGGAGGTATCCGAGGCATGAAATGGGACGCGGCTCCGCGCTGGACATCGTTTGGATCACACGCGGAGACTGCGGGTGAAAATGTCAGACGATCTTTTTGTCCGGACCACGCCTCCCGATGGCGCAGCCGCCACCGCAAACGCCGCACCGCTTGCGGAACGGATGCGGCCGCTCACGCTCGAGGATTTTTCCGGCCAGGAGCACATCCTCGGGCCGGGGAAATTGCTGAGGCGCGCGATCGAGGCGGACCGGATCGCGAGCATCATCCTTTTTGGACCACCCGGCACCGGGAAGACCACGCTAGCCCGGATCATCGCCCAGGCGACGAAATGCCGTTTCGAGTCGCTGAGCGGCGTGGAGAGCAACATCGCCGATCTCCGCCGCGTGGTCGCCGCCGCGGCGAACCGGCTCGCGAACGCGGGGCAGAAGACGATCCTTTTCGTGGATGAAATCCACCGCTGGAACAAGGCCCAGCAGGACGTGCTGCTCCCCGATGTCGAGCGCGGCACCGTGCGACTCGTCGGGGCCACGACGGAAAATCCGTTCTTCTACGTCAACAGCGCGCTCGTCTCGCGCTCGCAGATCTTCCAGCTCGAACCGCTCGCACCCGCCGACATCGAGGCCGTGCTGCGCCGCGCGCTCGCCGACGTGGAGCGCGGAGTCGTAGCCGCGCTCGTGAAAGCGCGGGCCGATCAATCGCCCGACGAAACCACCCACACCTTGCCGGGCGCGCCTGCTGTTGTCGCTGACGACGACGCGCTCACCTTCCTCGCCACCATCGCGGACGGGGACGCGCGAAAGGCGCTGAACGCGCTCGAAATCGCCGTTCTCACGACGCCCCCGGGCGCGGACGGCATCGTCCGCGTTACCCGCGCCATCGCCGAGGAGAGCATCCAGAAAAAGGCCGTCGTGTACGACGCCACCGGCGACGGCCACTACGACACCATCTCGGCATTCATCAAAAGCGTGCGCGGCTCCGACCCCGACGCCGCGCTCTACTGGCTCGCGAAAATGCTCTACGCGGGCGAGGAGGTGCGTTTCATCGCGCGGCGCCTCGTCATCCTCGCGAGCGAGGACATCGGCATGGCCGACCCGCAGGGGCTCGTCCTCGCCGTCGCCGCGCAGCAGGCCGTGCAATTCATCGGCATGCCCGAGGCGCGCATCACGCTCGCGCACGCGACCGTCTATCTCGCCACCGCTCCGAAATCCAACCGCGCCTACCTCGGCGTGGACAAGGCGATGGAGGAGGTGAAAAGCGGCGTCACGCTCGCCGTGCCGCGCCATCTCCGCAGCACCGGCAGCAAGCGCGCCGCGAAGACGCTCGGCCACACCGGCTACCAGTATTCGCACGAAGGCGAAGGCGCCTACATCCCGCAGGCGTATCTCCCCGAAGGCCGCCGCTATTACGATCCCTCGGAGAATGGCTACGAGAAGCGCGTGAAGGAGCGCCTCGACTACTGGCGCGCACTTTTCGAGCAGGCACAGGAAAAGAGCCCGCCCAAGCCGTGACTCAGCGCAAGATCCTTGGATCATCGGAACAAACCTGCCGGGGGCGCCTGTCCACCAGCGAAAGGCGCTGATGAAACAGGCTGGGGAAAGTGCGAACTGCGGATTGCGAAGTTCAGTCAGTTCGACATTCGAAATGATGCGCCCCGCTGCCCTTCGGGCTCCTTTCAGTCGCGTGTCTCGCTGATACCGTCTCCAAAGTTATTCATAAGGGGCATAGTATTGACAAGGCGGGAGACGTTCGTGACTGGGCTCGAGCGGAGTGAACCGGAGCACCAGCGGAGATGGTGCCGGGAGCGAAGGCCTGCGCTTCTCCATCAGGCATGAAAAATAGCCGCCGGCTTGCACAGCGCGCATCGGCCCTGCAAAGTGCCGGCATGAATTCGATCGAACTTCTCGAGCCGCGCATCGCGCCCGCCATCCTCACTCCCGTGGTCACGAAAGGCACCCTCACCATCACGCACGACACCAACAGCGCGACGACCGAGAAGCTCGTGCTCACGCAGACCGGGCCGGATTCGTTCACGCTCAATGACACGCTCGCAGCCGTGGGCTTCGGGCCGTTCAGCGGCGTGAAAAATGTCGCCATCACACTCGGCGAAGCCGGCCCGACCGCGGATCTCCGCTTTTCCAACGACGGCCTGCCGGGGAATCTCACGATCAATACCGGCAACGGGGGTTCCGACATCGGGATCCGGACGGTGAATGGCAGCGCGGGGCGGATTGCAGGTGCCGTGAAAATCATCGGCGGCAACTTCGCGGACAAAGTCCTCGTCGAAGACGGGCTGGCCATCACGAAACCCGTGGTTTTCGACGGTCATGACGGCAGCGACGAGTTCCGTGCACGCGACGCGTACCTCGCGAAAAAGCTGACGCTTGAGTCCGTCGAGACCATCACGATCGAGGACATTTCCCCTGTCGTGATCGGCGGCATGCTCGTCGAAAATGAGGAGGCGAACGCCGCGGTGGTCTTCGTCCTCAGCAATGTGTCCACCATCGCCGGGCCGCTGACTTACTGCGGGAGCGACACGGTGACGGACACGGTGACACTCGACGGGCAGGTCATCGGCCCCGCACTGCTCATGCTGTTCGGCGGCGTGAACGATGTGAGTTCAGCGGGCAATTTTTCATCTTCGCTCAAGATCACCGGCGCAGGTGGGACGGACTCGGTTCTCTTCCGCACCAAGTCCCTCAATCTCGGTGATCCGCTGGAAGGCCCATTCATCACCGCGAAGGTTGCCGGGCCGCTCGCGATCAAGCTGGGCGACGGAGCCAACGATGTCACTTTCACGGATGGCAGCGTCTTTGCGAAAGGGTTCAGCATCGTCGGCGGGAAGGATGCGGACACGATCAACTTCGCAAAATTCAACGCCGACAAAAACGTGAGCCTCAACCTCGGCAGCGGCGCAAACACGCTCACGGATTTGGGTGGCGGCCTCGGGGCCAACTTCATCTCCGGAAGCTTCAGCTACACCGGGGGTGGCGATGCGGACACCGTAAATCTCGACGGGCTGATCGCGGGAAAAATCAAGATCATCCTCGGCAATGGCACCAACGGCGTGGACGGCATCGCGCGCATCATCGGCGCTTCGGCGGGCATCACGGGCGGCACCGGTGCGGACACCGTGTCACTCACGCTGCACAGCACCGCGGGCGCGCTCACCGCGAAGCTCGGTGATGGCGCCGATGCATTCACGTTCAATGGCGGCGCGCTTGCATCGGTGAAGCTCGACGGCGGCAAAGGCACCGACACCCTCACCGGGCTGGCGAACCTCCCGGTCAAGCGCACGATCTCAGGTTTCGAGTAAATGGCGGGGCGATTTTCTCGCTTGCCGCGCGTCACGGTGTGCCGCGAGGCTGCGGCCAATGAAAATCTTCCGCCTTTTCACCGCTCTCATCGCAATCGCAATCCCCCTCCCCGCCCAGGAGTTCACTCCCGAGGCGGGATTCGTGAGTCTTTTCAACGGGAAGGATCTCACCGGCTGGGGTTACATGGGCGAGGCGCCGCGCGATGGCCAGACGGAGGCGAGCGACGGGCGTTATTCCGCGAAAGGCGGAACGCTGACTGTGAACCCGCACGCCGATGGGAAGGGGCCTCGCCTGCGGCAGCTTTGGACGACGAAGGAGTTCGCGAAGGACTTCGTTCTCAAGCTGGAATTCCGCGCGGCGGTGAATGCGGACAGTGGCGTGTTCCTCCGCAAGCCGTAGCTCCAGTGCCGCGATTATCTGGTCGCCGGGCCTTACAAAGCGCTGAAGCAATACAAGCCGCAGGACTGGAATCAGCTCGTGATCACCGTGAAGGACGGCGTGGCGCATTGCACGTGCAACGGTGAGGTGCTGGAAGCCGCGCTGAAGCTGCCGGCGACCGGCCCCATCGGCCTCGAGGCGGATCGCGGCACGATGGAATACCGGCACATTCAGATCAAGGAAACGCCCTGACCCGCGCCGGGGCTGGCGGCGGCATTTAGCCAAAGATCCGCCAGCGGGAAAAGAACAGGATCCCGACGATGGTGAGGAATGGAAGCAGGATAGGGACGGCGAAGCGGAGGAAGTAGCCGACGAACGAGGGAACGTGGACTTTCTGGTGCTCGGCGATGGCTTTGACCATGAAGTTTGGGCCGTTGCCGATGTAGGTCATCGCGCCGAAAAAGACCGCGCCGAGCGAGATGGCCTCGAGGATGCCCGCGTGCTCGGCGGCGAAGCGGATGACGTCGGGCCTGCTTGCGAGGTCGAGGTGTTGCTGGCCCATGGCGGTGGCGAGGAAGGCGAGGTAGGTGGGCGCGTTGTCGAGCACTCCGGAGAGGGCGCCGGTCGCCCAATAAAATGCGTGGGCGCTGTGGATCGGGGGCGGCTCGGCCTGAAGGTAGCTCAGCGCCGGCACCATCGTCGCGAAAATGCCGACGAAGAGCCATGCGACCTCCTTGAGCGGCTCGAAGTTGAAGTCGTTCGCTTCGTGGACCGATTTCCTCGTCGTGAACCACGACCCGAGCGCGGCGACGAGCATCGCGGCCTCCCGCCAGCCGGCCGGCATCGCGAGCACCGCGATGATGATGAGACCGATGAAGAAGACATTGTGCAGGCCGTTGAATTCCCAAGTCTCGTGCGCCGTTTCCTTGTCACGAACCGCTTTCGGCGCGCGGAGGAAGTTGGCGCGGTCGAAGACGAAGAAGATCGCGATGAGCCCAAGGACACAGACGATCCAGCCCTCCCAGCAATGCTCGAACACCCAGAGAAACGGGATGCCTTTCAAGTAGCCCATGAAGAGCGGCGGATCACCGATCGGCGTGAGGCAGCCGCCGACATTGCTGATGATGAAAATGAAAAAGACGATGTGGAAGGACGTGATCCGGTATTTGTTCATCCGGATCCACGGACGGATCATGAGCATCGAGGCGCCGGTGGTGCCGATGATGTTGGCGAGGATGGCGCCGATCAGGAGATAGACGCAGTTCACCGTGGGCGTGGCCTCGCCCTTGACCCGGATGTGGATGCCGCCGCTGACGATGTAGAGCGAGCCGATGAGCGCGATGAAGCCGACGTATTCCTCCAGCGCGTGGAGCATCGGCGACGTAATGCCATTGAGGAGATACCACCCCGCGCTGACCGCGCCGAGCAGCACGGCGATGAGCGGGTAGCGCTTGTGCCAGAAGTGCGGGAAGAACAGCGGACCCATGGCCACGCACGCGAGGAGCAGGGCGAAGGGTGCGAGCAGCCAGAGCGGCGGCGCGGCGGTGGTGGATGCGATCATCATGAAAACGAGAAGGTGTCTATTTTGGCCACAGCCATCACATGCAAAAGGCGTGGCCGTTGAGCCGGAAGAGTCCGTCAGTGAAAAGGCGAAATGTAAATCCGCATCGCGCGCACCTCGCCGCCCGGCCAGTAGAAGCGGCGCTCGAAATCAAACAGGTTGCGCGCGGGGTTGTAGTCGAGGCGCGCGGTCGCGCCGGTGTAATTTGGGTCATAGACGCGAAAGCGGATCGCGCCGCCCGGAAGCCGCTCGGACGCATACGCGATGACTGCGTGGTTTATGGACGGAAACTTCGCCAGATACAGCGCCTGCGGGCCGTCGGCGGCAATGGCGGATGCCACGGAGCGCGCGGTGACACCCTGAAAAAGCCGGACGGTCGGGCACGGCATCCGCCAGTTGCCAAATCGCAGATACGTCGGCCACCACGCTCCGATTTCCTCCTGCACGAGCCGCTGCTGCCCACGGCTGAACTCCCACAGACTGGCGTAGCCGGGGAAAGCGATCCGCAAATTCCGCGGCCTCGCACCGAGCCACGCGTGGATGCGGAAGAGCCGCCGGACGCGCTTGCGATATTCGTCCGCGGAGATGCGCGGCGCCGCCGGCTCGAAGCGCGCGAATTTCCAAAACTGCATGACCGCCCGCACCACCGGGAAGCAGCGCCGCGAAAACTCCGGCGCGTCCGCCTTGCCGTCCATGTGCAGCCGCCCGGCCTCGTCCACGCCGTAGCCAAACACCGTCTCATTCGCAAACGCCATCCCGTCGCGCCGCGGGTCGAACTCGCGCGCGTGCAGCACCGTCGCGAGGGCAAAAAGGATCAGCATTCGGAACATGGGCCGCGCGTTGTAGCAGCGCTGGGCAGTTTGCCAACGCGCCATGCGAATTGGCGCGAACTCAGCGAAATTGCCGCACCGGTGCCGCCGACGCAGACGCAGCACGATTTGAGGGGCGACGCCTCTTGGCGTGGCCTGCAGCGTCACGTGCGGACGGGCAAGCAAATCCGTCCGCCTCCGTCGGAATCGGGCTTTTGCCTTCGCAATGCATCGGCTAGCGTCTTGCAGAAGACAACGACCAATGAATCCGATTCTCGCCCAACTTGAAGAGCTCAAAGCCCAGTGGCTTGCCGCGCAGCCTTTGCCGGGCGCGAAGCATGACGAACTGTGGAGGAAGTTCCGCCTCGAATGGAATTACAACTCCAACCACATCGAGGGGAACACGCTCACCTATGGCGAGACGGAGCTGCTGCTCATCATGGGGCAGACGAAAGGCGACCACTCCATCCGCGAGTATGACGAAATGAAGGCCCACGATGCGGCTGTGGCGCACATTGCCGAGTTGGCAAAAGAGCGGGCCATCGTCCGCGAGACCGACATTCGGAACTTCAACAAGATCATTCTCAAAGAGCCCTACTGGGCCGACGCCGTGACCGAGCACAGGCAGACCACGCAGGTGGAGATCATCCCCGGCGAATACAAGCGGCACCCGAACAACGTCAAAAGCCCCACCGGCGAACCCATCCTCTTCGCTTCGCCGACTGACACGCCTGCACGGATGCAGGAGTTCGTTGCGTGGATGCACGCGGAGCTGGACGCACCGAAGCTGCACCCCGTCGAGTTTGCCGCGCAATGCCATCATCGTTTCCTCACCATCCACCCGTTTGCCGATGGCAATGGCCGCGTCGCCCGCCTGCTCGCAAACTACTTCGTCATGCGCGAAGGATTCCCGCCGATCATCGTGAAAAGCCGGGACAAAGCCGCCTACATCGCTGCTCTGCGCATCGCGGATGTGGGAGAACCGGAAAAACTCACGGACTACTTTGTCCGCGAAATGAAATGGTCTCTCGACATGGCTCACCGCGCGATGCGTGGCGAGAGCCTGAATGAGCCTGGGGATGTTGAGAAGGAGATCGCAGTGTTCATCAATCAGCAGGCGGTGAAGGACCGCGTTGCGCTTTCACGCACAAAAGAGGTGATTGAACAACTTGCCGATCAATTTTTGGCCCGCTTTTTCAAACGGGCGCAGGAGAAGATGATGAGGCTTGAGCCTTTGTTTAATTCTACGCTTTTGAAGTCCCATCTCCATATTGGCCACATAAGTGCGATAGACTGGAATGAGGGTTTTTCCGAATTCATTAAAGTGCATCCCAGAACTCACACATTTGATGCTGTGATCCAGTTTATCGGGTACAAAGGTCAGGCAAGAATTCCTTTCGATGTCGGTGTGACGTTGAGACTGAACTTTGATCAATACCGCTACTCAATTCTGAGAGATGGCAAATCCATGGTTGACCGCCGCTATGACGAGTCGCTTTCGTCTGATGAGGTCGAGGCATTAACGGAGGATCTACTAGGGCGGGTATTTGCCGTAATAAAGAATACGGCCAGCCAGCAATAGCCATTCCCGTCCTTTCGCCAGCCCATCCAGAGTGACACATCTGCAAACCTCCGCTACACGACCCGCGATGCCTGAAACGCCGCCGCATATTCTCTACTGTCACTGCCAATACGCGCAGGTGATCCCGAAGGCTGTGAAGGAGGCGGTGCTGCGGAAGTTGAGCGATAGCGGGGTGGCGTTTGATGCGGTGGCGGATCTTTGCGAGATGGCGGCGCGGCGCGACCCGGCGCTGGCGCGGATCGCAGGGGCGGGGCCGGTGAAGATCGCGGCGTGTTTCCCGCGCGCGGTGAAGGGGCTTTTTCACCAGTGCGGGGCGGACTTGGATCCGAATGCGGCGGAGGTCTTGAACATGCGGACGCTGCCGGCGGAGGAGGTGGCGGATGCGCTGCTGGCGCAGGTTTTGAAGCCCAATATCCCTGCCGGAAAAGGAACGTCTCCGGCGGAAGAGGCTGCGAAGTCCGAAACCATCTGAATTTATGCCGATCAAAGACGAAACCACGCTGCGCGTCGTCCTCTATGAGGGCGAGGGGTCTGTGCCACTCGATGAAAGCTCACGTTTTGCCACGCTGACCTCGCTGCTGGAGCGGGGCTTTGCGGTGACGCGGAGCACGGCGGGCGGTGCGGTGACGCCGCACACGCAGGGTTCGCTGGTGGTGCTGGGGCGGTTCGCGGAGGGCCGTGCGCCAGTGGCGGAGGACGCGGCGGGCGCGGTGAATGTGCGCTTTCACGACATCGCCAATCGCGGTGCGGACGAGGTCGCGGGGCTGGTGGAGCAGGAGCGCGAGGCCGTGGGCGCGGCGAAGCACGGGGAGTGGAAGCCGTGGTTCCCGGTGATTGATTATGACCGCTGCACGAATTGCATGCAGTGTCTGTCGTTCTGCCTGTTCGGGGTGTACGGGGTGGATGCGGACAGCGCGATCCAGGTGCAGAACAACGACAACTGCAAAACGAATTGCCCGGCGTGTTCGCGGGTGTGCCCGGAGGCGGCGATCATGTTCCCCAAATACAAGGCGGGGCCGATCAATGGCGACGTGGTGAGCGCGCAGGACCTGAACCGCGAGAAGATGAAAATAGACATCAGCGCGCTGCTGGGCGGCGATGTGTATTCGATGCTGCGGGCGCGGTCGGAAAAGGCGCAGAGCCGCTTCAGCAAAGAGCGCGACGAGGGGAAGGCGCTGACGGAACGGCAAAAATGTCTCGCGAAGCTGGCGGCCGCGGGGGACATCCCGGCGGAGGTGCTGGCGTCGCTGCCGTCGCAGGAGGAGATTTTGCGCAAGGCGGAGGAGGCGAAGGCGAAGGCCGCGGCGGCGCTCGCAGCGCAAAAAAAATAAACGCCAGACACGCCCGTCCGCAGCGACTTCGCACGGGGCGCAAAAAGTTTGTGAAAAGTTTCACAAAGTTCTTGCATGGCTTTCTTCGAATCGCTTTTCTGCGCGTCCGCTTCGCCGGGTAGCGATGGTTTTCCATCGCCCACCCTGCTCTCCCAGCCACCAGCCTTGGCCGGGGGCGCTTTGGTGACGCGATTATTTTTCTGATGCCCGCAGCTTTCCAACGCCGTCCTTCGTCCGCCATCCGAGCGGCGCGCCTTCTTGCGCTGATCACGGCATTTCTCGCATTCCTCGCGCCGTCAGCATTGTGTGAGCACGGGCCTGCCCCGGTGGTCACGGAAAAGACCGCGGGCCACGATGCGCATGCGGCGCACGGCAAGGGTTTGCCGAATGACGCACCGGTGCTCTTCCACATCGGCCCGCTGCCGGTGAACAACTCGATGATCATCACGTGGATTGTGGCGATTGGCATCATCGTCTTCGCACAAAGGGCGACCAGGCGCATCCGCTCCTCGCGGGAAGCCGCCAACGAAGTGCCGTCGGGCGCTCAGAACTTCTGGGAGTTCCTGGTCGAGTCCCTCTACAATTTCCTGGGCGAAATTCTCGGCCCGAAGCTGGTCAAGAAGACGTTCTGGTTTTTCGCCACGATTTTCATCTTCATCCTTTTTACAAACTGGTTTGGCCTGCTTCCCGGCGTGGGCACGATTGGATGGAGCGTGCCCGAGGATCCAGGCTCACCGCATATTTTCAATCACGTCACGCGCCCGCTGTTCCGCGGAGGCAATGCCGACTTGAACATGACGGCTGCGATGGCGCTGACATTTTTTGGGTGGTGGACTTGGTGGGCGATCCGGGAGAACAGCCACGGGAAAAAGGGGATCGGCGGTTTTTTCGCGGGCATCGTGGGTGTGCTGAAGCATCTCTTTGCACCGAAGGGCAAGGAGTCGGGCTTCATGAAGTATTTCCTCATCCTCGTGTTTGCGGCAGTCGGCCTCATCGAGGTGGTTTCGATTCTGTTCCGCCCGGTGTCGCTGAGCTTCCGTCTCTACGGGAACGTTTTTGCTGGGGAAAACATCCTTGAATCCATGATGCAGCTCGTGCCCTGGCTTGGCTGGCTGATCCCGGTGCCGTTTTACTTTCTCGAACTGCTGGTCGGCCTGGTGCAGGCGCTCGTTTTCACGCTGCTGACTTCCGTTTTCACCCTCCTCATCTGCGAGCACGAGGAGGAGCACCAAGAAGGGGTGGCAGCACACCACTGAGACAAATTTCGACCATCTGACCGTGCATGTCAGCGGAGGTGGCCGGGAAAACAACAACACAACAAAGAAAACAATATGGACATCCCAATCGCTGAAATTCTCAGCAATCTACACGTTGGTCTCGCCGGTCTCGGCTCGGCCATCGGCGTGGGTCTCATCGGATCGAAGGCCGCCGAGGCAACCGGACGCAATCCGGGTGCCGCGGGCGCCGTTCGCAACGTCGCGATCATCTTCGCGGCACTTGCGGAGGGCATCATCTTCTTCGCGATCTACCTCGCCAAGTAAATGACCATGGCGCGGGGCCCTCAAAGGCCCCGCGCCAGTTTCCTAAACCACTTTTGCCATGAGCCTATTCCTGATCCTTGCCGCAGCATCCGCAACCCCGGAGACCAATCCGATCAAACAGGTTGCCGAGCAATTTGGCCTGACGCCGCTGGGGCTGCTTTCGCAAGTCATCAGCTTCAGCATCGTCGCGTTCGTGCTGTATCGCTTCGCCTACAATCCGATCCTGAATGTCCTGGAAGCCCGCCGCCAGACGATTGCTGAAAGCCTCAAGAACGCTGAGCAGATCAAGACGCAGCTTGCGGAGGCGCGGAAGACTTCGGATGAGATCATCAGCAAGGCCAGCGCGGATGCGAACAGGATGATCGAAGAGGCACGCAACGCGGCCAAGCAGGTCGGCGAGCGCGAGAGCCAGCGCGCGGTGGCGCAGGCGGCGGACATCATCCAAAAAGCGCGCGAGGCCGGCGAGGCGGAGCAGAAGCGCCTGATGGCCGAGCTGAAGAAGGAGCTTTCACGCCTCATCGTCGAGACGACGGCGAAAGTCACCGGCAAGGTGCTCACCGCCGCCGACCAGCGGAAGATCACCGAGGAAGCCACGCGCGAACTCGCCGCCTAGCCCATGAAACTGAGCAAAGAAGGCCGCAAACTTTCCAAGGCGCTGTTCCGAACGAGCTTCGTGAACGGCGCGCTCGACAGCGCGCGCGTCTCGCAAATTTCCGAGCACGTCGCGCAGTCGAAGCCGCGCAATTACATCGGCGTGCTCAAGGAACTCGCGAGGCTCATCCGGCTCGAACTCGCGAAGAAAGAGGCGACCATCGAGAGCGTGACCGACCTCGATGCGGGCGAGAAAAACGAAATCACCCGCGCGCTCCGAGCAAAGTACGGCGCGGACGTGACGACGGAATTCAAAACGAACTCCGGCATCCTCGGCGGTGTCCGCATTCAAATCGGCAGCGACGTGCTGGACGCCACCGTCCGCACCCGCCTCGACCGCCTCTCGGTGGATCTCGCCGCGTAATTTTCACTCAACTCTCAACACTCAACTCTCAACTACCGATGAGCAGCATCCTGCAAGACCTTGAATCCAAAATCTCCGGCCTGAAAACCGGGACCACCAAATCGAACGTCGGCACCGTCCGCGAAGTCGGCGACGGCGTCGCCAAAATCGAAGGGCTGAGCGATGTCATGCTCAACGAGATGCTGGAATTTCCCGGCGGCGTCTTCGGCCTCGCGCTGAACCTCGAAGAAAACGAAGTCGGCGCCGTGCTTCTCGGCGACGACAAGCTCGTGACCGAGGGCAGCGAGGTGAAAACCACGGGGCGTCTGCTTTCCGTGCCGGTCGGCAAAGGGCTGCTCGGTCGCGCGGTGAATACGCTCGGCCAGCCGGTGGACGGCAAGGGGCCAATCGAGGCGACGGCGCAGTATCCGGTGGAGAAAATCGCGCCGGGCATCATCAAGCGCAAATCTGTCAGCCAGCCGGTGCAGACGGGCATCATGGCGATTGATGCGATGATTCCGATTGGCCGCGGTCAGCGCGAGTTGATCATCGGCGACCGCGCGACGGGGAAGACGACCATCGCGATTGACGCGATCATCAACCAGGGCCGCATCAACAAGGCCAACGAGGGCAAGGCGGGCTTCCGTCCGCTTTACTCCATCTACGTCGCCATCGGCCAGAAGCAGTCGAACGTCGCGCGCAACATCGCGGTGCTCGAAGAAACCGGCGCGATGCAGTACACGATCATCGTTGTCGCGGGCGCGTCGGACAAAGCCTCGATGCAGTTCCTGGCACCGTTCGCGGGCGCGGCGATGGGCGAATGGTTCATGGATAACGGCATGGACGCGCTGATCGTGTTCGACGATCTCTCGAAGCAAGCTGTCGCGTATCGCGAAGTGTCGCTGCTCCTCAAGCGCCCGTCGGGCCGCGAGGCGTATCCGGGCGACGTGTTCTATCTCCACAGCCGCCTGCTCGAACGCTCGGCGCGCGTGAATGAACAGAGCGGCGGTGGTTCGCTGACCGCGCTGCCGATCATCGAGACGCAGGCGGGCGACGTTTCGGCCTACATCCCGACGAACGTGATTTCGATCACGGACGGCCAGATTTACCTCGAAACGGATCTCTTTTACCAAGGCATCCGCCCGGCGGTTTCCGTCGGTCTGTCGGTCAGCCGCGTGGGTTCGTCCGCGCAGGTGAAGGCGATGAAACAGGTGGCCGGCAAAATCAAAGGCATGCTCGCCCAGTATCGCGAGCTGGCGGCGTTCGCGCAGTTCGGCAGCGACCTCGACGCGGCGACCAAAGCGCTGCTCGATCGCGGCCAGCGCATCGTGGAGATTTTCAAGCAGCAGCAATACAACCCGATGCCCGTGGAGACGCAGTGCGCGATTCTGTGGGCGGTGATGAACAATCACTTCGACGACGTGCCTGTGGATAAAGTGAAGGATTTCCAGACGAAGTTCACCGACTTCCTCACGACGCGGAAGGACGCCGTGCTGCAAATGCTGCGCGACAAGCCGGAGATCAACGACGCTTCAGCCGCCGCACTGAAAGAGGCCGTCACCGAATTTAAGCAGAGCTACCGCTAAACGTGATTTCGCTGCGAGCGTTCGACAACATGCCAGAGACTTTGACCATCGAGACCGCCGGGAGCGCGATCCACATCATCCGTGGACATCGCGTGATGACGGATGCCGACTTGGCGAAGTTCTACGGCGTGACGACGAAGGTGCTCAACCAGGCGGTGCGCCGGAACAAGCACCGCTTCCCGCAAGATTTCGCGTTTCGGCTTGCGGCTGAGGAGTTTAAGAACTTGAGGTCACAAAATGTGACCTCAAGTTTGGCTCACGGCGGGCGGCGTTTCATGCCTTGGGTATTCACCGAGCACGGTGCGGTCATGCTGGCCGGTGTGTTAAACAGCGCCGTGGCCATCGCGGCGAGCGTCGAGATCGTTCGCGTCTTTGTGCGGATGCGCAATGCCCTATCCAGTTCCGATCTCGTCGGGAAGCTCGTGGACATCGAAAGCCGCCTCGACGGGCACGACGAAGACCTCGCCGCTGTCTTCAAGGCGATCAAGCAGCTCATCGAAACTCCAAAACCATCGCGCAAGGAAATGGGCTTTCACACTCTGCGTGAAGACACGGAAGGCTGCGCCGAGTTGAAAACCGCCCCGCCCCGCAAAGTCCGCTATCCGGCAAAGCGCCGCACGCGAAAGGGGAAACACTGATTTTATGGGCGCAAACACCCGCGACATCCGCCGGCGAATCAAGTCGGTCAAAAACACCTCCCAAATCACCAAGGCGATGCAGATGGTCGCCGCGGCGAAGATGCGGAAAGCGCAGCTTCGCGCGCTGAATGGCCGTCCTTACGCCGAGGCGCTGGCGAAGATGCTCGCCGCGCTCGCACAGGCGGGCGGCAGCGCCGAGTTGCATCCGCTGTTGCAGGACCGCCCTGAAGTGAAGCGCGAACTCGTGCTCGTCATCGCGACGGACAAAGGACTTTGCGGCGCGCTGAACACGAATCTCTTTCGCGAACTGGGCCGGTTTGATCCCGCGAAAACCACGTTCGTCGCCATCGGACGCAAGGCGGCGCAATACCTCGGACGGCTCAAACGCGACCTCGCGGCGGAGTTCGAGCTGAAGGAGGCGTTCAGTTTCCTCGAAAGCAAACAGGCGTCGAAGTTCGTGATGGAGAAATTCCTCGCGGGAGACGTGGACAAAGTGAGCGTCGCTTACACGGACTACATCAGCACCATCAATCAGAAGCCGACGATCAGCGTGATTTTGCCGGTGGAAAACTTCGAGCTGAGCGACCTCGAAGGCGAGAAAGGCACGAAGAAAGTCGAAGCTGCCGCGAACACGACCGAATATGTTTTCGAGCCGGGCGCAGGTGCCGTGCTGGAGGGACTCGTGCCGCATTACGTTCACTTTGCCGTGTATCAAATGGTACTCGAAAGCCGCGCCTCCGAGCACAGCGCGCGCATGGTCGCGATGAAGAACGCGACCGACAACGCCAAGCAACTCATCAAGGATCTCACCCTCCAGTACAACAAGGTGCGCCAGGCGGCGATCACCACGGAACTTCTCGAAATCACCACAGCGCAAATGGCGCTCGGCTAAACCAACTCACCAAACATTCGCATGAACCAAGGCAACATCGTCCAAATCATCGGTCCCGTCGTGGACGTGGATTTTTCCGCGACCGGCAAGCTCCCGAAAATCTACGAGGCGCTCGAGATCACATTCAACGTCAACGGCGCTGACACGAAACTCGTGCTCGAAACGCAGCAGCATCTCGGCGACGGCTGGGTTCGCTCGGTCGCCATGAGCAGCACCGAGGGCCTCAAGCGCGGGATGAAAATCAACGCCACTGGCGACTCCATCACGGTGCCCGTCGGCGAAGCCACACTGGGCCGCATTTTTAACGTCACCGGCGACCCCGTGGACGAACGCGGCCCGGTCAACGCGGAGAAACGCTACCCGATTCACCGCCCCGCGCCGAAGCTCGTGGACCAGGACACGAAGGCGAACATCCTCGAAACCGGCATCAAGGTCATTGACCTCATCTGCCCGTTCACGAAGGGCGGCAAAGTAGGCGCGTTCGGCGGCGCGGGCGTCGGCAAGACCGTCGTCATCCTCGAACTCATCAACAACATCGCGAAAAACCACGGCGGCTTCTCCGTGTTCGCCGGAGTCGGCGAGCGCAGCCGCGAGGGCAACGATCTTTACCACGAGATGAGCGAGGCGGGCGTCATTAACCAAAAGGATCTCAGCAAATCCAAGGTCGCGCTCGTCTATGGCCAGATGAACGAGCCGCCCGGGGCGCGTCTCCGCGTCGCGCTCTCGGCGCTTTCGATGGCCGAGTATTTCCGCGATGAGAAAAACCAGGACGTGCTCCTCTTCGTGGACAACGTGTTCCGCTTCTCGCAAGCCGGCTCCGAAGTGTCCGCGCTGCTCGGACGCACTCCGTCCGCGGTCGGCTACCAGCCCACGCTCGCGGCGGAAATGGGCCAGCTCCAGGAACGCATCACGACCACGAAGTCCGGCTCCGTCACTTCCGTGCAAGCCGTGTATGTGCCAGCGGACGACCTCACCGACCCCGCGCCGGCGAACACCTTCGCGCACCTCGACTCGACCATCGTGCTCGAGCGCAGCATCGCCGAGTTGGGCATTTACCCGGCGGTGGACCCGCTCGCTTCGACCTCGAAGGCCCTCGCGCCCGAAGTCGTCGGCGAGGAGCACTACGCCGTCGCGCGCGGCGTGCAGAAAGTTCTGCAACGCTACAAAGACTTGCAGGACATCATCGCCATTCTCGGCATGGATGAACTCTCGCCAGAGGATAAACTGCTCGTTTTCCGCGCGCGGAAAATCCAGCGCTTCCTCTCGCAGCCGTTCTCCGTCGCCGAGGTCTTCACCGGCACGAAGGGCGAATACGTCCCGATCAAAGAAACCGTCCGCGCCTTCCGCGAGATTCTCGACGGCAAACACGACAGCGTGCCCGAAGCGAACTTCTACATGAAGGGCGGCATCGAGATGGTGACGGCGTAGCGCGAGTCGTCAGTGTTCGGTTCTCAGTGCTCAGTTCGAGCACGCGAGCCTGAGCACTGAGCACTGAACACTGAGCACTTCAAAACAATGGCCACACTGCACCTCGAAATCGTCACCCCCGAAGCCCGCGCTTACAGCGACGACGTGGAAATGGTCGTCCTGCCCGCAGTCGAGGGCGAGATGGGCGTTTATCCGCAGCACATCCCGCTCATCACGCAGCTCAAGCCCGGCGAACTTGTCGTCACCAAAGACGGCAAACAAACCGCGCTCGCCATCGGCGAAGGCTTCGTCGAGGTCACAGGCACAAAAGTCAGCGTCCTCGTGGACATGGCGCTGCAGGAATCCGAGATTGACGAGAAGGCCGCCGAGGAAGCCATCGCGCGCGCTGAGGCTCGCTTGAAGGAACAGCTCCTCGGAGACGAAGAGGCCGCTCTCGTTCAGGCCGCAATCGCGAAATCGCTCGCCCAGCTCCATGTCAAGCGCAGGCGCCGGGGTGTTTGAGATTAAAAGCGGTTTGTCTCCGACCAGCGTTCGAAAAACGCCTTGCGGGCCTCCGTGGCCTGCGGCTACCAGTTCCAAGGCCCTCCCGGAGTCAATGAACCCAATCTAGTCGTGCCATCTGAAACCATCGCCTACTTCGGCCCCGAGGGGAGTTTCACCCACATGGTCGCGCAGCGCCGCTATTCGGGTCGCCATCTCATCCCGTTCAAGACGATCCCCGAGTTGTTCGAATATCTGGACGCAACACCCGATGCAAAGGGCGTGGTTCCCATTGAGAATTCCTCCGGCGGCGCGATCATGCCGACGATTGACGGGCTGATCGAACGGGAGGAGCGGATTTTCATCGAGGAGGAACTTTCACTCGACGTCAAACTGGCGCTGCTCGGACGGAAGGATCGTCAATTCGAGGTCGTCTATTCCCATTTTGCACCGCTGCAACATTGCGAGAAATGGCTCAAGCGGCACTACCCGCATGCCGTGGCGTTGAATGCCCCGAGCACCTCCGCAGCGGCGCAGTTTGCACAGCAGGAGGAAAACGCGGCCGCCATCGGCCCGCTCCAGAGCGCCGAACTCCACGGTCTGGATGTGCTCTATTATCCGATCGAGGAGCGCGTTGAAAACGTGACGCAATTTTTTGTCCTCAGCCAGTCCCACCGCGCGGCTCCAAACTCCAGCAAGTCCAGTTACATCGTGGCTCTGCCCAACGTCGCGGGGAGCCTTTTCGGATTTCTCGGCCCGTTCAAGGACGCCGCCATCAATCTCACCCGGATCCAAAGCCGTCCCATCATCGGGCATCCGAATTCGCATTTGTTCTTCATCGAGATCGAAGGTGTCGAAACCGAACCCAGGGTCATTCACGCCATCGAGGCCGCCCGCAAGGGCGGCGCGAGGGTGAGCAGCCTTGGCAGTTACCCGGTGATGCCGCGATACCCCAGCGACGGCTGACTCTTGCCCTTCCCGGAAACGCAGCAGGCTCGAATGAAATCCAACGGCTGTTTGACCAGATAGCCACAACCGGGTACGAGTCCTGAAATGAGCATCCGCATTTTCCTGATTGGATCGTCCGCCTTGATCGCGGCCCACGGTTTGTCGCACGCCGCAAACATTGACCGCGCCACCATCACCGAGGTCCTCAATAGCGTCAGCCTCATCGAACCAGCAACCAAGCGCACCAACCCGGCACGCGCGCAGCAGATTTTCACGGCACCGAACGTCCTCCGCACAGGGCCCGATTCACGCGCCGAGATGGTCGCATCGGATCAGACCGTGACACGTGTGGGGCAAAACACGCTGTTCTCCTTCGAGCCCAACTCGCGTGAGATCAATCTTCAACGAGGCAGCATTCTTTTCAACAGCCCGAGCGGCAACGGCGGCGGCACGATCAGAACCCCCGCGGCCTCCGCTGCTGTGCTGGGCACGACGATGATCGTGGTGACCACGAAAAACGGCGGCTTCAAGGCGCTGCTCATCGAGGGGAAGGGCCGCATGAAAGGCGCGGATGGTTCAGTTCGCAAATTGAACGCCGGGGAAATGGTCTATGCGCTGCCGGGCGGAAAACTGTCCTCGGTTTTCGAGTTCCGCCTCAGCCAGCAAGTCGGCGCATCCAACTTGATCCGCGGGTTCAAATCGAAGCTGCCTTCCGCCGGGAAAATTGCACAGGCCATCAATCGCCAGGAGCGGGAAATCGGCAGCGGCACTGCCACTCCCACCAACCTGCTCGCCGGCGCCACGCCGACCAGCGCGTATCAAGTGGACGTCGCCCGCACCGCGCAAATCGAGGCCGAGGATGGTGCCGGGGCCATGCCGCTCACGCCGTTTCAGACTGCGATCAGCACGGATGCAGTCGTGACATCTTCGACACCAGACTCGCTCCGCGTTTTCGGCCCGGGACTGCCCGAGCAATCCGAGTTTCCGCCAGGCACCCTGCCCTTCCTCGTCGGCACTCCCGGCAGCGGCAAAGTGTTCGCTCCCTCCGTGAATCCCGCCCAGTTTTTCGGCGGCACCATTCTCTTTGCGACGCCCGCAGTTGACCTCGCAAACTTCGCCGCGCATGACGTGTTTCAGTTCGCCGCGATCAATGACATTTTGTTCGATGGAACGACGGAGTTTGGCAGCTTTCCAGGACAGTTGCAGTTGATCGCCGGGGGCACTTTCCAGACCACACCAGGATCGGTGATCGCCGCCGACACGCCGCAGTTCGTGCTGCTCGCGTTCGGCTCTGAGTTTCCTCGCGATGGCTTCCTCACCGATCCAAAGTCGGCGTTCGACTCAGCTCTGCCCCTCACCTTCAGCGATATTGAGATCCGGAATCGCGAAGGCAGCCTGCAGGTTCTGGGCGGCGACATCGAGTTGAACGGCGTGCGCCTCTCCTCGGGCGACATCACGCACGTCGTCGCCGGGCGGGATCTGAAGGTTGATCGCGCAGAGGATCCAGTGTCACAATTCACAATCCCCGGAGACGTGCAGCCACCAGCCGGCTCCAACATCCTCACCGGCGAACGCGGAGTGATACTCAAGGCGGGCCGCGACATCTTTGTGAGGGAAGCGGGAATTGCCTCGCCGAAAATCGCCATCGAGGGTCGCTCCAACATCCGGATGCAGCGCGTGCAGATCACCGATCTCAGCGATGGCCGGACGCTAAGCCCAGGTGGAACAGCGGGCCCGCCTGTGCAAGTCCCCCCCACCACACTCATCATGGCGGACAATCTCGTGGATCTGAATCGCGTGAATTTCTCCTCCCGCGATGTGCTGGTGCAGAGCCGCACCATTGCACTCACCAATGTGCAGTTCCACGGCCAGTCCCGCGTGCTCCTTGAATCCGCGCAAGGCCGCCTCGCCCCGCAGCCCAACACCGGCCGTCCCGCAATCCCCGGCATGGTGAACTTCATCAGCAACGTCCGCTACGGTGATGGCGGCGCCGCTAGCGCGGTCATCCAGAACGGGGCAGGCACCACTCCTTCCGGCCCCGGCATCGTCATCCGCCCACGCCGCAACTGACCTCGCATTTTTACCTCCGCACGCACTTATGAAACACCGCTCCGCCGCACTCCTGCTGCTCGCCACCTCCACCACCGCACTCGCGCAAATCTCCGCAGACCGTGCGATCTCCACCGTTCGCACACCCGGCGTCAGCACCGGTGACCTCGCGTTGAAGAGCGCCCTCAAGCGTGCGATCTCCGCACAGGCTCCCGAGCTTTACCCCGGCGAGATTGACGACGTCGGCCCGCAATTCCTCATCTCCCGGGAGCAGCCCGGCACCGACGGCAAGACCAGCGCGCCACAACCACACCGATGGATCGAGGCCTTCGCTGACACGCAGCTTTTTTACACGTCAAACGCGCTGCTCACCGAGAAGGGAAACCAGGACACCAACGTGATGGTCATTACGCTACAGGCCGCCGTCACGCCTCCGCCGTTCCCGCTCGCCGGCGGCACCGCCAGCGCGCGCATCGGCTACCGGCACCAGTGGTGGCTCTACAGCCTCGACAATACCGAAAACCAACTGAACAACTTCGACTTCGCGGTCAGCACCGCATTCGTGTCACTTCGCAATTCATGGGACGAAAAATGGGTCGCCACGCTCAACCTCGATTACAACCGCTACCTCTCGCACGACACCGATTGGGCGGAATTTTACACCGAACTCTCACCTTCCTGGAGCCTCGAACGGAACATCCCACTCACGGAAAAATGCCTCCTCACCGCCGGATACTATGGCGCATGGCACTGGACGCAGACCGACCCGATGCCGGTGCAGCACATCAATGACCGGCTCGACAGCGCGCTTGGCATCACCATCACCGCCGAGTTGCTCCCCCGCCTTCTCGCGCAGGGCTACTATCGGCTTCAATGGTCGCACTATTCCGAAAACAGCGATCGCAACGACATGTACAACAACCTCGGCATCGCCCTCATCTACTCATTCAACGATTGGGCCTCCGTGCGCACGTTCGTGAGCTACGAAAATCGCAATTCCACCGACCCGGTCATCGCTGATTACGGCAAATGGGACACCGGCGGCGGAGTCATGTTCTCCATGCGATTTTAGCCGGCTTACTCAAGCCCAGCCACGCACACAGCCGGGGTCGTTTCGGGCAGCATTGCGGCCTGGCAGCTACCGGTCGCACTCGCCCATCACGAAATCGAGGGAGCCGAGGATGCTCACGACATCGCTCATCATGTGGCCGGGAAGAATCTTCGGAAGGATGCTGAGATTGATGAATGAGGGGCTGCGGATTTTCAGGCGGTATGGTGTTCCGCCGCCCTTGGAACAAATGTAGAAGCCGAGTTCGCCCTTTGGGTTTTCCGCGCCGAAATAAACTTCGCCTGCCGGAGTCTTCACGCCCTCGGTGTGCAGGATGAAATGGTGGATCAACTCCTCCATTTTTGTGAGCACCTCCGTCTTTGGCGGCGGATAGTTCTTCGGATCGTTCACATACCACGCGCCGCCGGGGAGTGCATCGCACGCCTGACGCAGGATGCGGACGCTTTGCTTGATCTCCTCCATGCGGACGAGGTAGCGGTCGTAGCTGTCGCCAATGCTGCCGATCGGCACGTCGAAATCGTACTGCCCGTAGCCGAGATACGGCTGCTTTTTCCGGAGGTCGTGATCCACGCCGGAGCCGCGCAGATTCGGTCCGCTGAGGCCATAGGCGATCGCGTCCTCCTTGCTGATGACGCCGATGTCCTTCGTCCGATCCACGAAGATGCGGTTCCGCGTGAGGAGACGGTCGGTTTCATCCACGACCGGGAGAACCCCCTCGCAGAACTTGCGGACCGCATCCACAAATCCATCCGGAAAATCGCGCACCATGCCGCCGATGCGCGTCCAGCTCGTGGTGAAACGCGCGCCGGTCATCTGCTCCATGAGGTTATAGACGATTTCGCGCTGCTGAAATGTGTAGAGGAAAACGGTCATCGCGCCCGTATCCATGGCGAAGCAGCCGAGGCCGAGCAGGTGCGACGAGATGCGCGCAAGTTCGCAGCCGATGACGCGCATGGCCTGCCCGCGCGGCGGAAGCTCCCAACCGAGCAGCTTCTCCACGGCCATCGCATAGGCGACGTTGTTGGCGATGGGCGCGAGGTAATCGAGCCGGTCCGTGTAGGGCACGAACTGGTTGTAGGTCATGTTCTCCGCGATCTTCTCATCCCCGCGGTGGAGGTAGCCGACATCAGGCGTCGCCTTGGTGATCACCTCGCCGTCCATCTCCAGCACCAGGCGCAGCACGCCGTGCGTCGCGGGATGGGACGGGCCCATGTTGATGATGAGTTTTTCGCCGAGCACATCGGGCGCTGCTTCAGCGTGGTTGTGCGCCTTTGTGAGCGCGTCCGGCATCTCGAATTCGACTGTGCTTGCGGCCATGTGTTGCGTGGAAAAAGTGAAACTTCCCCGGAAAAATGCGGTGCGCCTCCGGAAGCGGCAAGGCTATTTGAGAAATGTTTCGCGGAGGCGCAGTCGCCGCCTCATTTTTCCAGCGAGCACCCATGGCATGCAAAACCGGCGCCGAAGGCTGCAAGCCAGAGCCGGCGGGGCGTGCTCCCATTGCCGGCAAGCGCGCGATCAAGCGCAAACAGGACCGACGGGCTGCTCATGTTGCCGCAGGTCCGGAGGGTCTCGGCGGACTCGGCGAGTCCATGGCCGGGAAGCGCGCCCGATTCCGAGAATGGCGGCGGTTTGCTCCAAGGTTGCCCCCATCAGAGCAGGGAGCAGAACGGACTGGGCGCAGCGCAGTTCTCGCAAGTCGGTGGCGGCATCAGCGGCGAGCTGGGCGCGCTTCACCACCGATGAATCGTGTGTGGAAGTTCCGTGGCATGGACCATTCATGCCACGATACGTCTCATCTTGAAGGCGATTTAGAATAAGCAGAGCGCTTGCGCTCCCGGGTGGCGCACCCGACTCGGGTGCCGTTCGCGGCGACTCGCCGCGAGCGCCCCTGTGCGCGTGGCTCACGCAGGGCACCCAGCGGCACCGGATGCCTTCAGCCATCCATCCGCACCGAGGTGTTTCCGGCGAGTCGCCGGAAACCGCACCCGAGTCGGGTGCTCCACCCGACAGGGCCGCGATTCGCGCGGCGTTCCTACTGTGTGCTCGTATAAATCGTATAAGCCTAAAACTTGGCAATGGAATGAGCCACGAAAAGGCA
>CAMAUI010000016.1 GCA_945861385.1 Prosthecobacter debontii
CTCGCTCGATCTGGGCCGGGCCTACAAGGCGATGTTTGTGGATCAGGATGCGAAGGACAGGGCGGCCATCCGCGGGCAGTTCGGCCGCCATGGGAGCATCCTCGATGCGGTGCTGGACGAGGCAAAATCCGTGGACAAGAAACTTGGCAAACGGGACCAGGAAAAATTGGCTGAGTACCTCGAAGCGGTGCGCGTGCTGGAGAAAAAAATCGTGCAGCAGGAGCCGTGGGTTGACCGCCCCAAGCCCGCGCCCGGCGTGCCGGAGCCTCCACAGGGCAAGGGCACGGAGAAGGACTTGAAGGCGATGATGGAACTGATCGCGCTGGCCATCCAGACGGACTCGACCCGCGCCATCACGCTGGCGAGCGGTTTTGTGAATGGCGACTTCGGATTGAGCGGCGGCTATCACGGTTTCTCGCATCACGGCCAGCGTGAGTTCGAGGTCGGGGCGCTCAAGAAGATCGAGGGCTATCAGGTCTCGATGATGGCCTACCTGATCGACCTGCTCAAAGCGCAGCCGGACCCGCTCAACGGCGGGACGCTGTTTGATCACACCATGATCCTCTACGGCTGCGGCATGGCGACCGGCGAACATTCGAACAAGAACATGCCGCTCATCCTGGCCGGCGGCGGCTTCAAGCTCGGCGAGCACAAAGGCTTTCCCGCGGACAAGAACACACGCGTGCCCGCCGCGAATCTTCTGCTCTCCATGCTCCAGAACTTCGGCCTCGAGATCGACCGCTTCGGAACGAGCACGGGCACGCTGACCGGATTGGCGCGGGGTTAATCCACGGTGAAACCCGACTGGCTGCACATGATGATGCGACTCGCACTTTCAGTTCGTGCCGTGCTGCTCCTCGCCACGTGTGCGACCGCATCCGCCGCCAACGATGCGGCCTTGCCCAAACTGAAACCCTTCCTGGAAAAGCACTGCTACGAGTGTCACGGCGCGGAAAAGCAAAAGCACGATCTGCGTTTCGACACGCTCGGCAGTGATCTGACCAGTGTGGAGACGCTGCGGACCTGGCAGGACATTCTCGACCAGGTGAACCTCGGCGAAATGCCGCCGCGGAAGAAACCACAGCCATCAGGTCCCGAACTAACATCCTTCGTCAATGTGCTCACCGCCCGGCTGGACGAAGCCTATGCTAGGCGCAAGAGCACCGGGGGCAGCACGGTCCTGCGTCGGCTAAATCGGGCCGAGTTGCGCAATACGTTGCGCGATTTGCTGTATCTTGATGGGCCAGATTTCCGCAGCCCGGCCGTCGGACCGGAAATAGTTGATCCCTCCGGCAGCGGGGCGGTCATCAATGTGGCCACCGGAGTGGAGCGGGAATTTCCGGAGGATGAAAAACTGCACGGCTTCGACAACATCGGACAGAACCTGGTGATGTCGGATTTCCTGCTGAAGCTGGTCATCGGTGCCGCCGAGGATGCGCTGGGACGGGCCACGCGTGAGGGCGAAAAACCCAAGAGTGAAGCGCGTCGCTTCTCCGGCCAGATCCGCAAGGATCCCAAGGGCCTCCTTGGAACGATTTCGCACAGACTCAATCCCGGCTATGACGGGATTTTCGAGATTTATCGTGAGCCCGGAGCCGCCACCGGCGGAGTGGGGCGTGTTTCGCCGGGTGAACTGCCCAACGGCGTTGGCGTCGCGGCGCGCTACCGCATCACCATCGAGGCATCGGCCCACAACCAGAAGCATCCGTGGGGCGAGTTGGTTGCAGCGCCGCAGGATGAACCGATGCTGCTTGGCTTGCACATGGCCAACGTGCGCCGAGGCGGCTATCACGATGGCAATCCGACCGATCGTCCGGTCGTTCAATGGCCCATGTCGGCCGACGGAAAGACCAGAACCTTCGTGCATGAGATGTGGCTCGACCCCACTTGGACCGCGTGGGTCGGCTGGGAAAATGCACCGCTTGGGCGCGGCTACAAGACCACGCAGATCGTGGAGAAATTTTTCCCCAACGCGTTTCGCCCCAAACCGCTTGGCAACTCCCCGGAAAAGGAGAAGCGAGAGTATGAAGCAGACATGGCCAGGATACTGTTCGGTGCCGACGGCTACATGGGGCCGCATTTGCGCATCCACAGCATGACCTTCCAGCCGCTGCTCGACCAATGGCCACCGCGCAGCCATACCTCCCTTTATGGCACGACTGGCAGTGAGAAAATCGCCGATCTCCTGCTCCATTTCGCGCAGCGGGCTTATCGCAGTCCATTGGTCGCGGCGGACGTGGAACGATACGTCAAGCTCGTCGAGGCCGAGGTCACCAAGGGACGGACCCGCGCCGAGGCGCTGCGGGTGGGCTACACCGCCATCCTCGCGGCCCCGAAGTTCTACTATTTGCAGGAAACCGAGGGACCCCTGAACGGCTACCAGATCGCCAGCCGGCTGAGCTATTTCCTCTGGTCCACCATGCCCGACGAGGAACTGTTTGCGCTGGCTGCGAGTGGAAAGATCAAAGAGCCCGCCGTGCTGCGCGCCCAGGTGGAGCGGATGCTCAATCACGAAAACGCCGCCGCTTTCACGAGGCGTTTCGTCGCGAGCTGGCTGCGGCTCGACAAGCTGGGAGCCATGCCTCCCGAGCGCTCCGGACCTTTCCGCTACTATTATGACCGCCAGTTGCAGCCGCTGTTGCCGGAGGAGACAGACGCCTACTTCGCCGCACTGTTGAAGGCCAACGGTCCGATCCGCGAACTCATTGATTCCGACTACACCTTCATGAATGAGCGCACCGCAGGGTATTTCTACAACCGCAAGGATGTGCGGGGCGATTTCATGCGCAAAGTAAAGCTCAACGATCCGCGCCGCGGTGGAGTCATCACCCACCCGAGCGTCATGACCGCGACCTCCAATGGCGTGGACACTTCGCCCGTCGTCCGCGGTGTGTGGGTGTTGGAAAGCATCCTTGGCACACCACCCTCGCCACCACCGCCCGATGTCGAACCGCTCTCGCCGGATTTGCGCGGCGCGAAAACCATCCGCGAACAACTGGAGGCGCACCGCAAGAACGAGTCCTGTTTCGGCTGCCACCAGAAGATCGACCCGATGGGTTTCGCGTTCGAGAATTTCAACCCCATCGGCCAGTGGCGCGACAACTATCCCGTGGGCGGCAAAAAGATTGATCCCTCGGCCACCCTGGCCAACGGCGAGACCCTGGCGGACATCGTCGCCTTGAAAAAATTTCTCCTGACGAAAGAAAACCTGTTCACCCACAACCTCGCGGAAAAGATGCTCTCCCACGCCACCGGCCGCGTCATCGAGCGCACCGACCGCGCCGAGGTCGATCGAGTGCTCAAACAGCTTCAGGAGAACGGTGGCGGCCTGCGCGACCTCGTTCATTTCGTCGCGCAGAGCAAAATTTTTCTGACCAAGTGAGTTCATTTCGCAACCAGCGAATTCCATGCGTCTCCGGCCAGATCGTCATGAAACTGTCCCTGCTCATTGCAGCCCTCGTTTCCTTTCGCGGCCTGTCCATCGCCGCGGGCAAGCCGAACATCATCCTGTGCATGACCGACGACCAAGGCTGGCATGAGACGGGTTACAACGGCCACCCGGAACTCAAGACACCCGAGCTGGACAAGATGGCGGCGGCGGGCATCCGCTTCGACCGCTTCTATGCGGCCTTCCCGATGTGCTCGCCGACGCGGGCGAGCTGCCTCACCGGGCGCTATCCCACACGCTACCGGTGCATGACCTGGGGCCACGACCTGCCGCTGCGCGAGGTGACGATTGCCGAGGCGGTCAAAACGGTGGGTTATGCCACGGGCCATTTCGGCAAATGGCATTTGGGTGGTATCGAACACGCGATTGGCGGCACCGGCCGCGGCCTGCCGGAGAGCTTCGACCCCAAACCGCGCCACCCCGGCAATCAGGGCTTCGACGAGTGGTTTTCCGCCGGCAACAACTACGACATCGGTTACGAGTATATCTATCACAACGGCGAGCAGGTGCCCCCCAAGCCCGGCGACACCTCGGACGTGCTCATGGCGGTCGCGCTGGAGTGGATCGGCAAGCAGACGGCGGCGAAGAAGCCTTTCCTTGCCGTGATCTGGTTCCCCTCGCCGCATGGGCCGCATCAGGCAACGCCCGAGGACGCCGCGCCCTATGCCAGGGCCGGCAAGGGAAAGGCGGATTACTATGGCGAGATCGCCGGAGTGGATCGCGCCATGGGGAAACTGCGCCAGAGCCTGCGGGAGATGAAAGTTGCCGATAACACGATGCTGTGGTTCTGCTCGGACAATGGTCCGGCGGCTCCCGGTTCGACGGGTGGATTGCCCGGACAAAAGAAAAATCTCACCGAGGGTGGTCTGCGCGTGCCGGGCATCCTCGAATGGCCCGCGCACATTCCCAAACCCTTCGCCACCAGCGTGCCTGTCTGCACCACGGACTTCTATCCCACCACGCTCGACCTTTTAGACATCAAGATGCCCGATGAAGCAGGCCCGATTGATGGCATCAGCCTGCTGCCGCTCATCGACGGCAAGATGGAAAAGCGTCCCAAGCCGCTTCCCTTTCAAGACGGCAACCAATCGAGACTCAGCGACAACGAATACACGCTGGCCAACGGCAAGCTCTTCCGCTTCGCCGAGGGCGGGCGAAAGGACGTGGAGATCACCGATCAGGAACCTGAGGTGCTCAAGAAAATGAACGCCTGGATGGTTGAGTGGAAGGCCTCGGTCAAGAAGGACCAAGCCGCCTATAACTTCAAATCGGCCGCGAAACCCAAGACGAAACAATGACAGGCTGGCATTGGTATTGTGCCTGACATTCTTTTTCTGACCAAGTGAAACTCATGTCCAACCGTCCGTTACTTTTTCCAACCCTCGTATTTCTCGCCAGCGCATCGGCCTTCGCGCAAATCCCTTTGCCGACCGACGCGCCGAAGCCATTGACGCCGGAGCAGAGCGCCGCCGCGTTCAAACTTCCGGAAGGTTTCAGGATGGAGGTGATCGCCAGCGAACCGCTCCTCGCTTCGTCCTCGGGCGTCTGTTGGGATGCGCGCGGACGGCTTTTCGTGAGCGAGTTGCACGGCTACAACCTCGAGGGCCAGCTCGACATCGAGGAGCTGAACAAGACGGGGAAACTCGACACCCAGGTGCGCCGCGTGCAGGCGGACGAAAAATTCAAGAGGGCGGCGGAGCCCGGAACTTTTGGCGTGGTGAAAATGCTCACCGACACCGACGGCGACGGACGGATGGACAAGGCGATCATCTGGGGAAAGGCTCTGCCGCCGGTATATGGATTGGTCGCGGCCCGCGACGGAGTCATCATCGCCTGCGCGCCGCATATCATTTACCTCGCCGACCGGGATGGGGATGGACAGGCGGAGGTGCAGGAGACGCTTTTCACCGGGTTCGCCGTCGGCGCGCTCGAGCGCGGGATCAACGCGCCACAATGGGGTGCGGACGGCTGGATTTACATCGGCGGCGGTCACGGGGGAGGGAAGATCACCGGGCCGCACCTCAAGCACCCCGTCGTGCTGCCTCGCACCGATTTCCGGATTCGCGCGGACGGTAGCGCCATCGAGCCGGTGACCGGTGCCACCGGGACCTTTGGTTTCACTTTCGCCGAGGCAGGCGACCGCTTCACGATCTCCACCGGTGAGCCGGGCCGTTACGTCGCCCCGCTGCCATGGGTGTATCTGGTGCGGAATCCGGATGCCGCGACTCCGTCCGCGCTCCACATCGGCACGGGCGATCGTCGCGTTTACCCGCTCGCGCCTCCACACCCGTGGCGGCAGAAGCGCGCCGATCATCCCGAGTATTCGAAATACTACCGCTCCCGTTACGGGGCGGGCGACAGCGATGCGGGCGGCTGGTTCACGTCCGCGTGCGGTCCGCTGATCTACCGGGATCACGCGCTCCCGGGATTGCACGGGCAGTATTTCGTCTGCGACCCCTCGGGAAATCTCATCCATCGCGCCGTGATCGAATCCGACGGCCCGGCGCTGAAGCTCCTCCGCGCCCCCGGTGAGGAAAAATCCGAGTTCGCGGCCAGCCGCGATTCATGGAGCCACCCGATGAACCTGACCCACGGCCCGGACGGCTCGATTTGGATCACGGACTTCTACCGTGAAATCATCGAGGACTACTCCGCCATCCCGCGTCATCTTCAGCAGCAATACGGTCTCTACGCCGGTCACGACCGCGGGCGCATTTACCGTCTGACTCATCGTGACGCCCCCAAGGCCCCGTCGTCGGACATGAATTCCCTCGATGCGAAATCACTCGCCGGGGAGATCGCCAGTCCGCTCCTCTGGCGGCGGCAAACGGCGCAACGACTGCTGACGGAACGTGGCGAAAAATCCGCCGTGCCCGCTCTGCGCGCCATGCGTGCAGCCCCGGACGCCAGCTCCGCCACGCTCATTGCGACACTGCGCACCCTCGATGGGCTCGGTGCGCTCGCGCCCGGCGATGTGCAGCCGTTTCTCAGCAACCGGACGGAGTCAGTCCGCGTGCATGCGTGGCAACTGGCCGAGGCATGGTTCCGGCGCGACGACGCCCGCCCGCTTCTCGATGCCGCGCTTGCGAGCGCCGCCGCCGAGCAGAGTCCGCGTGTGCAAATCCAATGCGCCCTCAGCCTCGGCGAGTCGAACGATCCGCGCGCCTTCGCGCTTCTCGCGCGGTTCGCCCGCGAAAAACTCGCCGTCCGCTGGATGGACGCGGCGCTCCTGTCGTCGCTGCACACACGCGGCGGCGAGATGCTTGCCGAACTCCTCCGCGAACCGGGCGAATCCGCAAAATTTCTTCCACTGCTGGCCCAAGCCATCGCCGCCCGCCGCGATGAATCCGAATTGGCGAAAACGCTGCAGAGCCTCATCGGCACCAAGGCGGAGACGCAGGCCGCCCTGCTCGCCTCCCTGGTCAAAGGCCGGGCCAGGGCGGCCCGCGCGCCGCTGGTGAATGCCACGGCCCGCGAGGCGCTCGGCGCCCTGGCCGCCAGCGCCGATGCCACCGTGCGCGCAGCAGCGCGCGCGCTGGAAGACAGCTTCGTGCCCGCGGCGGACGAAGCTGCGGGGATCCTGCCCGCTGGCACCGACAAGCCGGCCATGCAGGTCAGCGACGAAACATTTCGAAAATACGTCGCCGCCCTGGCAGGTCCGCGCGATGCCAGGCGCGGCCACTTGATTTTTCAGCAGGCCTGCATGGTCTGCCACAACATCGGCAAGGAAGGCCATCCCTTCGGACCCGACCTGCTGGGCGAACTTGGCGTCGCCGAGGAAACGCTCGTCCGCCATCTCCTCCTGCCCAACGAACGCATCCGTCCCGGTTTCGAAACCACGCTGGTCGAGACGCGGGGCGGGACACACGTGGTCGGTCTCTTGAAAGATGACGGCGCGACGAGCCTGACAATCGCGCAACCCGGCGGTGCCGGGCAGATCGTTCTGCGCAAAGACGTGAAAAGCGTCCGGCGGCTCGCGGTGTCGCTGATGCCCTCCTTCAACGAGGCGCTCGCCCCCGCCGACGTCGCGCACCTGCTCACATGGCTGCGCAGCCAGTTGAAATCCGATCCCGGAAAAAAATGAAAATTTCCAATACCCCACAACTGTCATGATGTCGGCCCGTTCCTCGATTGACGATTCACGCATCGGCCTCGGTTACGTGAATTCAGGCGCCAGACTGCGGATCATCGGCATGAGCCTTCCGGCCCTGTTTATTGCCGCCGCATGCCTGCTGGCCGCGAGCGCGGGCAACACCGCCGGTGAACAAATCGAAACCCCAAAGCAGAGCCCACCCGCGGACGGCGACCGGCCCAACATCGTCCTCATCCTCGCCGACGACTTGGGGTACGGCGATCTGGGCTGCTACGGACAGCAGAAGATCAAGACGCCGCGCATTGACCGCATGGCCGCGGAAGGTGTCCGTTTCACCAATCACTACGCCGGCTTCACGGTCTGCTCGCCGTCACGCTGCGCGCTGATGACCGGCAAGCACATGGGCCACGCCACGGTCAAGAGCAACGGCGGCACCTTGAAGAACGAGGACGTCACCGTGCCCATGCTCTTGAAAAAGGCGGGCTATGACACATGCATGATTGGGAAATGGGGATTGCTCGGCAGGCCAGGACATCCCGGCAGCCCCAACAACAAGGGCTTCGATCATTTCTTCGGCTACGACAACCAGGGCTTCGCGCATTTCTACTATCCGGAGTTTCTGTGGCGCAACGACCAGAAGGTGCTCTTTCCCAAGAACCACGACCTGCGGGTCAACGGTGAATACAAACCGGGGGAGGGGACGTACAGCCACGATGAGTTCACCAACGAGGCGCTCACCTGGCTCAAGGAGCACAAGGACCGGCCTTTCTTCCTGTATCTGCCGTTCTGTATTCCCCACGCGGAAATGACCGTCCCGGAAGACTCGATGGCACCTTATTTGAAAGAGAACTGGACGGAGAAACCGAAGGGCATGGACAAGGGCGGCGGCAAGGGTGGCGGTGGCGGTTACGGCAGCCAGTACAAGGACGGCTACTGCGCCCAAAGCCGTCCCAACGCGACGTATGCCGGGATGATCTCGCGGATGGACCGCGACGTGGGCCGGATCCTCGATTTGCTGGATGAGTTGAAGCTGACGGAAAATACGCTCGTGATTTTCAGCAGCGACAACGGTCCGTCAGGAGAGGGCGGGCAGAACATGGAGTTTTTCGACAGCAACGGCCCGTTGTCCGGCGCCAAGCGCTCCCTGCAAGAGGGCGGGATCCGGGTTCCGATGATCGCGCGCTGGCCGGGCAAGATCAAAGCGGGTCGCACCAGCGATCACGTGAGCGCGTTCTGGGATTTTCTGCCGACGGCCTGCGAACTGGCCGGCATCCAGCCCCCCGAGAAGATCGACGGCATCAGCTATCTGCCGGAATTGCTGGGAAAGTCAGATGCGCAAAAGCAGCACGAGTATCTCTACTGGATCAGTGCCATCCGCGTGGGCAAATGGAAACTGCACCGTCAGGGCAAGGACCAGTTCGCGCTCTACGATTTGGAAGCGGACATCGGCGAAAAGAACAACCTCGCCAAACAGATGCCAGAGATCGTCACGCGCTTCAGCAAATACTTTGAGGAGGCGACGCGTTAGCTCGCCTTGCCGGGGAACTAAAACAGTTGCCCTGCCGGCCTTCCCCCATCCGCCCCGCCGAGCATCGCGGCAAACTCGACCTCCGTGAGCACCGCCACCCCGAGACGCTGTGCATCGTCGAGCTTCGACCCCGCGCCAGGACCGGCCACGACAAAGTCCGTCTTCTTGCTAACACTGCTGCTCACGTTCCCGCCGAGCGCACGGATTTTTTCCTGCGCCTCGCTGCGCCCCATCGTCTCCAGCGTTCCGGTCAAAACAAACGTCTTCCCAGCAAACGGCGAAGCCGCCACCGGAAGGCGCCCGCCCTTCGGCGAAATGCCGATCGACCGCAGACGTTCCAGCGTCACCTTCCCCACCGCGCTCGCGAACCACTCCAGCGTCGCACGCGCCGCCACGGGGCCGACGACGAACACGGCATCCATTTCCGTCGCGCCCTTCTTTTTTGCAGCCGACGCAAAACCCGCCGCGATCAGCCGCGCGCCTACAGCATTGGCATCGGCGGTCAATTCCGCGTGCCGCGACGCAAGCTTCTGCCTTTCCAAATCCGTCCTGTCCTTGTTCACCCGCGCCCGCGGGCTCACCGCCTCGATCTCCGCGCGCAGCCGGTCCAGTTCCACCACGTCGCGCAGAACCGCCGAGTCCGCCACGCTCGCGATGTCGTCGTGATGCCTCGCAAGGTCGTGCGCCGTCTCCTCGCCCACATCCGCGATCGCCAGCGCATGCAGCCAGCGCGCGAGCGGCTGCGTCTTTGCGCGCTCGATCGCCGCGAGCAGCTTCGCCGCATTCTTTTCGCCGAAAATGCGCGGCTCCTCCTCGGTGCCGAGATTCAATGCCCCCAGTTGCGGCAGCTTCAAATCGAACACATCCAGCGGATCATCCACCATCCCGCGTTCGACGAGCGCATCCGCCACGATCCCGCCTAGTCCGTCGAGATCCAGCGCGCCCCGCTTTGCGAAGTATTCCAGCCGCCGCGTTTTTTGCGCAGGGCACGCCGGGTTCTCGCACACCCACGCCGCAAACTCCGGATCACGCCTAGGCTTGTGCCCGCAGGCAGGGCACTTCCCACCGATGTGCTCCATGAAATCAAACGCCTTCGCGTCCGCAGGACGCTTCTCCATCACCACGCGCACCACCGCCGGGATCACCTCGCCCGCCTTCTCGATCACCACAGTGTCGCCGATGCGGATGTCTTTCCGTCGGATCTCGTCCTCATTGTGCAGCGTCGCCCGGCTGATCGTGCTGCCGCGCAAAAACACCGGCTCCAGCTCCGCGACCGGCGTGAGCGCGCCCGTGCGCCCGACCTGCACCGTGATGTCCCGCAGCCGCGTCACCGCCTGCTCGGGCTCATACTTCCAGGCCTTCGCCCAGCGCGGGAAACGGGACGTGAAGCCCGCTCGCTCGCGCAGCGCGAAAGGATTCAGCTTCACCACCGCACCGTCCGTCTCGAAGCCGAACGTGTCCCGCACGCGGTCGAGTTCCTCGATCGCAGCAAACACCGCATCCGCATCCGCACACACACGGCGGAACTGCGGCACCGGAAAACCGAGCGATCCCAGCCAGTCCAGCATCGCGGCCTGCGTCTCCGGCTCATCGCCGGAATGCTCGCCCAGCCCATACAGCACGATGGAAAGCGGACGCTTCGCCACGAGCGCGGGATCGAGCTGCTTCAGCGAACCCGCAGCAGCATTGCGCGGATTCGCGAACGGCTCCTCGCCAGCCGCGCTCATCTCGGCGCAGATCCGCCGGAATCCCTCCACCGGCAGGTACACCTCGCCGCGCACCTCCAGCACATCCGGCGCACCCTCGATGCGGAGCGGGATCGCGCGGATCGTTTTCAAATTCTCCGTGATGTCATCGCCCGTCTCGCCATCGCCGCGCGTCGCGCCCGTCACGAAAAGTCCGTCCTCGTAGCGCAGGCTCACCGCCACGCCGTCCACCTTCGGCTCCAAATGCCATGCGAGCGACTCGCCCGGCAGAAGCTTCTCCACGCTCGCGATCCACTTCGCGATCCGCTCCCGCTCCACCGCGCGCATCGCATCGAGTTCAGCGGCGTCCTTCGCCTGGCTCCGCTTCTCCGCAAACAGATTATCCAGCGACAGCATCGGCACCCGGTGGCGTACCTGCTTGAAGCCAGCCGTCGCTTTCCCGCCCACGCGCTGCGTCGGCGAATCCGGCGTTACCAATTCCGGATGCGCCGCCTCGATCTCCCGCAACTCACGGAAAAGCGCGTCGTATTCCGCGTCGCTGATCGTCGGTCTGGCCTCGACGTAATACGCGCGGTCGTGCTCCTCAATTTCCCGCCGGAGCTGTGCGTGTCGTTGTTCGGCCTTCGAGTTTGGCATGGATGAAAACGGCAATGCCCGCGCCCGCCAGCGCGCCGAGCGCATCGGCGAGCCAGTCGCCGACGCTCAGACCGCTGCGGCTCGGCGTCCAGAGCTGATGCACCTCGTCCGCTGCCCCGTAGCCGGCGACGATGGCAAACGCGATCCAGTAGATCTTCCGCCATTGCCAGTCCGTGCTCAGGCGCAGCGCGGGAACGGTCGGAAGCGCACCGGCGAAGAATGCGATGAAGTGGAGAAACTTGTCCCAAAGCTCCGTGGCCCACGCGAACCCGGCGAGGTCCACCATGGATTGCGACGAGAGGTAAAACACCGTGGACATCCAGATCGCCACGCCAAGCCAGCAGACAAAACGAAAGACTTTGAGGATGGGCGAAAGCGACGGCGGCATTGTGCGGGCGCGGATGTTTCACGATAGTGCCGGCATGGAAAGCCGAAAGCCCATGCAGCGCCGCATCCTCGGCATCGAGGGCGGCGGGACCAAGACCGAGTGGGTGCTGCTCGACGAGGAGGAACGCGTGCTCGGCGAAGGCAGGCTTCACGCGGCGAATCTCAAGCTCTGCTCCGATCGGGACATCGCGGAGCTTTTTGCGGCGCTGCCGCGGGAGGTCTCGCATGTGGGTGCGTTCCTCGCGGGCTGCGCGCTCGATTCCGACCGCGCGCGACTGGGAGCGCTCGCCGCCGCCGCGTGGCCGGGCGCGTTTGTACGCGTGGGCAATGACTGCGAATCCGGCTTCGCCACGGCGCTTGGCGAAGGCGACGGGATCATCGTCATCAGCGGAACGGGCTCGGTGGTACACGGGCGGTGTGGCGGGCGGATGGACAAGGCGGGCGGCTGGGGGCACATCCTCGGCGACCGTGGCGGCGGATACGACATCGCGCGGTTTGCGCTGCGGCAGATGATCCGGCGCTACGACCTCGATCGCTCGCGGACGGAACTTGCCTCGGCGATCCTTGCGGAGCTCGGCCTCGACGATCTGCCGCACCTCGACGACTGGGTCATCCATGCGGACAAGATGAAAATCGCAGCGCTGGCACCGGTCGTTTTCCGGATCGCGGAAAGCGACGGGGAGTTCCGCGCGTTCATCGAGCGGCGCGCCCGGGAGCTGGCAGACTTCACGCTCGCGGTCGCGGGGAGGCTGGGGATGGATCGAGGGCGTGTGGAAGTGCGGCTGCTCGGCGGTCTGCTGACGCATGTGGGATTCTACGCGGCGATGTACACCGCCTTCCTACGCGAGCGGCTGCCGCTCGCCAACGTGGAGCCATGCACGCGCAGCGGGGCGTACGGTGCGGCGATGATTGCGCAGGGTCAGCCGCGGTAATTTTGATGGCGGCTTTGCGCTCGCGCGGAAAGAGCCGGCGGCTACGCTCGGCGGTGTGTCTGTTTCACGATTCGCTGAAATTTTTCCGCCCGACCGGCTGCTGTGCGAACCGGCGCACCTTTCGGCGTACGAGAGCGACGGGCTGACGGCGTTTCATTCGCGCCCGCTCGCGGTGGTGGTGCCGGAGACGCAGGCAGAGGTGATCGCGGCGGTGCGGCTTTGCCGGGAGCTGCGTATGCCGTTTGTGGCGCGCGGGAGCGGGACGAGTCTGAGCGGCGGGTCGCTGCCGGTGAAGGGAGGGATCGTGATCACGCTGAACCGGCTCAACCGCATCCTGCGGCTGGATGCGGCGGAGCGGATCGCGGTGGTGGAGCCGGGCGTGGTGAACACAGCGGTGACGGATGCGGCGCGTCCGTTCGGTTTGCATTACGCGCCGGATCCTTCGTCGCAGACGATCTGCACGATCGGCGGGAATGTGGCTTTCAACAGCGGCGGGGCGCATTGCCTGAAATACGGGATGACGAGCAATCATGTGCTGGGGCTGAAGGCGGTGCTGGGGACGGGGGAAGTGGTGGAGTTTGGCGGTGCGAGCCGGGAGCAGGCTGGGCCGGATTGGACGGGGCTGTTTGTGGGGAATGAGGGGCTGTTTGGAATCGCGCTGGAGGTGACGTTGCAACTGCTGCCGCGGGCAGAATGTTTTCACACGGTGCTGGCGGGCTATCGCACGCTGGAGGCGGCAGGGGATGCGGTGGCGCGGGTGGTTTCGAGCGGGTTGCTGCCGGGCGCGATGGAGATCATGGATGCACTGGCGATGGAGGCGGCGGAGGCGGCGGTGCATGCGGGGTATCCGCGGGGGTGCGAGGCGGTCTTGATTGTGGAATTGGAGGGGCCGCGCGAGCGGGTGGAGGCGGAGCGCCCGGCGTTGGATGCGCTGCTGGCGGCGAGCGGACCGGCGGAGGTTCGTGTGGCGCGCGACGGGGCGGAACGGATGGCGATCTGGAAGGGGCGGAAGTCGGCGTTCAGCGCGGTGGGGAGGTTGTCGCCGGATTTCATCGTGCAGGATGGAGTGGTGCCGCGGCAGAGGCTGGGCGAGGCGCTGCGCCGGATCGGGGAGATGGGCCGCGCGGCGGGGCTGCGGGTGGCGAATGTTTTCCACGCGGGGGACGGGAATTTGCATCCGCTGATCCTCTACGATGGCCGCGTGGCTGGGGCGCTGGAGCGGGCGGAGGCGCTCGCGGGGGAGATTCTGCGGATGTGCGTGGCGATGGGCGGCTCACTCACGGGCGAGCACGGCATCGGTGTGGAGAAGCGGGAATTCATGCCGGAGATGTTCTCGCCGCCGGAGATCGCGATGATGGAACGCCTGCGGGCGGCGTTTGACCCGCTGGGGATCTCGAATCCCGGAAAGATGTTCCCGTGCGCTGAGGCGCCCGCCTTGAAACAGCACGGCCTGCATCCCCTCGAGGAAGCAGGCCTGCTGTCGCGTGAGTGAGGCGGCGCGTTTTTAGTGTGCGGTGAACTGCTTGGAGCTGAGGACGCGGAAGCGGTAGTAGGGGTCGAGGCGTCCGGTGGTGTCGCGCTTGGTGTAGTCGTAGTCGGCGAGCTTGGGGTCGTTCGGATCAATGAACCGCTCGATGACTGAAGAGCCGCGGTACTCGCCGACGATGGCATCCTTGCCTTCCTCGAATCGCTCCGGGTCGGTGCCCGGCGCCTTGCGGATGGTCTGGCAGCGCATGTGGACGGTGAAGACGTTCGATTTGGTGGTGATGCGCGGGTAGATGTGCGAGTACGGAAGTTCGCGCATGTTGTCGCCGGTGCATGCGTAGGTGGATTCCCAGAATCCCTTCCAGTCGCCGGGCTTGCCGATCTGCTGCGGGACGAGATCCACGTTGCAGATTTCCGCCGAGGAACGGAAGAGGCCGCGGTCGGAATCTTTCAAGCGTGTCTCGATGGTTCCGATCGTCGCATCGAGATCAATGTCGTAGCGGAACTGCTGATTCACCGTGACAGGCTCATTGTTATAGCCTCCTTCGACCATGCCGGTCGGCACCATCATCATCTTCACCGATTTCATCACGCCGCGGAGGGCGGTGTCGCGGCGGATGTAAGAGCGTGCGTTGCCGTCGGGGTTGGTGCCGGCGCTGCCCTTTGCGTATCCGAAGGGTGCCATGACGTAGTTGAGGTTGACTTTTCCTGCCGTGGAAAATGGCTCGCTGATCGCGTAAGGCTCGATGATGGGGAGATGGAAAAGATCGAGCAGGTGGTAATCCGGCGGCTGGATCTTGCCGCCAACCACCACGTCAGCCCCGGGATGGTCGCTCGCGCTGCGGTTCGGCCGGAACAGGAGCGTCTGCCATGGTTTGCGGGCGAACACTCCGGTCGGGAGTGAGCCAAACGTGATGGGCGACGGGATCTGGCGGTTTGGCGAGAAGAAGGACTGGCCGGTTTCCTCGATGTTGCGGCCACGGAAGTAAGGAAGGATGCCGCTCTCGGTCGGATCGTCGTAGCCAAACTGGATGTTGCCCTCGTCCACCTTGTTGCCAAAGGAGCCGGACATGTGCTTGGACAATCCGCGATCGAAATCGCCGGGGTTTCCGTTGGCCATTTGAACCCCGTTGACCCCGGCGGGAAGGATCGCCGGCTTTGCAACCCGGTGACCGCCTCCGGGCGTTAGAAATCCGCGGGCGGTATCGGAAAAACCTTCTTTCGGCCTTCCCCAACTGGAGCGAAGTGTATGAAGCGAACGCCGCGCAGGATCGAAGTAGCGGTTTTGAGCCCCCGCCAAGCCGGCTTCGCGAGGCAAGTAGTTCCCTTCATCGAGGAACGACTGGCACATGGCGATGCGGAAGTCCCCCTGCATGGCGAGTGGCAGCGGCTTGCCGCCGACCGGAGCGTCGCTGCCCACATACTCGACCGACCGGATGACATCGTTAGGGTAGAGAAATGGTTTAGCTCTAATGTCTTCGAGGAGCGCACCGGTAAAACGCGATTGGAGGGTAGGTTCTGTCACCATGCCGAACTTGATGGACCGGGTGGGGAACGCAAACCGGATGGTCTGCACCAGACGCGCCGCCGGATCGTCAGGAGCCTCGCCCGCATAGATCTCGACTTCGAACGAGCCGCCGATCCATTCAAAATCCGCGGCTTTAACCTTTTTTGAGGCATCCGCCGGATCGGCGACCATCATCGAGATGGGGTCGCTGACGTAGGGATAGATCTTCTCTGTCTTGCCGCGGGTGTAGGTTTTGATCTCCGGGTAGGTGTTTGCGTCGTTGCTGAAGGTCTTTGCCGCGGGGAAGAAGTTTGCATTCGGAGTCGCTCCGGTTGAGGTCGGGGCGGAATGCGCCGGGAACCAGTGCATTTGGGAAACCCAGCCGAGTGTGGGCATGAAGCCACGGCCGTTGTCAATTTCATGGGCGGAGACATTGGCGATGTTGATGAGGGGAGCCACCGAGAAGTTCAGGTCGCTGGCAGGCAGGTTTGCCGAGAGTTTGATCTTGTTGCGTGCGGCCGGGAGTTCCTTGACCTTCGTGAAGAAGGTGTCGCGCATCGCCGGGTAGTTGGGCATCGGGGTGGTCATCTGGAGGATCAGCACGGCCTGGATGGCATCCTCCACGGGTGCGGTGCGCGTCTGCGTCTTGTAAAACATGATGGAGGCATCCGACATCGTGATGAATCGCCCCATGCCCTGCGTGCCGATCGCCCCGTTTCTCCCCGCGTCTCTCCCGCGGGTGATGAGCGGTGTGACCTGTCCTGATCCATCGCCTGATCGCTCGAGCCGGTCATAGCCATCCGTGTTGAGTGTTTTGTAGAAACGCGGAGTGTATGGGCGGAAAGTGCCGGCCTGCTTGCCCTCGCCGGTATCGGAAATATTCACGGTGCGCATGTAATCCAGGATCTCGGTGAGGATTTGTGACATCTCCGTCGGCGCATTCCCGGCGACTTTGGGATCTTTGCTGGTGTTGGAATATTTCGCACCGAGGCTGCCGCCGAACCCAGGAACATGAGAGAGCACGGGCGAGCCGTAGTCTTCGTTCCCGGTCAGGAATGCCAGGTAGCGCAGCATGTCCAGGTTCTGCCTGCCCTTGAGGTTAGCCACCAGGTCAGGATTCCGTCCGGACGCGTTCACGACATCCACCCACAAGTCGTTCTCATTGCACTTTGCATCCCAGCGGGTGAAATAGAAGGGCTTCGGCCTTTTTGCTCCGGTTCCGGTTCCGTTGGCATTGATGGTCGAGGTGTAGGCGAAAAGCTCGTCGTATGAAGTGCGGAAAGGTCCTTCGGAATTCACCGGCCAGATGTTGACCCGAGGCCGCCCGAAGCCGTTGAGATCCGGGGAGCGACTCACAGTGGTGAGGAAGGCGCGCAGCCGCTCCAGGGAGTCTGCATTGATCTTGCCGGCGAGCGTGGCGGTGGGATTGGGCTTGCCTGCCAGAAGCGTGGTTCCCCGTGGAAATCGCTCCGCATCGAAAAGCAACTCATCCACCGTTGAGCGGAGGTAGCGGGTCGGAATGTTGAGGATGGGCACTTCCCCCTGTTTCAGCGAGTTGTAGTCGGGGGCGAGCGTGTCCGGGTTTTGGGAGCTGCCCGACGAGGTGCCAGAGCCGAGGCGGTGGGAGGGCCGGTCCGATGGCCTTCCAATGGGCATGAAAGGCGTGAGGGCGGCCATGGCCTCCTTGAATTGCCAGGGGATCGGTGTTTGCGATGTCGCTTTGTTGGGATCCAGCCCCCAAAGCCAGCCGAGTGCGGGGCTGAGGCAGGTGGTCGCGGGATGGCCGGGGTAGCGCGGGTATTCACCGCGAACCGGCTGTGATGCGGACAAGTTCGCGTACTGGCTTCCGGTTGTAAGCAGGTTGCCGGATCTGTCCACCTTGCCGCTCTCCTCGATGCTGCTCGCGGTCGGTGTCCCCGAGAAGGTGCCTTCGCATGCGGTGTTGATGTTCAGTTTGCAGCACTCGTCGTCGGTCCAAAATGCGATGCGCCCCACGATGGGGTTTGCTTTCGTCGCTCCGATGACGCGGCCATTGACCGATGGCAGCAGCGTGCCGTCCTTCAACTGGTAGAGCCAGCGAACGGGCATGGGCAGAAGGGGAACCTTTTTCTTGACGAAGGCTCCGGCGGAAGTGCGCGCCATGTAATTGAGGGTCGAATGCTCGAAGCCTTTGCAGTCGAAACCTTCCACGCTGCCGTGGGTGCCGGCGGTGACGAATGTCCCGCTGGCATAATCCGCCTTCGCCCGCGGATCCACGATCGGATACCTCGGTTCGACAATGGTGGTGTCGGTCACCGCAGACAACGCAGGAACGAGGAACGGTTCGTTCAGATCCACCCAGTCCGCGAGCGCGGCTTTCGTGGTCACATCAGTCTGGGAGGGATTGTAACTCTCGATGAACGCCACCTCCGCGCCCAGGTCGCCGGCGTTAGATCTCGCGTAGTCGGCGGCTGTGACCGTCATTTTTTGGGCGGAATAGAGCTTGAAGACGAAATCTCCATCGCCAGGGGTATAGGTCAGGTCATAGGCGCCGGCACCGAGCTGCTTCCGGGATCCGGATTTTCCGTTGAATGTGCGAATCACGCCCGGCTGCGTCGCCCAGGTCAGGGTCTCGTCCGCATTGCGGGTGCCGGGTCGGTAGCCGCTGGTTGCTTCGCGGATCTGGGCGATCACGAGGTTGAGCGCGGTGTCGGAAAGATGACGCGCGCCGATGATGCCGGAGCTGGCGCGGGTGGAACTGCGTTCCGTGGTGACGCTGGCCATGAACCCGATGATGAGCGCGGACATCAGCACGAGCACTGCGAGGACGATGATCAGCGCGACCCCGCGCTGCCGGGCGAAGGTGTGGGTGGAGTGTTTCATAGGAGTTGTTGGTGATTGGTGTGCTTTGCTGGCTGCGGCTAGTCGTTCTGGGTCCATTTCGAACTGCGGATCACGACGTCATTGGTGAATACACGGTAGGCTGGCTTTGCCGGATCCAGCCGAAGACGCTTCTCAAGCTCCGCGAGGTCGCGGAGATAGTCCGCCTCCGTTGTCACTTTGACAAACAGCCCATCCGTCCACTTTGGCGGGGCGGTCGGGGTGTATTCCATTCTCGCCGCCGATGGTTCATCAATCGCCACCATCGTCACCTGGACGACAGGCGGGAGCACACAGTCGCGGGGCGGGAATTTTTTGTCCTTGAGCCAGTTGTCTCCGCTCGCGTCATCGGCGGTGGAGGGTTTCACTTTCCGCCAGGAATCGAATGCATATTCGGGAGCCAGTTCGCCGATCAATTCGGGATCGGTTTTCTTTGGCTTCTGGAGCGAACCGCGATCCTGCTCGGCCAGTTTCGGCAGAATGATCACGGCGATGATGTTATCCGCCATGTTGCGCGCAAAGCGAAAGCCACTGAACGCATCAGTGGTCCCGGTCTTTTCCCGGAAGAGCGCGACTTTCATCCACGCGGGCCGCTTGAAGCCCGAACGGACGGCCCGGGTGGTCGGATCCGTCAGCCCCGGGTAATATTCCGCCAGATCCAGGTTCTCATCCTGATCGAGAACAAACTGCTCAGTCATCTGCCGGAGGGTGATGGAGTTTTTGTCCACCAGCTTGACCAAGTCCGTGATGGTGGGCTGCCGCATGACTGTGACGAGTTCGGAGGGGACGTTCAGTTCCTTCAAGCGATAACGGTATTTCTTCGGGTGATTCAGCTTCGAGATGAAATCGGGCCTTTTCTCATCGCCGAACTCCACAAAATAGCCTGTCGCGGAAATCAAACTGTCAACCATACGAAAGCGGGTGCTCGATCCGAGCGAGTTGTCATCATTCGTACCGGGCGGCTCCTCCGTGTAGCCAAACGGGCCAAAGAAAAACATGGAGTGCCCGGGGAACACATCCGCGACCGAGCCTTCCAATTCCGTGAGTGCCGGCGTCTTGAAAACCGCTTTCGTCGGGCCGGAGAGGAACTGGAGGTCGCCTCTTCGTGTAAAATAGAAGTTCTCGCGGTCGGAGCTCGAGGCTCCGTCCCATGCCCGCCAGTAAGTGTTCAATGTCGCCTGCCCGAGACGGCGGTTCATGGATTCGAATGCGGTTCTTGCAGCCTGGAACTGGGCCACCTTCGTCGTGGTGTTCGCCCAGATTTTCTGCGTCTGCGTCACCGTCGCGAGAAGAAAACCCATGATGACGACGATCAAGAGGGACGAGACGAGAACTTCAGCAAGGGTGAATGCACGTTGGCCCGATGTGCGGCGGATGGATGCGAGGTTGGTTTTCATGGCGGTCAATCGAGGGCGGAGTCCATACGGGTGATGATAAAGGAGCGGGTTCTTAGGCCGGAATTGCGATTATAACCGGCCCCCTTGAATTCCGCGGCTTTCGTGATCTTGAGAAATTCCTCCAGGGCTTTCGCCTTGCGGTAAGGGCTGATGACGATCGTCACCAGCCGCGCATCTTCGGACAACAGCACAGTTGGCTCATTCGGTCGGTTCACGGGTTCGATGACCAGTTTCACGGCGTACTGCCAGTCCTTGCTGTCCTTGGAAGAATCAGATGTTAATGCCGCCAGCGTCACGCGATCCACCAGTTTCCCCTCATCATCATAAATCAAAACATCGCCCCCCTTCTCGGCCACCATCCCTTCCAATTTATTCCACGCTGTCGTTTGCAGCATCGCATTCACATCCTGCATGATCCAATTCTCGTTGGACGTATCCAGCGATCCCCGAAAAATGCTCATCCCGCTCGGCAAAAGCCCGATCAGGGCGACAAATGCAAAGCCGATGATCGCAATGGCCATTGACACTTCCACGAGGCTGAAACCAGCGCGGCTGCGTGAGAATACAGGGAGTTTCAATGGAGCAGAACTGCTCCAGTGGGATGGTTCAGGCGGAATGCGTTTGTGCATACAGGGTATTTACATTCGAGTTTTCGAGTGTGTCAACGGGGAAAATGTTTTTTTGGAAAAAATCTCCCAGCCACCACCACGGGATTCGGAAAAACAAAAATCAAGGAGCAGAGGTTTCGAGGGGGTGTTGTGCCGAGCGCTCCCGCTCCGTTGGGCGTTCCCGCGCTAAGATGTGCCTTCCAACCGAATTGAGATAGCGGCTTGCATTGCACATTCAATCCACCACATCTGACCCGATTCCAAATTTCAAAGCCCGCACATCTCTCGAATCCATGAAACGCATTGTCCTTCGCTCGTATCTGCCTTTGTTTGTCGCAAGTGTGTTCTGCCTCGTCCCTGCGGCGGATGCGGTGGTGAAACTCGGTACCGGCAACAGCAGTCTGCTCGGGGGAGACCTCACCGATCCCACGGACACCGTGAAGGACAAGGAGGGCGTGAACTACGGGGCGGGGAAGTCCGAGGAGGAAATGAGACCGGAGGGTGGTGCGTGGGTGGGCATGAAATTGGTGCCGGTTTCGCCCCCGGGAAGCCCCCCGCATCAAACGCACGCTTATCAAAGCTGGCAGGGCACTCCCGCGTGCAAGATTTTCATGAACAAGCCGGAAACGGCAAAGTGGTATCTGGGTTTCAAAGATGGGGGCAAAGGCGGACCGACCAAGGAAGCGCCGTACACGGTTGCGGTGCAGTTGAAAGCGCCGGTGATTTTGACGCACTTCACGATCACGACGGACATGTCGCAGCCGGTGCTGCCGGATCGCGACCCGAAGTCGTGGGCGATCCAAGGCTCGAATACGGGGAATGACGGGGATTGGACGGACATTTACGTCTGTGACCCGACGTCGCGCGCGAAGAGCCCGTTCAAGCTGGATCCGCGCAACGAGACGACGCTGTTCACGTCGTTCAACTCGGCGAGCATCGAGGGCCGCGTGGATGCGGAGAGCGCGAAGAAGCTGGCGCTCCGGCTGAAGGGGAAAAAGTTCAAACAGGATTTCGAGACGCCGGCGAAGGCTTACACTTGGTTCCGGATCGCCATCTACTCGTGTTTCAACCCGAACAGCATGGGCTTCGCGGACTTCAACCGTCCGCCGGGCTGCGCGCTTGCCCAGATGGAATTGTTCGGCGTTCCGGCGAGCTTCAAATTTGCCCCGATGACCGCGGTCGAAGATCTCGCAGCGACCTCGAAACCAGTGAAGCCGCCGGTCTCGGACCTGCCGTTCATCATCAGCTACTGGTGCGGGCCGCCCAAGGAGGAGACGACGCTGGAGCGTTACAAGGAGATCGCGGAAGCGGGCTTCAACGTGGCCTTTCCCGCGATAGACACGCTCTGGGCTCCGCTCGACAAGGTGGCCGAGGAACACAACAAAAAATACCTGGATCTCTGCGAGCAGGTGGGACTCAAGGCGTTGGTGTGGGATGGCAGCATTCCCAATGGGCGGGACTGGAAGCCATCCAAGCCCGATGAGGCTCCGCAAATTGAAAAAGCTCTCGATGACATGATCGGCCGGTATTCCGCACATCCTGCGTTTCTCGGATATATCCTCGCCGACGAGCCGACCCCCCAAGGCTTCGCCCGGCTTGGCCTCGTCAACCAGCACCTGCTCAAAAAAGCCCCGAAGCACCTGCCTTACATCAATCTTCTCCCGCAATACGCCTTCAACCCGAGGACGGACTACGATGAGTATGTGGCCAAGTTCGTCGAAACCGTGAAACCCTCGCTCGTCTGCTGGCAGCACCACCAGCAGATCCGAGGCTGGCCCCCTCCCGGCGCTCCCGGGACTCTGGACGAGGGAACCTACTGGACGAATCTCGAAATCATGCGCCAGCGATGCACGGAAGCCGGGATTCCGTATCATCACAACATCGTCTCCTTAAAATACCCCGTGGGTGACCGCACGCTTCGCGAGTGCGACGAGGTGGACCTGCGCTGGCAGGTTTATACGTCACTGGCGTTCGGCTCCCGTGGCATCATGTACTTCACCTATTGGGACGTGAAAGACCTGGCCACTGCCAAGGCCCCGGCGATCATGACGATGGATGGCAAACGCGACAAAAAGTATGAATACGTCAAAAAGATCAACCACCGGATCGCGAAGCTGGGGCCAACGCTGACAAAGCTGGTTTGCACCGGTGCATACTGCGGCGGCGATCCGCTGCCGCCGGGCGCCATCGAACTGGCCGACGATGCGCCAGTGAAGAAGATTGAAGGCGGGCGTGTCCTGGTCGGCTGCTTCAAAGATGCCACCGGCAAACGATACATTTTCCCGGTCAACCGAACCTTGAAGTTCATCGTCACCTCCAAGCTCACGCTGGACGCGAAGGCGGAGTCCGTTTCGGAAATCTCCCAGGAAACCGGGGAGCCACTCGAGCCAGCGCCCCTGACCGATGGGATGTTTCAGCTCAAGCTGCAACCGGGCGAAGGGCAGTTGTTCCTGATCAACGAGAAGAAGTAGCGCCCTCGGCGGCTCGTTGCGCGGGAAGCTCGGCGGCGGATGGACCAGCGCGCTGCCGTAGCTACTTCGCCCCTGCGCGGCCGACTGCGTAGTAGGTGAAGCCGAAGTCGCGCATCGTTTCCGGGCTGAAAAGATTCCGTCCGTCAAAAATCAGCGGCGTGTGCATCGCGGCTTTGACGGCGTCGAAATCCTGGTTTGCAAACTCCTTCCACTCGGTCGCGAGGATGAGGCACTCGGCATCCTTGCAGGCTTCGAGCGGGGTCGCGCAGATTTTCACCTTCGCGGGATCAATGAGCTTCCACTCCACGGCTTTTTCCGCGCCCTTCGGGTCGTAGGCGGTGACGTGGGCGCCGGCGCCGGCGAGGTGGTTGATGAGGTCAATGGCGACGGAGTTACGCACGTCGTCGGTGTCGGGCTTGAACGTCATGCCCCAGACCGCGATGTTTTTGTCCTTCAAGACCCAGAGTTTCTCGCGGACTTTCTCGATGAAGCGCGTGAGCATGGATCCGTTGATGCGCTCGACCTCCTCGAGGAGCTTGAACGGCGTGCCGAGCTGCTTGCTGATCGCGATGAACGCTTTCACGTCCTTCGGAAAGCACGAGCCGCCGTAGCCGAGGCCGGCATTGAGGAAATTGCGCCCGATGCGCTTGTCCATTCCGATGCCGTCGGCGACCATCTCGACATCCGCGCCGCTCGCCTCGCAGATGGCGGCGACGGCGTTGATGTAGCTGATTTTCAGCGAGAGGAATGAATTGGCGGCGTGCTTGATGAGTTCCGCGCTGTTCACGTCGGTGACGAGGATGGGCGCCTGGAACGGCTCATAGACGCGCTTCATCAAGTCCGTCGCGCGGTCGCTCGCGCTGCCGATGACGATGCGGTCGGGGCTCATCAAATCGGGCACCGCGCAGCCTTCACGGAGGAACTCGGGATTCGAGACCACGTCAAACTCCGCGCCCTTGTTGTAGCGCTTGATGGTGTCGGCGACTTTCTCGCCGGTCTTCACGGGGACGGTGCTTTTATCCACGACGACACGGTACTGGCCGGGCTTGAGCACGCCGGCGATTTCACGGGCGACGCGTTCGATGTAGGTGAGATCCACGCTGCCATCCACCTGCGGAGGCGTGGGCACGGCGATGAACACGATCTGGCTGTGATCCACGCCGTCCTCGATGGAATTGGTGAAGCGCAGGCGCCGGGCGGCGACGTTGCGGTGGACGAGTTCCTCGAGGCCCGGCTCGTAGATCGGGATTTGCCCGGCCTGGAGCATGTCCACTTTGCGCTGGTCGTTATCCACGCAGACGACGTGATGCCCCACCTCGGCGAAGCAAGCGCCGCTGACAAGGCCGACATAACCGGAACCGATGATGCAGAGATCCATGTTTGAAAAAAGGGCGCGACGTATGGAGACGACAAGGCCGCCGCGCAAGGGGTTTTTGGAGATGTAGCGATCGGAAGCGCCCTCCTACAAAGCCTGCCGCAGCCCGCCGCACGCTTGCACGCGGCGCGCAGCCCTGCCAGCGTCCGCCCGATGCTCGCAAAAGTGTTCTCCGCAGCCGTGTTTGGAGTGGACGCCTTCGACCTCGAAGTCGAGGTGAGCGATGACGGGGGGCAAAAGGACGCCATCGTGATCGTCGGCCTTCCCGACGCCGCCGTGCGCGAGGCCCGCGACCGCGTGAAGACGGCGATCTCCAACAGCGGCTTCCGCTGGCCCCGCGGCCACGTGACGGTGAACCTCGCGCCCGCCGACGTGAAAAAAGAGGGCCCGACATTCGATCTGCCCATCGCCCTTGCGATGGTCGCCTGCGCCCAGGACAAGGAGCTGCCGCGCGCGGAGGAGTTTTGCTTCGTCGGCGAACTCGCGCTCGACGGCGCGGTGCGGCCCGTGCGCGGCGCGCTGCCGGTGGCGCTGGAGGCACGCCGCCGCGGGCGGAAAAGGATCGTCGTCCCCGAGGCCAATGCGCGCGAGGCGGCGATGGTCGCGGGCATCGAGGTGTTTGGCGTGCGCAATCTGCGCGAGTGCTACTCCTTCCTCACGGGCGACACGGCGCTTCCGCCCGTGCGCGAGGACCTGGCGGCGTTCTTCGCGAGCCACCAGAATTACGACGTGGATTTCGCCGACGTGCGCGGGCAGCACCACGTGAAGCGCGCCATCGAGATCTCCGCCGCGGGCGGCCACGGCCTCCTGCTCATCGGCCCGCCCGGCTCCGGCAAATCCATGCTCAGCAAGCGCGTGCCGACCATTCTTCCGCCGATGAGCATGGAGGAGGCGATCGAGACGACGAAAATCCACAGCATCTGCGGCCTGCTCCTCGACAAGTCATTCGTCGCCATCCGCCCATTCCGCGCCCCGCACCACACCGTGAGCGACGCGGGCCTGCTCGGCGGCGGGATGAATCCCACGCCGGGCGAGATCAGCATCGCGCACCATGGCGTCCTCTTCCTCGACGAACTCCCCGAATTCAAACGCTCCACCCTCGAAGTGCTCCGCCAGCCGCTCGAGGACGGCAGAGTCACCGTCTCGCGCGCCGCGGGCACGATGACCTTCCCCGCCGAGTTCATGCTCGTCGCCGCGATGAACCCGTGCCCCTGCGGCTACCACGGCGACCCGAAGCGCCAGTGCCGCTGCACCCCGCAGCAGGTCGAGCGTTACCGCGAACGCATCTCCGGCCCGATGCTCGATCGCATTGACCTCCACGTCGAGGCGCCCGCCGTTTCATTCGACGAATTGCGCGGACGCGAATCCGGCGAACCGAGCGCCGCCATCCGCGAGCGCGTCGTGGCCGCGCGCAATGTCCAGCACGCGCGGTTCGGGCCGGGCAAAGTGCGGGTCAACGCGCGGATGACGACCCCGCAGTTGCGCAGGCATTGCGCGCTCGATTCCGCCGCCGAGGGACTGCTCCGCATGGCGATGGACAACCTCAATCTCAGCGCCCGCGCCCACGACCGCGTGCTGAAAGTCGCGCGCACCATCGCCGACCTCGCCGGCAGCGAATCCATCGCCCCCGAGCACCTCGGCGAAGCGATCCAATACCGCACCCTCGACCGGAAATTATGGGCCTGAAAAGCCGGGAGCCCTCATCCACTTCGACCAGCATGGAAGCGGGACCGGTGTCCACGGAAGGCACCAGGGAACCGGGGAGCTACCAGTCTGACACCCCGCTACCCGAGTGAATCAAGCTTCGCGAGGATGTCCGCTTTTGGCAGGCGTCCGACGAGCTGGCCGACCGGCTGTCCGCCCTTGAAAAAGATCAGCGCGGGGATGCTGTTGACGCGGTACTGGCCCGCGAGGGCGGGGCTTTCATCCACGTTGACCTTTGCGATCTTCGCCTTGCCGGTGCGCTCGCTGGCGATCTCGTCGAGCACTGGCGCAAGCTGGATGCATGGGCCGCACCACGGCGCCCAGAAATCAACCAGGACGGGCACTTGAGATTGCAAGACCTCGGTGGCGAAGTTGGATTCGTTTAAATTAACGACGTTTGGGCTGGCCATGAGAAACCGCGTGCTTTCGGGGCTGATGGATTTATTTCTCTGCGGCAGGGGCGGCGTCAGCCGGCGGAGGTGCCGGCGCGGGTGCGAGTGCAGGCGCTTTTTCCGCGGGGGCGGCGGCTTTCTCCTCCGGGGCGGGAGCCCTTTCCGCAGGAGCTGCCCTTTCAACGGACGAAGATTTGTCTGCGTAAGGGGGTTCTGGATTGGTGACCCAGATCGGGAGCTGTCCCCTGTCATAAACCGTGTAGGCGAAATAGGCGGATGTGCCGGCGACCAGAAATACGAGGACGCTGAGGACGATGGTGAGCGTGTCGGGTTTGCCTGTCGAAACGCCGATCGGAGCCGCCACAACCTGCGAGGTGCTGGAAAGCGGCTGGGAACGAATGCCGGAAGTCGGCCCTCTCGAGAGCGGCTGGGTTTGCTGCATCTTGACGGTGGCCCGCGGAAGCGCGGGGGCGCTGCTTTTTGGTGCTTCGGAGGGCAGGTTGATGCGCGCCGTTTCTTTTTTCGGCGAGGCAGGCTTCGCAGACCCGCCGCTCTGCAAGGGAGCCGTGACCGTCGGGGCCGGTGCGAGGCCACTGGGCCTTGGCGCGGCTGGCTTCAATGGCACGGTTGCCTTTCCGGTGAGTGGCGGCGGCTTTGGCGGGGGGACGGCACTGCTGAGAGGCTTGGTGGGAGGGTTGCCCGGGGACGGGAATGGCGGCGGAGTCGCCTCGCTTTGAGGGGGAGGAAGCTGGACCTTGGATGTTTCTTTTTTCGGAGCGGAACCGAGGGCCTGTGATTCGGCGCCGGGCACTGCGATCCGGACAGTTTCGCGCTTCACGCCCGGCTGGTCGCCTTTCGGAGGAAGCGTGATCCTGATGGTTTCTTTCTTCGTGGAATCGTCGTCCTGCGGGACGCCGGGAGCGGAATTTTCGTCGGCCATAAATCGAAATATTGGTTTGCGGTGGCAGGGGTCTATCTCAGCCGACCGGAGGAGTGTCAACGGGCTTTTCCGTGAAAATGCCGTTCATTGGACGGGGATCGGGCAGAGCGTGCGAAAGGCGATGCGGAAAGGGGGCAGCGGGCCATCACCGCGGCTCGTCGCTCTTTTCAAATGCGCGCAGCAGCAGGCCGGCGATAAAACCCGCGGCCACCGCCACGAGAAGCTCGATGCCGGGATTTTTCCTCAGCCTCTCCCGCACCGCTCGCACCTTGCGGACCGCCGATTCCGCCCGCTGCTGGAGGTCGGCGGGTTCCATCACTTCCGGCGTTCCTCGATCTCTTCGCAGAGCTTCACCAGGCCAAGCAGGAGAAGCGCCGGGCGCAACAGGGCAAACATGAGCCCGCCCGCTGCGCTGACCACGCGGCCGATGGGGAAGATGGTGAGCAAAATCCCGATGAAGAAAGCCCACACGACTGATTTCACGGGCTGCTTGCGCACTTCCGTCGCGGTTTTTTCCACAAGTTCACCGATGGGCTTTTTCGCCCCGGCTTCGTTCGCTGGTTCTTCCGACTTGGCCATGCGCACCTTATAACCCCGCCGCCCATGGCCCGGTCAACACGCGAACTGCGCGGCTTGCCGGACGCGCCGGCCTGCGGCTTTACTCCGCGCCTTTCATGCTGGCCGCCATTCTTACCACGCTGCTCTGGAGTTGCTCGTCCATCTGTGCCGCACGTTCCGCGCGACTCGTCGGCGGTGGTGCGGCAAATGTCACGCGCATCGCGATCGCGGTGGTGTTGCTCGGGATATGGGCGCACTTCAGCCCGTACGCGCACGGGCTCGGCGGCGCGGCACTGCCGTGGTTTTTGCTGAGCGGCTTCATCGGTTTCGGGCTGGGCGATGTCGCGATGTTCTGCGCGCTCAATCGCATCGGGCCGCGGCTCACGATGCTGCTCACGCACTGTCTCGCGGCGCCGATCGCCGCTCTCACGGAATGGGCATGGCTCGGCGTCGGGCTCGGATGGCGCGAAATCGCCTGCGCGCTCGTCATCCTCGGCGGCGTCGCGCTCGCGCTCGCGCCGGATCACGGCACGGGCGTCACGCGCCGGGTGTTCTGGATCGGCGTGCTCGCCGGGCTGGGCTCTGCGGCTGGCCAGGGGCTGGGCTCCGTCATCAGCCGTCGCGCAAATGATGCCGCCGCCGCCGCCGGCTATTCCGTGGACGGCGGCACCGCGGCCTACCAGCGCATCGTCGTCGGCCTCGTCGTCGCCGCAATTTTCTGGCTCGCCACGCGCCACCGTGATGCGAAGCCCTCGCCCGGCGTCTGGCCGCGTGCGTGGATGTGGATCACCGCCAATGCCCTCGCCGGCCCGACCATCGGCGTCGCCTGCTTCCAATGGGGGCTCGTCACCACGAAGACCGGCATCATCATGCCCATCGTCGCGCTCTCGCCCATCGCGACGCAGCTCCTCGCGTGGGCTGTGGATCACACGCGCCCCACGCGCCGCACGCTCATCGGCGGCGCGATCGCGGTCGGCGGCGTCATCGCGCTGCAGTTTGTGCAGGGGTGAAAAATGCGCCCCTCCCGGGCGGCTCACATTTATTTTACAAGTCTTTGACGCATCCCGGCCTGACAGCGTCGCGTTTTTCGGGGACCATCGGCGGCATGAAACGAGCACTCATCCTGATCTCCACCGCCACCATCGCCATCGCCGCCGAATCGCCCGCGCCACAGCCCGCCGACATAGCCCGAGATTTCGCGAAGATCCTCACCCGCACCACCAGCACGCCAAAACCCATCGGTGCGCAATTCTCCGCGCTCTGCACCGATGCAACGACGGACAAGACGGCCGGCCCGCACAGCCGCAGCTTCGTGAATTACTTTCGCAGCGCATCCGCCATGCGGAACGACGGGAAATTTCCCGCCGGCAGCGTGATCGTGAAGGAAAAGATCAGCGCGGATCCCAAAACGGGGAAGCCTGGTGAACCGATGGCCGTCGCCGGAATGATCAAACGCCCCGCCGGGACACTTCCGAAATCCGGCGATTGGGAATTTTTTTGGGCTGAGGGCGGAAAGCTGATCCCCGCCGGTTCACAAAGCTGCGCCGGCTGCCACAGCGGCGCGAAACGCGACTATGTATTCACGGACGCACCGAAGCCGGCGCGCTGAGCCTCGCACTCAGTAGCTCTTCGCAAAAAGCACGCGCCGCCCGCTCGGCCTGCCGCTCCACACGCACGCGCCGTCCTCCGCCGGTGAATCGCTCGGGATGCAGCGGATCGTCACCTTCAGCGCGTCCTTTATCTCCGCCTCCGTCTCCGCCGTGCCGTCCCAATGTGCGAACGCAAAGCCGCCGCTGATTTCCTTCCCCTTCGCCGTGAAGAACGCCGTGAACTCCTCCTTCGTCTCGATCTTCACCGTATTCGCATCGCGCAGCATCGTCGCGCGATCCATCAGCGTCGCGTGAATCTCCCCCAGCGTCGCGGTGATGCCGCCGACAAACTCCTCCGCCGTCGGGAACGCCTTCTCCTTGTGCCCGCGGTCACGGCGCGCGACGGCGACCGTCCCCTTCTCGATGTCACGCGGGCCGATCTCCACGCGCACGGGTACGCCGCGCTTGATCCACTCCCACGACTTCTGCCCGCCGCCGAGGTCGCGCTTGTCCACCTCCACGCGCACGGCCTCGCCGCCATAGCTCTGCGCGCGCAGCTTCGCCGCCAGCGCATCGCACGCGGCAAAGACCGCCTCGCGCATCTCGGGCTTTGGCGCCACGGGTAAGATCACCACCTGCGCGGGCGCGATGCGCGGCGGCAGGATCACGCCATCGTCGTCGCCATGCGCCATGATCACCGTGCCGATGAGGCGCGTGCTCACGCCCCACGATGTCGTCCACGCAAACTCCTGCTTGTTTTCCCGCGACACAAACTGGATGCCGCTCGCCTTCGCGAAATTCTGCCCGAGGAAATGCGACGTGCCCGCCTGGATCGCCTTCCTGTCCTGCACCATCGCCTCGATGCACAGCGTCTGCTCCGCGCCGGGGAACCGCTCGCCCGCGCTCTTCTCGCCAGTGAAAACCGGCAGCGCCAGCCACTCCCTCGCGAACTGCGCGTACACCGCGAGCATCTGCTCCGTCTCCGCCCGTGCCTCCGCCTCGGTCTCGTGCGCCGTGTGCCCTTCCTGCCACAAAAATTCCGCCGTCCGCAAAAACACGCGGGGCCGCATCTCCCAGCGCACGACGTTCGCCCACTGGTTGATCAAAATCGGAAGGTCACGGTACGACTGAACCCACTTCGCATACGTCGCGCCGATGATAGTCTCGCTCGTGGGCCGCACCACAAGCGGCTCGGCGAGCTCCGATTCCGGGTCCGGCTTCAGCCCGCCCTTGCCATCCGGCACCAGCCGATGATGCGTCACCACCGCGCATTCCTTCGCGAAGCCCTCCACATGCGCCGCCTCCTTCGCCAGGTAAGACAGCGGGATGAACAGCGGGAAATACGCATTCTTGTGCCCCGTCGCCTTGAACAGCCCATCCAGCCCCCGCTGCATGTTTTCCCAAATGCCATAGCCCCACGGCTTGATCACCATGCAGCCGCGCACGTCGGAATTCTCCGCGAGGTCGGCGGCTTTGACGACTTGCTGATACCACTCGGGAAAATCCTGCTCGCGTGTGGGTGTGATGGCTGTCTGCTGGCTCATGGTTTTTGGAAAAGGGCGCGCACGCTACGGAGCGGACGGCTGGCAGACAAGCCACTCCTCGCGCAGCCCGCGTCGCCCGACCTCCTGCTCGATGACCGTGCGGTCCACATCCACGAGTTGCAGCACACCGCGGATGTCGCTGATGTGTTTCGCGCTGCCGCCTTCGCGAAAATATTCGAGCTTCTTCACGATCACCACCTCCGGCGGCGCGACCCACACGCCGCGGTTCTCGTGCGGAATGCGGCGCCGGTTGCGCAGGCCCCAAAGCTGGAATTCATCACGCCCGACTGGATAGCAGTCCGCCTTCCAGCCCGTCGCATGATGGATGAGATTGAAGTGAGCACCGCTCACTCGCGCCGCTTCCTCGACGATCACCTCTCGTGGCGGGCGGTAAAACCCGTCATCAGGAAACGCCGTCTCGAATTTCCGCGCGTCGCCCGCGTGCAGCGCGACGACGAGATCGAGATCGTTCGTCGTTCGCAGTGCTCCAAACACAATCACGGCATACGCGCCGACGAGCATGTAGGGAATCCCAGCGCTCTCCAGCGGCTCGGTGAAAACCCACGGCAGTTCAGTCTCCGGCATGAGTGATGGCGCGGCGGATTTCCGTCATGATCTGCTCCTCGCTCCAGTCCGGATGCCGCGCGCGAACGCCAGAAGCGAGCAAAGCGCGCGCGGAGCGGAGGAATCGCAAGCCAACCGCGAAACGTTCGGCAAGTGGCAGCCGTCGAATCGCCGCGATCTGCGCCGGGTGCATCGGCTCGTCGGGCGCCAATGATGAGTGCTTTGATTCCATTGCGGTAAAAAACTATCACCCGCAGGCGTCGCGTTCCAGCGTCAATCCCACACCGTTCGCGGACCGGGGTGGATGCTTTTCTCCACGAACTGTGGATAAGCGACCCCGGCCTCCGCGGCGGATTGCCTCTGCCTTTCTGCTTTCCGCGGGACTTCGCCTGGTGCGAATCTCCGCTGCAAGCGCCTCCGCCCAGCCGGGCGCGGAAGCGAATTTCCAGCATGCGAAGAATCCCAAGCGAACTGAAACCCTGATGCGAAACCCAATTCACACCATTCTGCTCGTCGTTGTTGCCAGTCTTTCAGGTCTTCGCTGCTGGCCCGCCCCGGAGCCCGACAGCGCCAGCACTGAGGCAGCCCCGGCAAAGGTTCCGCCAGAGCCTCCGCAGTCACCTCAGCCCGCCTTCTCCGAGGCCGCAGCATTCGAGCACGGCGCACCTCGAACCGTTGACATCGAAATCCACGGGCATGATGCCTCGGGTGGATTTGTTTCACACGGTGCCGGAACCATCCTGCACGAAGCGGGGTACATTCTCACTTGCGAGCACATCACCGCAGCGGGTGACCGGCAGGAAGTCATCCTCGCCGACGGCAGCGTTCACCCATTCACCGTCCTGGCTCGTGCCGGAGGTTCGTTTGACACCGCGATCCTCCGCATCAAGCCGAAGGTCGCGCTGTCAGCGGTCGTTTTGGGTCACAGCGACAAACTGGCCATCGGCGAAAAAATCATGATCATCGGGAATCCCGGTGGGCAGCGGCATGCGGTCCATTACGGCGTGGTCGAGAAAACCACGTGCGGCGGCGGCACGCAGATCCACGTGGGCAAGGCCGACGTGAGCCCCGGCGATTCCGGCGGGCCCGTTTTCGACATGTTCGGAAAGCAGGTGGCCCTCGTCCACGTCAAGATATTCACCCTTGCACAAGCGTCCCGCCACATTCGCGTGGATCACATCCGTGACGCCTTCGCCACGGTGTTCATGGACAAGGCCCGCAAAGATTACGAAATCGGACTTGATGTGGACTGCCAGACGGAAACGGCAATCGTGACGCGCGTGAAAAAAGACTCCCCGGCTGATCTGGCAGGAATCCGGACAGGCGATGAAATCACTCGATTTGACGACATGGAAATCCGTTCCGGACCACACTACGTGCTTGCGCTGCTGGACCGGGTAACGGGCAAACCTGTCGCCCTGAAAATCAGGCGGGGACAAGAGGACATCAAGGCGTCAGTCCAGCCGCTCAAGATTTCTCGATAAATTCCGGCTATCGAACCCTGGAAGGCCGCCTGTCCGGGTCAACCCCGGTTCCTATTCCAGACGAGGCTTACGGATTCACGGCACGCTGCACCAGGACGGGACGGAAGCCGAGGTCGTCATACTGAACACCCGGCTTGTCATCGCTCCGGCGGGCCGAGCGACAGACGCCCGCACTGACATCCCAAGAGCCGCCGCGAAACACACGGAAAGTGCCAGCCGCCGGCCCCGTCGGATCCGCTCCACCCGCCATTTTTTCTCCACGATAATCGAGGCACCACTCCCACACATTCCCGTGCATATCGTGGATGCCCCATGCGTTTGGCGCATAGCTCGAGACTTCGGTCGTCTTTTCAAGATTGCTTTCCTTCAAGTTTGCCTGGGCGCTCGTCAGTGTATCGCCAAAGGCAAATGCAGTCTTCGAACCTGCACGGCACGCATACTCCCACTGTGCCTCGCTCGGCAGGCTCCACTCCCAGCCCGCGGGCGGCTTCACTGTTGCATTCAGCTTTGCGACTGCAGACTGCACGTCGTCCCAACTCACACACTCCACAGGCAGTTTCGCTCCCTTGAAACCGCTGGGATTGCCTGCCATCAGAGCCTCCCACTGCCCCTGCGTGAACTCCGTCCGCGCCATCCAGAATCCCCTCGTGATTCGCACGGACACCTGATTCTCCTCAGCGATATGGCCCGCCTCACCTTCGGGGCTTCCCATCATGAAACTCCCCGGCGGGCAGTAGCATAATTTCATCTCCTCATCGCCGGGAAGCTTTACCCGGATGGACTTGCCCACCGCGCCATCGCCCAGCGCGCCCGCCTCAAGCGCTGCTGGCGGACTTGCAGGGGACTCAGCGGGCGGCTGGTTCTGCACAGGCTTGCCGGCAGGCACGCCGCCGGGCTCGGCGGCCAATGCGACAGCGGTGAAAAAAACAGGCGCGAAGTGTTTCATGGCGATTACCTGTGACATTAAAAAAATGGCCGGGTCATGTGAATCCATCATCTCGCCTTTGTATATATTGAAAGCTGCCATCTTCAGCGACCTGCGGCGGAGTCACGTATCACGAAGGTGCGGAATCGTCCTGCGGATGCCTGCCGCGAGGAACCGGGGCAGGCTCCAGGCGCAAGGCGCGAGCCAGTCCGATTTCGAATCGCATGACGGGTCGAGCTTTCCATTTGCGCGCCGCCGCCGGGCGCGGCAAGCTGCACGCCCTTTTTCAAAACTACGATGACTCTTACCGAAAAACTTCTCGCACGCGCTGGCGGAAAAGCGCGCGTCTCCCCGGGCGACAATGTGTGGGTGAAAGTGGACGTGCTCATGACGCACGACGTTTGCGGCCCCGGCACCATCGGCGTCTTCAAGCGCGAGTTCGGCAAGGACGCGAAAGTGTGGGATCGCGAGCGCGTGGTCATCATCCCGGACCACTACATTTTCACCGCGGACTCGATGAGCAACCGCAACGTGGATATCCTCCGCGACTTCGTCCGCGAGCAAGGCATCCCGTATTTTTACGACGTGATTGATGACCCGAACGGCAAGTGGCACTTCGACCCCAGCAAGGGCCAGCTCAAGCAGCAGTACGGCAAAAACTTCGCCGGCGTCTGCCACACCACGCTCCCGTGGAAAGGCCACCTCCGCCCCGGCGAAATCCTCGTCGGCACCGACAGCCACACCTGCATGGCCGGCGCCTTCAACCAATTCGCCACCGGCATCGGCAACACAGACGCGGGCTTCGTCCTCGGCACCGGGAAAATCCTGCTGAAAGTCCCCGAGAGCATGCGCTTTCTCCTCACCGGAAAACTCGTGCCCGGCGTCATGGCGAAAGACGTCATCCTCCACGTCATCGGCGACATCGGTTTCGATGGCGCGACCTACCGCGCGATGCAGTGGGAAGGCGAAGGCGCGCTCAACCTCGACATGGACGACCGCATGACCATCACCAACATGGCCATCGAAGCCGGCGGCAAGAACGGCATCTTCCCCTACGACGAAATCTGCGGCGCCTACGTCCGCGAACGCATCGCGGAAAACAACACCCGCGCCGAGTTCGAGCCCGTCACCGTGGATGCGGAGCAGGCGTTCGTCTTCGACAAAACCTACGACCTCTCGAAGCTCGAACCGACCGTCGCCTGCCACCCCGATCCCGGCAACCGTAAGCTCGCCCGCGAGATGAGCGACGTGGTGCTGGATCGCGCCTACATCGGCTCCTGCACCGGCGGAAAAACGAGCGACTTCCTCGCCTTCGCCCGCGTCGTCAAAGGCCAGCAGGTCAAAATCCACACCTTCGGCGTCCCCGCCACCACGAAGGTCGTCGCCGAACTCAAAGCCGCGCAAATGGACGGCCAGAGCGTCTGGACCATCCTCGAAAACGCCGGCGTGCAAATGACCGAAAACGCGAGCTGCGCCGCGTGCCTCGGCGGCCCGCAAGACACGTTTGGCCGGATGAACGAAAAAGCCCTCAAGTGCATCAGCGCCACGAACCGCAACTTCCCCGGCCGCATGGGCCACAAGGAATCGCAGGTCTTCCTCGCCAGCCCCTACACCGTCGCCGCCAGCGCCCTCACCGGCCACGTCACCGACCCGCGCGACTACATCGGGTAAAGAAAATCGCGGCGAAAGCAGGCGTCCAGATGGACAAGCGGCTCTTGCGTCGAAAGGAATCGGAAGCTAATTTCGCAACATGACTGCCGCTGCCATCATTGATGAGATTAAACATCTGCCGCCTGCCGAGCGAGAGCAGGTCGTGGAATTCGTGCAGACCCTCGAAACACGCCGCCCATGGAGCGGCGAGAAGCTGACGGAATACGAGAAGAAGATGGTGGAAACCAATGATCCCGCGGAGGCGCAGCGATTGAAGGAACAAATCGTCGCAGGTTTTTACGGGGACGATCCCGATGCCTGAAATCCGGCGGCGCAACGTGCCTCGCGCCCTCGTGGCGCACTTGGAAGATCGGGTGAGTGATCGAGAAATCCCGATCGGCCAGCTTCAATTGCTTTCCGAATGGCTCACGGGTGAACCCGAAGTGCCCACCGGGAAATGGTTCAAGCGATTTCCCGGAATGATCGCGTGCGGAGAAGGCGAATTCTTGAAGACATTTCTTCGGATCGGCCAGGCCCCGGATGGCGAGGAGATCCCGTAGCAGCGGCACCTGATTGGCGTCGTGTAATGGAAGCCCTGCCTTCCCCGGACGCATGGGCCACAAGGAATCGCAAGGCTTCCTCGCGAGCCCCACACCGTCGCCGCGAGCGCGCTGACGGGGCGCGTCACCGACCCGAGAGACTACTTGTAGCCGCTCAGTGCTTCTCGCCTTTCGGCGCGGTGAGGCGCTCGATCCAGGCGAGGATGATGGCGGAGGCGACGAAGGTGACGTGGATGATGACCTGCCACATGACTTCATTGTCCTTGTGCTTGCCGACATCAATGAATGTCTTGAGGAGGTGGATCGAGGAGATGCCGATGAGGGCGGTGGCGAGTTTCACTTTGAGCACGCCGGCGTTGACGTGGGAGAGCCACTCGGGCTGGTCGGGGTGGCCCTCGAGATTCAGCCGGGAGACGAAGGTCTCGTAGCCGCCGATGATGACCATGATGAGGAGGTTCGCGATCATCACCACGTCAATGAGGCCGAGGACGAGGAGCATGATTTGCGCTTCCTGCATCGAGGCGGCGTCGGTGATGAGGTGCTTCAATTCCATGAAGAAGCGGAAGACGTACACGCCCTGCGCGACGATGAGGCCGAGGTAGAGCGGGGCCTGGAGCCAGCGGCTGAGAAAGATGAGGCTGCCGAGGGTGCGGCGGTAGCTTGTGGGTTTCGGTGTGTCCATGCGTGGTCTTCTGGCGTGCTGCGGGCGGTGTGGCAACTTCCGGCACACGGAGAAATCTCGACTCGCCCGGCCCGGCGTCCTTATGGATTTGGGGCTGATTTTGCGAATGCAACCATCGAACAACCACACTTGCGCACACGTCTGCCGGCTCGTTGCCTGCGTGATCGCGCTTGGCTGGGCTGGCTGTGCTTCGACGGGTGGGAGCAGCGATGTCGGCCATTATGTCGTGTGTGTTCCGCAGACGGCGATGTTTCGCTACGGGCCGGCGCAAAGTTTTGGGGCGGATTTCAATCTCACGGAGGGACAGCATGTGGTGATGCTGAAGCGGGAATTCGGATACAGCCGGGTGATGACCGATGAGGGGCAGAGCGGCTATGTGGCGACCGAGGATATCAAGCCCGCGCCGCCGCCTGCTTCGCCGGGTGTCAATCTGAGCCTGCCGCACCGCAGGCTCACCCAGAGTGGAGCGGGGCGGGGGAGGACAAGCTCCGCAAACAACCGCGCGGTGATCCAGTCGGGGCCGCTGTTCAGTGGCGAAGACCTTCCGCCGCTGCCCGAGCGCGATCCGCTTCAGCCGGGGAATGCGCCGCCCGGTTTCCGCATCAACGTGCCGCAACGGAAGGCCGGCGACCCCGTGCCGGAATCCAAGACACCGGCGACGCCAAAGCCGGGGTTCCGCGTCAACGTCCCGACACGCGACGGTTCGGCGAAAAAACCGTAAGCCTTCCCGCGTTCATCAACGGGGTTCCCGTCCGAGTGTTTTCCGGATGGAATTTCCAATCCGGTCAATCGGCCCCGGTTTCGGTGCCGGTTTTTCGAAGAAGGGTTTTTTGACCGGATCCGCGGGATCCTGCGGTTTGGCGACAGGCGCTGGAGACGTGGATTTTGGCTGGGCCGGTTTCGCGGGAATGGTTTCGGGCTTCTGCGGCGCCGGGACGCCTGCCGGCTTTGCCTGCTTTGCGACGGCGGGAGTCACGGCGAAGGGCGCTTTTTCAAAGCCATCGAAGCTGGTGACGGTGCCCTTGCCCGCGTGAATGAGAATGGTGCCGAGCTGGTCGCCGGCGGGATCGAGGCACGTGAGGCGCCACGACGTGACCGATGGTGTCCCGGTTTTGTGAAGCTCGTAATTCACGCTGCCGAGCCGCACGCCGTTGTGCAGCGCGAACTGCCCCGCGATCCCGGCGGCGGTGTCGCTGTTCACCTTGATGGCATCCGCGCCGAACACGTCGCTTGCGGAGAGCGTGTCGGCAAACTGCGAGAGCGTCCGCGCGGCGACCTGCCTGCCCTCGGTGAAGACATACTCGCGCAGGCCGCGCGGCTCGGAGGGATCGTGGACGAGGATGTACCAGCGCGACGGCCACGGGTTGCCCTCGCGGGCCTCGATCCTTGCGACCCGTTTCGCGATGTCCTTCGGCAGAAGCTTGAGCGCGCCGAACACGGTGGTGTCCAGCTCGGCCGTTTTCGCGCCGGTGGCGGGATGCTGCGAGGCGGCGAGACTGAGCAGTGCGAGGATGAGGCGGAAATTCACGACGCGATGCTAGCGGGTGGCGGCGGGATTTCCAGCGGCCAATAATTCTCGACGCCCCGCGCGAAGCCAGCACACCGTAGCCGCATGATCATCAAGCCGAAGATTCGTGGTTTCATCTGCACGACGGCGCATCCGGATGGGTGTGCGGCAAACGTGCGCCAGCAGATTGAATTCGTACGCGGAAAGGGGACTGTCGCAGGGTTGCCCAAGCGCGTCCTCGTGATCGGATCGAGCACGGGCTACGGGCTTGCCAGCCGCATCGTGCCTGCGTTTGCGGGCGGCGCGGCGACGGCCGGGGTGTTTTTCGAGAGGCCCGGCGAGGTGGATCGCACGGGCACGGCGGGGTGGTACAACTCGGTGGCATTCGAGCGGGAGGCGCACGCCGCGGGGCTGTATGCGAAGAGCATCAATGGCGACGCATTTTCCGACACGGTGAAGCAGCAGGTGATCGCCCTCATCAAGGCGGATCTCGGGCAGGTGGACGCCGTGATCTATTCGCTCGCGAGCCCGCGGCGGACGCACCCGAAGACGGGCGTCACCCACAAGAGCTGCCTGAAGCCGCTGGGCACCGCCTTTACGAACAAGACTGTGGACACCGACAAGGGCACGGTGACGGAAATCACCATCGGCCCCGCGGACGACGCGGAGGTCGCCGACACGGTGGCGGTGATGGGCGGCGAGGATTGGGAGATGTGGATGGATGCGCTCGACGCCGCGGGCGTGCTCGCGCCGGGTGTCGTGACGGTGGCCTACAGCTACATCGGCCCTTCGCTGACGTGGGCGATCTATCGCAACGGCACGATCGGCCGGGCGAAGGAGCACCTCGAGGAAACCGCCGACCGCATCACCGCAAAGCTCGCCGCGCGCGAAGGCCGCGCGTGGGTGAGCGTGAACAAGGCGCTCGTCACCCAGGCGAGCAGCGCGATCCCCGTGGTGCCGCTTTACATTTCGCTGCTCTACAAAGTGATGAAGGAAAAGGGACTTCACGAGGGCTGCATCGAGCAGATCCACCGCCTCTTCGCGGAACGCCTCGCTCCAGGGGCGCATCCGCAGCCGGACGAGGAAGGGCGCATCCGGATTGACGACTGGGAAATGCGCGAGGACGTGCAGGCGGAAGTTGCGGCGGCATGGCCGCAAGTGAGCACGGAAACGCTTCCCTCGCTGAGCGACATCGAGGGCTACCGGGTGGAATTCCTGCGGCTGTTCGGCTTTGGTCTTCCGGGTGTGAATTACGACGCGGAAGCTGCGACACTTCAGCCGCTGCCGAGCGCGTCGTAGCCGCTATTTCACCCCGACGCGCGGGCAGAGCGCGGCGATCTCGCACGCGGCGCAGTCCGGTTTCCGCGCGGCACAGCGCCGCCGCCCGTGCCAGATGATCCAGTGGCTGAACAGCGCCCAGTGGTCGCGCGGGATGAGCTTCATCAGATCCTGCTCGATCTTTTCCGGGGTGCCTTCGCGCGTGAGGCCGAGCCGGGTGCTGAGCCTTTGCACGTGCGTGTCCACCACCACGCCGACATTCATTCCGAATGCGTTGCCGAGCACGACATTCGCGGTCTTGCGCCCGACGCCGGCGAGCTTTGTCAGCGCCTCCATCGTGCGCGGGACTTCGCCGCCGTGCGTGCCCACGATGTCCGCGCAGCACGCCTTGATGTTCCTCGCCTTGGCGCGGAAAAATCCGGTCGTCCTCACGATTGCCTCGAGATGCTCCTGCGGCAGCGCCACATAATCGGCGGCGCTTTCGCAGACGCGGAACAGATCCTTCGTGACGATGTTCACGCGCTTGTCGGTGCATTGCGCGCTGAGGATTGTGGCGATCAGGAGTTCCAGCGGATTGCGGTGGTCCAGTTCGCAGTGTGCGTCCGGGTACGCGCGGGCGAGGGCCTTGCAGATCTCGACTGCCCGGCCAGCGCGGGCTGAGGCGGTTTCGCGGCGCATGCCGGTAGCGGCCTACTTCTTTCCTTCCGCCTCGAGCGCGGCGGCGCGCCTTGCGGCCTCGTCGGAGTTCTTGTGGCCCACGAAGTCGTTCGCGAGCACCTTGTAATACTTGATCGCATTCTCGTGCTTCTTTGCACGCAGTTCTTTGCGCTCATCCGGCGTTGGTTTCCCGCAGGAACTGAGAAGCATCGCCGCGCAAGCGGTTGCGAGAATGGTGGGACGAAAAGGCATGGTCATCTGGAAATGGATCTCTGGCGGTGCATCGGCCTGCTATTTTTTCTCCGCTCCACCCGCTGCTGCCGCAGCGCCCGCCGGCCTGGCATCCACGCCAGGTTTTGTGTTTGCGGTTGTCTTGTCCGCAGGCTTCGTCGCCGCGGGCTTCTTGTCGTCTGGTGTTTTCTTCTTTTCGTCCGCGGCTTTCTTCTTTTCCTCGGCGGCCTTGCCCTTGCGCGCGACCTCCTCCATTGCGGCTTTCTTCTCCAGTTTCGTCATCACGGGGATCTCTCCCCGCGCCTGCCTTTCGAGCAACTGCGCGCCCGCCCACAGGCCGTCGCCGGCGATCTTCGGGACGCTGGCATAGCGGGTGTGGATCTTGATGTAGGTGTCAATCGCGTTGTCGTAGTCGGCCCGGGATTCATGGATGCGCGCGATGAGGAAGAGTGCTTTTGCCGGAAGTTCGAAATTCTTCACGTCGCTGACCTTGTTCACGACTTTGGTGAGGCGCGGGATGTAGTCGTCCTCGGCCTTTTTGGTCTGCTCGAATTTGCCGAGGATCTCACCGTAATCGGCCTCGAGCACCTTTGTGGAACTCGGATATTTCGCGCGAAGCTCGGCGTACTTCTGGCCCGCATCGGTGACCTTGCCCTGATCCCCGAGCAGCTTCGCCTCCCAGAAGAGCGCGACCGCCTGGGCGTTGTCCACCACGGCGTTTGGCTTGCCTTCGACGCCGGGATACTCGGTGCGGATTCGCGCGATGAATTTGGTGATGTCATCGGAGCGTTTCCTATCAAACAGCCCGCCGAGATAGCCGTCATAGTCGTTCGGCGTGGCTGTCACGGCGATCACCTTGACGCCGTTCACTTCCTTCGTGAGCGGCTCGGGCACATCCTTGAACGCCTTCTCCCGCAGCCTCTCAGCCGCCTCCGGATCGCGCGCCGCGAGGAATGCTGCGACCGCGAACTGGATCTTCGCCTTCACCGCGGCCGTCTTCGCATACTTCGTCGAGAGGCCGTTAAAATAATCCTCCACCTCGTTTGCCTTCACCTGCTGGGCTTTCACCCGCAAGTCCTGGATGCTGAGCAGCCGCTCCAGCGCCTCGCCGAGCCGGTCGCCCTCCGGATAAATCTGGAGCTGCTTCTCCACCGCGCCGATCACGCCATCCACGCTTTTGTTCCATATCACCTTCTGGTCGGCGTTCATGGTGATGAAAGCAGGCAGCTTTTTGATCTGCTCGATCCACTTGTCGGCAACCTTGATGAGCGAACCCTCGCCGCGGCGTGGCTTCAAATCCTTCGCGATTTCGTAATCCACGAACTCCAGCAGCACCTTGGCACCCTTCTCCGTGTTGGCGATCGCGTTGGCATTCGTGACCCTCGGCTTCCCATCGGGCCCGAGCTTTGTATCGAGGTTGCCGGACAAGACGATCTCCGCCTCGTTGTTGAATGTGTAGTACACATTCTCGTGCGTCGGATGTTTCTCCCGGAAATCCTTCATCGTCTTCAACGCCGACGCGTAATCCTTCCGGTTTCCGTAAATGTCGAAAATCTTGAAGTACGCCCCCAGCGCCGGTTCACTCGCGGGCCAGTTCTCGATGAGCTTCCGATACTCCGTGATCGCCAGGTCGCCCTTGCCGCTCTGATCGAGCACCTGCGCGAGGCGGTACTGGGCGGTTTGGACGTTCTTCGCGGTGCTCGCGGATTTTCCACCCGCGCTGTAGCTGGAAATGAACGCCTTCAGCGGCTCGATCGCCGACGCCGGCGATTTCCCGGCCTTGATTTCACAGATGTTGAATTGCGCCTCCTCGGCCTCGGAGCTTCCCGGCGCCTTGGTGGTGACAACTGTGTAAGCCTCGATCGCCTTCTCCGCCAGGGCTGCGTCGCCCTTCTCGCGCGCCTGGGCCTGGAGGATCGTCGCCTTCAGGAACTGCATTTTCAGTTCGACACCCGGTTTTGGGTTCTTGGCAAGCACCTCGTCCACCAGTTTCGTCGCCGTCTCAAAGTCACCCCTTTTCACCGCGATATTGATGCGGACGCTCACCGCATCACCCGCAAACCGCCACTCCGGGTAGTCCTCCGCACCTTGCTGGAGAATCTCCTCGGCCTTGTCCGGCTGTCCGCTGTCCGCCACGACGTTTGCGACCAGCAGGGGAAGATTTTCGCCCGCCGGATGACCCTTGAAGCTGGCGCGGAAAGCCTCGTAGGTCTCGAGCGACTTCGCGACATTTCTGGACTCCGTGTAAGTCAGGCACAAAAGCACCGCCACTGACGCCTCGGACTCCCTGGCCGCCTTTTCATCCTTCTTCTTCTCCGCCTCCCAGAGATCCTTCTGCCCGCTGAGGTAGCGGAGGAGCGCACGGGCCTCGTCGGGCTTTTTCAGGAACATGAAAATGCGCGCGATCGAAATGCGCGCGACGAGATACATGTCCTGCGCCTTTTTGAAATTGGCGACTTTGTCCTCCTCGATATTGATCAGGCCATCAATGCGGTTTACCGAGGCGGCGTAGTTCGGGGTGGCGGGAGGGATGAGCCGCTTGGCATCCTGGTAACGTTTGATCTTCGCCTCCTGCTGCTCCACGACCTCCTCGACGCTTCGCACTGCGCGGAACGCATCCAGGGACGCGTTCAGCAGGGCGTCGCGATCCTTTTTCTTCGGGTCGTCCTCCCCCTTGATCTCGATGAGGTTCGCGCGGCTGATCTGCATCTGTGCGATGAAAAACACGGCGTCATTCGCCAGTGCGACGTCGCCACTGCGGGAGTAAACCTCCCCGAGCACGGGCTGCGCGCGCTTGTAAAAACCCTCCGCCTTTTGGATCTCGTCCGGCTTAGGCTCCCGCGCCTTCCCTTTCTCCACCGGGTGGAGGAGCTGGTTCCCGGCGATGAACCACGCCTTCCCGATCCACATCTGCGCGTCCCACACAAACGGGCTTTGCGGAAACCGCTGCACGAGCGAAGTGAGGCGTTTCACCCCCTCGTCGAAATTCTCCATCACCACCAGGAGTTGCGCCGAGAGAAACAGCGCGGAATCCGTATCCTTGGCTTTCGGGTAGGTCGCGAGGAAGACATCGTACTGCACCACCGCATCCCCGAGCGCCTTCACGAACGCGGCCTTTTGCGCATCCGTCGCGCTGGAAAGCTGAAGGGCTTTCATCGTCAGCGCCTTCGCGATGTAGAGTTGTGCGAGTTCCTTCGCCGCCGGCACGACCCTCGGGTTCTTGATCAGCCCGCCCAGTTCCCGGACCGCGTCATCGAACATCGGCTTCTCCAGCTTCATGTAACACACCGCGAGGCGGAAAGTCACATCGAGCGACTTCGGCGAGAAACCCTTATATTTTGCCTGGAATTTCTCGAACGCCTCCATCGCCTCCCGATACTTCCCGGCGGTCAAAAGCGCATCCGCCGCCTCGAACTCATTTGCATCACCTCTGGCGGCCGGCTGCACCGGCGGCGGGAGCTGGGCGGAAACCTGCGAGCATGCGAAAAGCGCGAGCACAGCGGCTGCGGCGCTCGCACTCAGGCGGCGGGTATTCTGAATGTTCTTCATGGTGCAGGGTCGGTTCATTGGACGACCGTTAAAACTAGGCCGGCGTTTGGGACACGCCAGTGAATCCCCTGTTAGGAGGCGGGCGGATTAGCGGGCGGGCGGGCGTCATGGCAAGGCATGGTTTTGGAGAATTGCAGGCGCGATCCCGCTTGCCACGCGGCACCCTCGCGCGAATCTCGCGGCGCCTTGCCGCAAGTCGCCATCACATTTGCCCGACCCGAGGAAAGCCGCGCTTTCCGAAAACGCCTCCGCCTTTCCCATGCAGGCGGACGGGTCGGCGGCATCGAGACCGCCATTTTTCATACTGGCATCGGCGCACTCGCGGCGGATCGCGCCCTCGCGCGGATTCTCCGGCTTGGGCCTTGGTGGATGCTCATCAGCGCGGGCTTCGCGGGCGGGCTGGATCCCAAGCTCAAGCTGGGCGACACCGTCGCAGCCGAATTTCCCGCGCCGGGCACGCGCCGGCTCATCTCACGGCCCCACCCGGTCGAGACGCCCGCTGAAAAGGCAGCCCTCCACCGCGAAACCGGCGCCCAGGCGGTGGACATGGAATCCGAAGCCATCGCCGCCGCGTGCGGCGCCGCAGGCATTCCGATGCTTGCAGTCCGCGCAATCAGCGACCCCGCGGACACCGCGCTGCCGGTTCCATTCGCAGTGTGGTTCGACATCGCACGCCAGCGCCCCCGCCCGGCCGCCCTCGCCGCGCACCTGCTCGCGCATCCGGGAAAAATCCTGCCATTTGCAAAATTCCTGCGCGCGATTTCGCGCACAGGCACCGCCCTGGCCTTCGCGCTGGACGGCGCAATCCGCGGGCTGGAGAACCACTGAGCCCGCCGTAGCACTTGCACTCCCCGCCGTGCTCCGCCATTCCGGTGCCGGCATGGCGCTCCTGATCTACCGCCTTTTTTTCTTGGTCGCATTCCTCGTGGCGCTTCCATTCTACGCGCTCCGGTTGCTCCGCCGCGAACGTGGTCGCGCCTCGCTGGCCAAGCCGCACGGCTATCATCTCGGCCTCGGGCAGCGCTTCGCGCGCTACGACTCCGCACTCCGCGCGCGACTCGCGGACGGCCCGCCGCCCGTCTGGCTGTGCTCGATCAGCATCGGCGAAACGCTCTCCGCGCTGAAGCTCGCCCGCGCGATCCGCGCCCGCCGGCCCGATGTGCGGATCGTCCTCTCAGTCACCACGAGCACCGGCTTCGAGCTGCTGCTCCGCGAGGCGGAGAAAGCGCCGTGGCTCATCCCGCTCTACAACCCCCTCGACTTTCGCGGCATCGCCCGCTCCGCGCTGCGCACGATTCGCCCGCGCGAACTCATCCTCATCGAGGGCGGCATCTGGCCCAATCTCCTCGCTGCTGCCCGCAACCTCGGCATCCGCACCATCCTCGCCGGCGCGCGCCTTTCCCCGCGCAGCGAGCGCCGCTGGCGCGCATGGCCGTCGCTAGCGCGGCCTGTCTGGGCCTTGTTCGATCTCGTGTGTGTGCCGGAGCGGGACGATGCGGCGCGCTTTGAAAACATCGGCGTCCCCGCTGCGCGCATCCGCGTCACCGGCAGCGTCAAGTTCGACAACACGGACACCGGCGCCCCGTCGCGCGAGGCGGAGTTCCGCGCGCTCGTCGCACCGCTCGGTTTCACCGGCCCGCTGCTCGTCGCCGGCAGCACCTGGGCGCCGGAGGAAAAAGTGATCGCCTCCGCCTTCGTGGAACTCCGCCGCGAATGGCCCGCCCTTCGCCTCATCATCGTCCCGCGCCATGTCGAGCGCGCCGATGACGTGGAGCGCGAACTCGCCGCCGCCGGCCTGCGAGTCGCCCGCCGCAGCCGCCTTTCCGGTGACGAAGCCGACGTGCTGCTCGTGGACACCACCGGCGAACTCCGCGACTGGTACCGCCTCGCCGACATGGTCTTCGTCGGCAAAAGCCTCCCCGGCATCGCCGAGATCGGCGGGCAAAACATCGGCGAACCCGCCGCGCTCGGCCTGCCGGTGATTTTCGGCCCGCATGTCGAAAACTTCGCCACCCTCGCCGCGCACCTCCTCAGACACGGCGCGGCCGTGCAGATTTCCGACGCCTCCGCGCTTACCCCGGCGATCCGCGCCCTCCTCGCAGATCCCGCCCACCGCGCCGTGATGGGCGCGAAAGCCCGCGACTCCCTCGCCATCCACCAGGGCGCAGCCGCGCGCACCGCGGAGCTGCTCGCATAGCGCGGCTTGCTTCCCTCTGCTCGCGCCGTATCACGCTGCAATGCGACCCAACCTTTCATGCCGGTGAAAACTCTCGCGCGCTCGCTCACCCGGCTGCTCGGCGGAGGTGTCGTCCGCACCGATGCGCCCGCGCTCGCTGCGCACGCGACGGACAAATGGTTCGCATCGTGCGAGCCGGATGTCGTCGTTCTTGCCCGCACACGCGCGCACGTCGAGAAGACACTCCGCTTTGCGCACACGCACGGCATCCCCGTCACCCCCCGGGGCGCGGGCCACGGCTACGTCGGCGGCTGCGTGCCCGCGCGCGGCGGCATCGCGCTCAGCGTCGCGCGGATGAAACGCATCAAGGAAATCCATGTCGCCGACGGCGTCGCTGTCGTGCAGCCCGGCGTCATCACCGGCGAATTGCAGGCGGCGGTGCGTGCGAAGGGACTTTTCTATCCGCCCGATCCCGCATCGCTCGCCGATTGCAGCATCGGCGGCAACATCGCCACGAATGCCGGCGGCCCGCGCTGCTTGAAATACGGCGTCACGCGCCACTACGTGCTCGGCCTCGAAGTCGTGCTCGCCGACGGGCGCGTTCTCCACTGCGGCGGACGCACCCACAAAAACAAACAGGGCTTTGACCTCATCGGTTCCTTCGTCGGCAGCGAAGGACTGCTCGGCGTCGTCACCGAAGCCACGCTGCGCCTGCTCCCGCACCCGCCCGCAAGGGCCACACTCGCCGCGAGCTTCCGCACCTTCCGTGCAGCGGCGGATGCCGTGCAGCAAATTTTCGCCGCCGGATTCCTGCCGTGCGCACTGGAAATCGCCGATCCTTTCACGCTGAAAAGTGCGCGCAAATTCCTCGGTCGCGAGATCGCACCCGGTGCGCAATCGCTCGTGCTCGTCGAACTGGACGGCCAGGTGGACTCCGTGAAAAGCGAATGTGCCGCCGTCGCCAGACTGCTGCGGAAAATTGACGCCATCCGCGTGCTCACCGCATTCGGCGACGAGGAATCCGAAAAACTCTGGGGCCTCCGCCGCGCCTACAGCGCATCGCTCAAAGCCACCGGCCTCACGAAGCTGAACGAAGACATCGTCGTCCCGCGCGGCCAGCTCGTCGCACTCGCGGAGTTTGGCGAACACCTCGCCAAAAAACACGGCTACCCCGTCGCCTGTTTCGGCCACGCGGGCGATGGCAACATCCACGTCAACATCATGGCCGCGAACTACCACGAAGACCGCCGCGTGAAGGCGAAAGTGGATCGCGCGCTCGATGAACTTTTCACATGGGTGCTCAAGCACGGCGGCGTCATCACCGGCGAACACGGCATCGGCCTCGCCAAAAAACCATGGTGGCCGCAAGCCGTGGACAAAACAGGCCGCGACATCCACCGCGCGCTGAAAGCCGCCCTCGACCCGAAGGGGATTTTGAATCCGGGGAAGTTTGTGTAGCCGCGCTTGTCAAAGCGCGGGCAGTTCTTGCACGCGGAGATCAGCCCACGCTTTCACGAGGCGCGACTGCTACGCTTTTCAAATCCCGGAAGTCTGCTTGCCCAACACCGTCCATGCCGGAATCGCCGGACGGTTGACAGCCGGGGAGCGGATATTACCCTCCGTATTACGATGAAAACTGTGACGCTCAAAATTCCCGACAGCCTCGACGTGAAAATCCAGCGCGCCGTCGCCCGGCGAAACGAAAGCTTCTCCGACCTCGCCCGCCGCGCACTCGCCCGCGAGACCGAGGAGCAGGAGGTGGATTTCGCGCGCCTCGCCGCGCCCTATCGCGGGATGTTCAAAGGCCCCCCCGACCTTTCGACCCGCGAAGGCTATGGAAATAAAAACCATCGTTGATGCCGGCCCGCTCGTCGGCTGGCTGAACGAGGACGACCAATGGCACGACTGGAGCGTGGCTGTCCTCACCGCGCGGCGCGGGCCGTTGCACACGACGGAGATCGTACTCGGCGAAGCGTGCTGGCACCTCGGCGGCAACACCCAGCCCGCCCACGCCCTTCTCGATTTGGTGAGGAAAGGCGCAATCATCCTCGCCCGTCCGTGGCCCGCGCACCTCGCCGACAGCCAGAAAATCATGCTCAAGTATCCGCTGATGGACGCCGCCGATGCTTCCCTCGCGTCGCTCGCCGAGATGTCGCCAAAGGCCACGCTCATCACGACGGATTCCCGCGATTTCAAACACTGCCGCGGCCTCCGCAACCGCCCCTTGAAGCTCATCCTCCCAGAATGAACACAAAACTCATGCCCGTCGGTGGAGCACAGGGAGTCGAAGCAACAACCATCAATGCGTTGCCCGCGCTGCGGGCAGATCATGCGCCTCCGCACCGCCCGCACCGCCCGCACAGGCGCGCACAGGCGCGCACAGGCGCGCACACCGGCTCCCGGTTTTTGGGCTGCACCGCCTACCCGGATTGCAAAGGCACACGCCCAAAACCCGACAAATGAAAACCAGCGCCTCCCGTAGCCGCACCCCCGCGCCACTGAGCTGCGACGCCAGAAGGAGATGAGCCTCGCCGACTCGATCCTCGCCGCCACCGCCCTGCTCCATCGCCAGCTGCTGGTCACGCGGAACAAAGCGGATTTCACCCACGTCGCCGGGCTGGAGATCATCAACCCGTTCCCGCAGTCGGGGGCGGAGTGATCCAAACCGCAACGCCCGGCCCCGGATGTCTCGGAGCGCGTGCTGGGAGCCGCCGCCACATTCAGCGGAAGTAAGATTGCACGAGGTGCCCGATTCAGGCACTCTGCGCGCCATGAATTCGCAAGTCGCAGCAAAGTTCGAGATCGGCTCGGCGCAGCTTTCCGAGTTGTGCCGTGCGTGCGGTGTCGAGCGGCTCGAGCTGTTCGGCTCCGGGCGTGGTGAAACGTGGAGGCCGGGCGCGAGCGATGTGGATTTGCTCGTCCGCTTCCGCACACCGCGCCGCGCAGGCATCGCGGACGATTTTCTCCGGCTCGCCGACGGTCTCGAAGCCATGCTCGGCTGCCCGGTGGATTTGCTCACCGAGGAGTCGCTGCGGAATCCCTACTTTCGCCAGCGGATCGAGGAAACCCGCGAGCCGGTTTATGCGGCTTGAGACGCGCAAGCTGCTGCATGACGTGCTGGCCGCTGGCCGCGCCATCCAGGAGTTCACGCGCGGAAAGTCGGAATCCGATTACCGGGAAAGCGAGCTTCTCCGCGCGGCGACGGAGAGAAAATTTGAGATCATCGGCGAGGCGCTGACACGGATGCACAGTCTCGACGCGCTGACATTCGCGCGGATTTCCAGCGCTCACGCCATCGTCGGTTTCCGCAACCGCATCATCCACGGCTACGACTCGGTGGACGACGGCATTGTGTGGGATGTGACGCAGGGTAAACTTCCACATTTGCTCGCCGAAGTGGCGGTGCTGCTCGAAGAAAAAGATCCCAACTGAAAGCAGGGGCACCCACACGACATCGTGCGAATCGCCCACGGCCTCCGCACCGCCCGCGCGAGCGCGCACACCGGCTCCCGGTTTTTGGGCTGCACCGCCTGCCCGGATTGCAAAGGCACACGCCCAAAACCCGACAAATGAAAACCAGCGTCTCCCGTAGCCGCGCCTCGTCAGGGCGCGGGCTGATCTCTCGCGCGGAGAAAGCGCCCACGCTCTCACAATACGCGGCTGCGGCGCTGTGCCACACGCCCACGCGCCGGGAAAATCCCAGCGCCCCGCCGGCTGTGGGAGAGCATCGAGATGGAGTTCGTCCGCGTGCTGGAGGCGATGAACGCGCTCAAGGAGAGTCCCGACTACGAATTGCACCGGCTAACGACGCAGTCCCCGGCGTTTTTCGACGAGACGGTGAGCCGGCACCTCGCGGCGCTGGAGGAAGAGCTGTCCGCCCTGGAAGGCGAGGCGGTGGAGCTGGCGAGGGAGATCGAGGAACTGATGGGACAGGCGGCGCCGGGCAGCCCCAGCGCGCCGTGAACGCGCTTCCCATCCGCGGAGCCTGCGTCTATTTCCGCGCTGCATGAGAATCCGGGGAGGTTTGTGTAGCTTTTGAAAGCGCGGGCGGTTCCCACGCGCGGAGATCAGCCCGCGCTTTCGCAAGCGCGGCTACGGTTCAGGCCACGTTCACCACGCTGGCCCGTCCGCTCTTTTGGGTCGCGACGATCTCGTCGTGGATCCACGCGTACGTCTTCTCCAGGCCGTCGCGCAGGCGGATGTTCGGCTCCCAGCCGAATACTTTTTGGATGAGCGTGTTGTCGGAGTTGCGGCCGTTCACGCCCTTCGGTGCGTCGAGTTTGTAGCGGCGCTTCAGCTTGATGCCGGCGATGCTCTCCACCGCATCCACGAGCTGGTTGATGCTCACTTTTTCCGAGCTGCCGATGTTGATCGGCTCGATGAAATCCGAGCGCGTGAGCATCTGCGTGCCGTGCAGGCAGTCGTCTATGTACATGAACGAGCGCGTCTGGTGGCCGTCGCCCCAGATCTCGATGTCGTGGTTGCCGCTCAGTTTCGCGGCGATGACTTTGCGGCACACAGCGGCCGGCGCTTTCTCGCGTCCGCCGTCGTAGGTGCCGTTCGGGCCATAGACGTTGTGGTAGCGCGCGACGCGCGTCGCGATTTTGAAGTCCTCGCGGAAATGGCGGCACATGCGCTCGCTGAACAGTTTCTCCCAGCCGTAGCCGTCCTCGGGCATCGCGGGATACGCGTCGGCCTCGGCGAGCGCGGTGATGTTCGGGTCGCGCTGCTTGTCGGCGTTATAGACGCACGCGCTGGATGCGTAGAAAAACCGCTCGACGCCGCCGTGCTTGCGCGCGGCCATGAGCAGGTGTGTGTTGATGAGCACGGTCAGCATGCACAGGCCCTTGTTCAGCTCGATGAAACCCATGCCGCCCATGTCCGCGGCGAGATTGTAAATCCAGTCGCAGCCCTTCACGGATTTCTCGCACGCGTCCTTTTCGCTGAGGTCGAGGTGAAAATTTTCCACGTCATCGAACCGCTGATACCATTGCTCGAACGGCTTGATGTCCACCGCGCGGATGGACTTCACGCCCTGCCGTCGCAAATCAGCTACGAGATGACCGCCGATGAAACCGCCGGCGCCGCAAACGAGGACTTTGTTCATTGTGGAGTGCTGCTTTTTTGAAAAGGGGCGGCAACTGTTGTCAGCACGCACTGCTTGGCAAGCGGAGAGTGCAGCGCTTTCGCGGTTGCCGGAACCCGTGGCGCAAGCTGCCAGCTTGCGTGACAGATATGGCGGACTTTTTGCGGATGCGGATGTCGGATTTGCCGGGCATGCCGGTTTCGCAAGCTGCCAGCTTGCTCCACGCCGCGGATTCTGCGCTCCATCTGCTCCGCATGAAAACCACCGCCCTGCTGCTCGCTTTATTTTTCCCCGCCGTTCACGCCGAACCGGTGAAACCGGATCGCGTCCTCGCCATTTGGGAGGGAAAAGCACCAGGCGACTTCGAGGTGCCCGGTCCCGAGTCGCTCTCTCCGGGGAAGCCGGGGGATAAGCGGAGCATCGCGCGCCTGACGAACGTCAGCCAGCCGCGCATGGAACTGTTCCTCCCGGCGGAGGAGAAAAAAAACGGCGCGGCCGTGATCATCGTCCCCGGCGGTGGATTCGGGATGCTCGCCTCCGAGCACGAAGGCTCCGAACTCGCGCTGTGGTTCCGCGAGCGCGGCTTCGTCGCCGGCGTGCTCCAGCATCGCTGCCCGACCAACAAGCTGCCGAAGCCGTGGGAATTTCCCGCGCAGGACACGCAGCGCGCCATCAGCAAACTGCGCTTCGCCGCCGCTGAATTCGGCGTGCAACCGGATCGCATCGGGCTGTTTGGTTTCAGCGCGGGCGGGCAGGTCGCACTGATCGCCGCGACAAATGACGAGCAGCGCCTCTACCCCGAGGGAGACGCCACGGACAAGGTGGGCTGCCGCCCGGATTTCCTGATGCTCTGCTACCCGTGGAAAATTCTCGCCGACAAATCACTCACCGAACTCAAGCCGGAGATTCACATCACCGCGAAGACGCCGCCGACATTCCTGGCGCAGGCAAATGACGATGGCGGCTCGCTCGCGGAAGGCAGCACACTTGTATTTCTCGCCCTGCGAAAGGCGAAGGTGCCGGCGGAGCTTCACATCTACAGCACCGGCGGCCACGGATTCGGCATGCGGCCAAACGCCGGGCAAGCGGCGGGCGACTGGCCGGGACGGCTTGAGCTGTGGCTGAAGGCCAGGGGGCTGCTCGCAAAGTGACCTGGCTCCAGGTCGCCATCGGGGGTGCGATCGGCAGCGTGCTCCGGTTCTGGCTCGCGGCGGTGATCGGGCATCGCGCAGGCGCGCCGTTTTGGGGCACCCTGTTTGTCAATGTCGCGGGCTCATTCCTCATCGGACTGCTCGCCACACTCCGCGACAACGGACCGACGGAGTTCACGCGATATTTTTTCATGGCCGGAGTGCTCGGGGGGTTCACGACGTTCTCCGCGTTCAGCCTGCAAACCGTCGAACTTTTCCAGAAAGGCAGCACCGGCCCCGCGCTCGCCAACATCGTCCTGTCGCTCGCGCTCTGTGTCCTCGGTGCATGGCTCGGCGGCTGGTGCGGGGTTGCGTGCCGGAGGTAGGGCGATCGCCCCGCATTTCTCCCGCGACATGTCTCCCCCGGGGGAACGCCTCGTCGTGCCCGTCGAAGATGCGGTCTTCGCACGCTCGCGCCGCGGTTCGCGATTTGCCAGAAGCACCGCGTGAAACGCACTCACCCCACCGGTCGCCGCCGGCCGCGTTCGAGCAGCCCTGCGCTTGCGTGGGGCGAGCAGAATCCGGCCAACATTGGGCAAGAGACGTGTAGTCCTTGCGGGCAATGATTCACGAAAAGGGTGGGGAAGCGAAGTTTCCGCTGGACACAGAACCACAACCAACTCAATCCACTCAATTATTCCTATGAAAAACTCCAGATCTCACCGCGTGCCAGGCCACTCCTCCCGTGTAACACCAATCGAAATTCACAGCCATCCCATAGCCGCGATCTCGCGGCTGGAAAGGCTGATGTTTGCTGGGTTGTGGGGCGAGGATTGGCGGAATGAGATTTGGGATTTGCGCGTGGGTTTCTGGCGGGATGGACGTTGAGGGCGTGGGGCTATCCCACAGCGCG
>CAMAUI010000017.1 GCA_945861385.1 Prosthecobacter debontii
TCGTCGCGCTTTTCCTTCCGCGGCTCGTCAATGTGTTCGAGGGTCTGGAAGGGGAGGATGGCGGTGCAGACTTCGCGGGACTTGCCGTTCCAGACGAGTTCGACCTCGCGTTTGTCGGCGAAGAGGAGGAAGCGGTATTTCTCCGGGAGCGGCTTGCCCTGCTCGATGAGCTTGATGAGGTCGCGGTAGTCTCCCTCAGAGAGTCCGTAGCGTTCGTGGTCGTGTGGGCGGGGCATCGGCTGTCAGAGCATGGCCTGCTGATAACCCCGGTTGAGACGGAAGGTGGGCCGGTGGGCCGGCCCGCGAATGCTCAACATCTTGTCCGGCACGGCGTGCCATTCGGGACCACTGGCCAGATCCAGAGTCTTCTTGTCCGGAGCGAGCCGTTCCACGCGGTAGCGGATGGCGCGGTAGAACTCATCTTCACCGCGGTGCTGATACTCTGCCGGGAGCCGGGTTTTCAACAGACTGGTGACCTGCTTGGCGTTGAGCCCGCCCGCGCGGGAGAACTTTTCCGCCAAGCAGACCATGTTCAGCGTGTGCTTGGCCAACGGGTCGAGTTGGTCGAAGTCATTGCCAAACAGGGGGCGCAATTCCGCATGAGCGTCGTCGGAAGCCAGTTCGCGGCAGGTAACATAAACCTCGCGGAAGCGGTCGCTGGCCGGGTGGAGCTGGATCAAGCCCCAAGTCTTGAGCTGGTCGATGGCGCCGAAATGGTTGTTGCCGGGAGTGAGGGCCAGCGTGTAGCGGCCGAGGCGGTTGGCCTGTTCGCACTTGAGGACATAGGCGAGGACGGTTCGCTGCTCGCCTGTCAGCGGTTGGTCGCCCGACTTGCGGGCAATGAAGCCATCCATGAGGTCGAACCACGATTCGATGGATTCGTCCAGCACCCGGCCGGAAGGGATGCAGAGGGAAAGCTCATCGGCGGAGTGGAAGAGGTAGTGGGGTACGTCAATCTGGTTGGCCAGCGCGGAGTTCACGAGGTCGGACATGCCGATGCCCTTGCCCTCCCATTTGCTATGGAGCTTGAGCATGTCAGCCAGGCGCGGGTTGCGGGCGCGCGGGTTGGCGAAGATGCGGCGGACGGGGATGGGGTCGTCCGGCTTTTCCAAAATCAACTCCGGCGGGAGATGGCCGGGATTGCGGATGGAGAGGGAGATGCGTTGCTTGATCGTGATCTGGACCGGGCGGTTGAGGGAATAATCGCGGTGGGCCAGGGCGTTGTTGATGGATTCGCGAATGAGCCTGTCGGGATATTCGGCGACCATCGTGCCGCCAGCGGCAGGCGAAACGCCGGTCTGAATGTTGCGCAGCGCCCAGCCGTGGGCGGATTCCATGAGCTGAAGGATGTTGTCACGAAAGGTCTTCTTGTCCTGCGCGATGACATTGGGCACATCCACGAAGGCGTCCAACTGGCTGCGGAACAGGAGATGATCTTCCGGACGCGCGGCGCAGACGAGCACGCCCAGGGTGGTGACTTTGCCATCCTTGAGAATGAACCGCCTCTTTTCCAGAAACGGGATGGCCTTCTCGACGGAATCCTTGATGGTTTCGATGGGCTGGGACTGGCCCTGGTTGATCAGGAGGACGAGTTCGTTGATCCGCTGGACGCTGAGGTCGGCAAGCGTCACTCCCTCGACCGGGCGGAGTTCGCGGTAGGTTTCCATCTCGCGCTTGCGCTCCTCCTGCTCCTCGACGCGCGGCGCGGGAATCTTTTCGTCCCGGTCGAGCACGCGCTCGAATGCGACGCCGCGATGAAAGCAGAACTTCCGATCCTCCGGCAGAGCACTGACACGGATGACCGCGATCTGGCCAGTGTGGAAAGACAGCACTTCAAGGAGAAGGCAATCGCCCACATCGAGCGCGTTGCGCCGGGCATCCTGAAAGGCGTGGCGAAGGGCGGCGACGTTGCCGCTGTTGTCCTCGGTGTAGCCGGTGAAGGTGAAATGTCGCGCCGGCTTTTGCTCGTCCTTCACCCCGAGGATGACCACCCCGCCGCGGGCATTCAGGAAAGCGCAAACAGAATCGCGGATGGAATCCCAAGCGTGGCCGGAGGCTGGCACCGGCTTGACCTCAAGCCAATCCGCCTCCAACGACTCGTAGGAACCGTTGCGGATACCTTGTTCAAGTTTGGCCAAAATGGGCGTGAGATCGTTCACAATTTCAGATTAGAAAGTGACGGGGCATCGGTCGAGAAGTGATAGCGGTGAACTCCGATCAGATTGGATTTTCTCGCAAGAGTAGCCGGGGTGGTCGTTTTTTTTGCACCGGCTGCGCGCAGTGCCGGACTTGATTGCTCCAGAGTGAGTCATTTGTATTCGGTGAAACTCGCGGCCAGCGCCGCAAAGGTCTTCGGCTTGTGTGTTTCAAAGCCGTTCTGGTCCACAAAGACGAAGCCGTATTGCTGGCCGTCATCCTCTGCTGCAGTGGCGTCGGCGCACCATTGCCTGAGCCGGGCCATCTTCTGCGGGAGATCCAGTTCGGCGCGGCCCTTGGTCTCCACGAGCCAGATTTTCCGGTCCGTAGTGCGGATGATGAAGTCGGGCGTGTAGTTCGAGAGGTCGCCGTTGGCTTTCACGTAGTCGAGCTTGAAGCCGACGGCGAGGTAGTTCTTGGCAAAGGCCTGAACGTCGCCGGCATCTTCGAGGAATGCGGCGAAGCGCAGCTCGAAGCCGCCGGAATTCGGCTCGCCGACGATCTTGTTGAAGATGCACTTGGCGGCGGGGAGATTCTGCCGCCAGTCGGTGCGGAAGGGGCGCATTTCCTTGAGGCGGATGCGATCCTCGATGTGCGTCGTGCCGGTCTCCTGCACGGTGAGCGCGTTGATGGCCACCTTGAACGCGTCGTAGAGAATCTTCCCCGCGTCCGGCTCGGAGAGATTGCGGAGCACGACGGGGTCTTCGAGATTCACGGGTGAAGGGCTGAAGAGAAAGTCGCGCATGAAGTCGCGCACCTTCGGGTAGAGCAATTCGTAGCCGCCGACGAGCCGGAGGTCTTTCAACAACTGGCGCGCAAAGAAGGCGACGACGGAGCGGTAATCCGCCGTGCCGACACCATCGAGACGGATGGTGTGATGCACCGCCGCATCTAGCATCTGCTTGAAGATGATCTCGCGTGTCTCCTCCTCGGTGAATGGTTTCAGCGCGAGCGTCTGATTGCCGAGCTTCGACGGATCGAGGGCGTCGAGGTTCTTGAATTCGCGCTGGTAGCGGCGCGAGAGGCGCGGGAGCGGGATGTCGAGTTCGTCGAGCTTCTTGTCCTCGCTCTCCGTGTCCACTTCCACGATGAGCGAGTCGTGCCGCGTCGTGCCGCCGCCCATCGGCACATGCTCGAAGGTGACGCCCTCGCTCTGGATGGACTCCACGAACTCCATGAACGCGGGCGTGCCCATGACGGAGACCGTCTCGCGCGCCACGCTGTTGCCGGGATTCATCCGGCGAAGGCCGCGCCCGAGCGTCTGCTCCGGCAGGATGTTTGATTGCGCCGCGTAGGCGCGGAGACCGCAGATGACGGTGACGTTGCGCACGTCCCAGCCCTCCTTGAGCATGAGCACGGAGACGATGGCCTTGTGGGGAGACTTGAACGTGTCAATCTCGTTGGCCTCCTTGCGCAGTTTCTCAAGCTCATCCTTGTTCTTGCCGGAGGCAGCTTCGGAAATCTCGCCGTTGTTCTTCGTGTGAATGACGAGCACCGCGCCCTGCAGCTCGGGGCAAATCTTTTGCAGATACTCGCCGACCTCGTCGCAGTTGCGCGTGTCGTCCACCATCACGAACAGCACAGCTTTTTTCCCAGCGACTTGTGCTCCGCGGCGCTCTTCTTCCACTCCTCGATGCCGAGCCGGAGGTAGTCGTCGTATTTCTCGGTGAAGATGGCGCTCTTCTTTTCCACGAGCTTCGTCTGGCTCGGGATGTCGGGCAGGATGGGATGCTTGACGACGTTCTGGTGGATGGCCTCGACGAGCGGATAGTCGGAAACCGTCTGCACGAAGATCGCCCCGTTGTCGTGTCGCGGCGTCGCGGTCACGTCCACCTGCAACGCAAGCCGTCCGTCGCGCTGGAGCATCTTGTGATGGATGTCCTGGATGGATTTGAACCACGCCATCCGGGGGTCGTGGATGTGGTGGGCCTCGTCATTGAACACGGCCAGTTCGTCAATCTCGCGGATGATCTCGCCGAGGTCGGTCTTGCTGTCGGTGGTCTTGCCGGAGGGCTTTGCGCCGAAGGCATCCGCGAGAAAGTATTCGCGCAAGTCGTCATCTTCGAGCGAGGGGTCGCGGACATCGCCGAGAAAGACGCGGTGGATGTTTGTGAGGAAAAGATTCCCCGTCTCGCGGACGACGCGCACGTCATCTTGGATGTGCAGCGTGAGCTGGAAGTCGTCGCGCCAGTTCCGCCCTTCGCTGCCGTTCGGAGGCAGGATGGGGTCATTGAAGAAAATTTTCAGCCCGTCGAAGTCCGCGCGCAGGCGATCGAGCACGATGATGTTTGGCGCGATGACGAGGAAGTTCCGCGAAAGCGCCGAGTCCGCCTCGTAGAGCTTGTGGAAGAAGCACCACGCGATGAGCAGCGAGAGGACTTTTGTCTTGCCCGCGCCGGTCGCCATTTTCAGGACGTAGCGCGGCCAGTCCTCCGCGAACATTCCCGATGACACCGCGCCAGAGGCATCGAAGCGGAGCAGATCAAATTTGTCCCGGGCGCGGCGGACCTCGTAAAGCCAGATGACCGTCTCCACTGCCTCGCGCTGGGCGAAGTAATAGCGGAAGGTCGAGAGTGAGCCGTCGGCGTTTTCCGTGAGGTGTTCGCTCTCAAACCAATGACGGAGCAAGGCCGCGGAGGTCGCGGACGCACCGGCATATCCCCCGTTGCGCCACGCGTGGACTTCCTTGCGGACATTTGCAACGAGCGGCGGAAGGAGCTTCTCGTAAGCCGTGCTGCGCATCTCCTCGGCAGCGGGAAACCAGCGCTGCTCCGGGACGAGAGGCGCGTAGGGCGATGCCGGGAATTGAGGGTGAAGGGCCATCTAGATCACAGGTGCTGCATCAACAACCAAACGCCGAGGTGCGGAAAACTCGCGAAAGAGCCGAATAACGACTGCGTGTGCAATGGCTAGAGAGTCGCAAACCATGGAGGATGTATGGATGGCGCTGCAGGGAGGGGCAAGCGAGGAGCGGGTTGATTTATATGCGCCGGAGTAGCGAGCGGCCGGTCATTTCCTTCGGCTGCGCGACGCCGAGCATGGCGAGCAGCGTCGGGGCGACGTCGGCGAGGATGCCGTTTTGGAGCTTCACGCGCGCGGCGTCGGCGGCGACGTAGATAAAGTGGACGAGGTTGGTCGTGTGCGCAGTGTTTGGTGAGCCGTCGGGGTTGCGCATGAGTTCGCAATTTCCGTGGTCGGCGGTGAGCAGCAGCTTGCCGCCAAGTTCCAGCGTGCGCTCGACGAGCAGCCGGCACGCGACATCAATCGTCTCCACCGCGTGGATGCCTGCCTCGACCACGCCCGTGTGCCCGACCATGTCGGGGTTCGCGAAGTTCACGACCACGAGGTCGTAGTCCGGCAGCCGCCGCCGCACCTCGAAGGCAAGATCCGGTGCGCTCATCTGCGGCATGAGATCGTAGGTCGGCAGCGGTGCCTCCTTGCCGTCCCTGCTGTAGTTCTTCGGGCTGAGCGTGAGGTAGCGCGACTCTCCGGGGAATGGCGTGTCGCTCCCGCCGTTGAAGAAAAATGTGACGTGCGGAAACTTCTCCGTCTCCGCCGCGCGCAACTGCTTCAGCCCCGCATTCGCGACCACGCCGCCGAGCAGGTTCTCCATGCTCTCCGGCGCGAAGACATGTTTCACGCCGAGCGCCGCGTAAGTCTCCTTGTACTCAGTGAGCGTGTAGTAGCCCGCGAGCTTCGGCCTTCCCTCGGTCGCGAATCCGCCGAACGCCGGATCCATGAACGCCTCCGTGAGCTGCCTCGCGCGGTCGGCGCGGAAATTGAACCACAACACCACGTCGCCATCGCGAATGCGCTGCTCGTTTGCGTGGGAGAAAATGAGCGGCTGGAGGAATTCGTCCCCGCGCGCATCCGCGGGATACGCAGCACGGATCGCCTCGCCCGGCGTCGCCGTGCTCACCGGCCCGCGCCCGAGCACGATGGCATCCCACGCGAGCTTGTTGCGCTCCCAGCGTTTGTCGCGGTCCATCGCGAAGTAGCGCCCGATGACCGTCGCCACCTTCGCTGCAGTCCCCGCGATCCCCTTCTCCACCGCCGCGAGAAAGCCCGCGCCGCTCGTCGGCGAAGTGTCGCGCCCGTCGGTGATCGCGTGGATGAGGATGTCCCCCACCCCCGCCGCCGTCGCCGCCTTGCACAGCGCGATGAGATGCTCTTGATGCGAATGCACGCCTCCGTCACTCACCAGCCCGAGCAGGTGCAGCCGCGCACTTTTTCCGTCCGCACGCGGCGCGGAGGCCTTTGCGAAAGCCTCCGCCAGCACGGCATTCGTCGCAAACTCGCCATCGAGTATCGCCTTGTTGATCCGTGTGAGATCCTGATAGACGACGCGCCCCGCGCCGAGATTGAGATGGCCGACCTCGCTGTTTCCCATCTGCCCATCGGGCAGGCCCACATCCATCCCGCTCGCGGAAAGTCGGCTCTGTGGATACATGGCGTAGAGGTGATCGTGGAAAGGAGTGCGCGCCAGCAAGGTCGCGTCGCCATTCTCCACCGCCTTCGCGCGACCTCCAGGATTCACACCCCATCCATCGCGAATAATCAAAACAACAGGTTTCTTAGCCATGAAGCCGTGGAGAAAAGCAGACAAACCAAAGCAAGCAAGCTGCTACAGCCGCGCTGGTATGCGGCAGCGATGGCGGCGCAGAAGCCGGTATTTTTAGGGGGAAAGTGCTCAGGCACTTCGTTCATCACTCAAACCTCAAGGCGCTTCACCTGCGAGGCGGAGGACTTCTGCGCGGAATGCGCTGCCCATCCAGAAACCTGCTTCGTCCATGATGCGGTCGAGAATGGTGCCGACTGAGGAAATGAGGCCGGAGGCTTTTGCGCGAAGAAGAATGCCTGCGATGCCGGTGACATTCAGGCCGTGCGCCTTTGCTGCGGAGCGTGCGGCTTCTTCATCCACGAGGAGTGCGTCGGCGTGAATTTCGAGGGCAAGGGCAATGGCTTCACGTTCGCCTGTGTGAAGCAGGCGCGGCCCTGTGAACAGGTCTTCGGGGATGTGGGTGGGCTGTCGCACTTCAACCCACTCGGGCCATACTGCGCTGCGAAATCGCAGCTCGCTCGATGCAAGGCGCTGGAACTCCGCACGCACAGCCCCTGGAGCGACGACCACCATGAACAAGCGGGAAAGAATGTCCGCTTCACCGATGACCGCGAGATTGACGAGGACAGAGGTGTCCGAAACGACGAGCATGCTCAGACCGATGGGAGGGGGAGTGGGTTGTCCGGGAACATTCTGTTGAGCGACTCAATATCCTGTCGCAGCATCTCGGTTGTGAAATACGGAATCCGCCGCTCGCAGAGGGCATCGAGCAGGCGGCTGTAGCTCACACCAGCGATATCGGCGGCGACCTGCGATGACACCTTGCCGCGCGCGAACAATGAGCAGGCGAGTTCGGTGCGGATTTCCTCTTCGCTCATGCGCATCGTTGCGGGCGTGTCTGGCAAGGTGATGGTCATGGCTGACGAGTAGAGTGATTTGCACGGAATTCCAAGGCGCAAAATACTACAGCCGCGCTGCGAAGGCAGCGGTAATTACGCGCCCGGCGGGTTCGTCGAAGGGGATGGCGTTCATTTTTGCGAGGGCAGCGGCGACATTGGCACCCTTGCCCGCGCGGGGCGTTCCATTTCCGCCGCATGACGCGGGAGCACGAGCGCGATCGGGCGCTACCCGGCGAGCGCGCACAATTCGGCCTCCAGCGCGTCGAGGTGGCTGTCGTTCAGTTGCTGGAGCGTGGTGATGAGGCGATGCCGGTCTGCGCGTAGTCGCTCATGGCCGCACGATGGCGGTGACGCCCGCCTGTGTGAAATAGCGGCGCGCGACTTCGCGGACTTGATCGAGCGTAACGGAATTCACACGCTCGCGCAGACCGTGATAGTGCGCGTGGCCGAGGCCATAAAGTTCATCGAGGGCGCAGGCGTACGCGAGCGTGTCGTTGCTTTGGTTCCTGATCTCCTGCCCGCCGAGCAGCTTCTCCTTTGCACGGGACAGTTCCGCGGCATCCAGGCCATCCGCCGCAAGCCTTGCGATCTCCTCGCGCAAGGCGGCGCGCACTTCAGTGAGCTTCGCGGGGTCGGTGCCGAGGTAAAATGTGAACGCTCCGCGCGCGAGCCCCATGAGGCTGCTGCTGCCGACAAAATACGCGAGCCCCATCTGCTCGCGGATGCGGTTGAACAGGCGCGAGCCGAGGTCGCTGCACGCCTCATCAATCAGCTCCAGCGCCTGCCGGTCCGGGCTGAACATGTCCGCGCCGGGGAAGCCAATCATGAGCACCGCCTGCGCCTTCGGCTTGTGCTCGGTGGCCTCGATGTCAGCGGCGGGCGGCACGGGCTGCGGCACATCGCGGAACGCCTCCTCGCCCTGCGGGAGCGCGCCGAGATGCCGCTCGATCAACTCGCGCACCTCCGCCGCTTTCACCGCGCCGAAGACGGAGATTACGCAGTTGGCGGCGCAGAGATACTTGTCGCGAAACGCGGCGAGGCTTTCGCGGGTCAGGGAGTTTACGCTCTCCGGCGTGCCGAGCATGCGCAGCGCAAACGGATGCTCCCCAAACAGGCGCGCCCGCAGAAGATTCCTCGCGACACTGGTCATCTCCTCCTCGTCGGCCTTGATGCCTGCAAGCTGCGCCTCTTTTTCGCGCACGATCGCCTTCTCGGGCAGGCTGGCGCTGAGGATCACGTCGGCCACGAGGTCAATGCCCAGCGCGAGATCGGGCTCGAGAACACGCGCGGTGATGGAAATGGAATTGTTTCCGCTGTCGCTGCCGATCGCCCCGCCGGCGGATTCGATCTCCCCGGCGATCTGCTCCGCGGTGCGCCGCGCGGTGCCTTTCAGCAACGTACGCGCGAGCAGGCGGGTGATGCCGTTGTCCTCCGCGGCCTCGGCGAGAAGGCCCGCCTTGAATGTCGCCGCGATGGAGACGAGCGGCAGCCGGGCGTCCTCGCGGACGAGGAGCCGCATGCCATTGGAAAGCCGGAAAAGCTGCGTGGCGCCACACTGCCCGTCGTGCCGCAGTTTTGCAGCAGGTGCTGCTGAAGCACGGGGATTCAGCGAACTGACGGTCATGTTTTCATCGCGGAGGTACTCGCGGGCGACCCGCTGGAGATCCGCGGGAGTGACATGCTGCGCAGCAGCGAGGTAGTCGTGCGAAAAGCGGAGGTTGCGGGCGAAAAGCCAGTTGCTGCCGAGGTCGGCGGCCTTTCCGCGCATCGTGGTGAGCGAGGAGATCTGATGGCTCAGGAACATCCGCCGCGCCTTGTCGAGCAGCGGCTGCTCGATGCCGGAATCCCGCACTTCGCCGATGATCGCAAGCATCTCCCGGCGGACGTCGCCGGCCTTTCCGGGATCGAGCACCGCATCCATCCCGAAAAGCCCCTCGCTGGCGGGCGTGTAGCACCAGGCGTCCACGCCGTGGACGATGCCGAGGCCCTCGCGCAGCCTGCTGTAGAGCCGTGCGCTGCGCCCCGAGCCAAGCACCGTTGAGAGGATGTCGAGCGCCGGAAGATCGCGGTGCGTGATCGCGGGAATGTGCCACGCGAGGCTCATGCGCGTGAGTTCCGTGTCGAACTCCGTGTGCAGTTCCCGCCGCCCGAGCTGTGAGGGCTCGCGCGGGATGAGCACGTCGGCCAGGGCGCGGCGCGGATGGTTTTCAAAATGCCCCGCAAGCTGCTCGCGCACAGCTCCAGCCTCCACCGCGCCGACGATCACGAAGAAAATGTTATTCGGCGCGTACCGCTCGCGGTAGTAGGCGGCGAGGTCGTCGCGGGTGATCGTGTTGAAGACGTCGAGATGCCCGATGACCGGGTGCTTCATCGGATGCTCGGCAAACGCCGTCGCGAAGAGCTGTTTGCCAGCGGTCGAATCCGGATCGTCGAATCCCATCGCAAACTCGCGCCGGATGACCTCCTGCTCCTTCACGAGTTCGTCCGCTGGCAGCGAGGAATTCATCAGCGCATCCGCGAGCAGTTCGAGCGTCGGCGAAACGCCGCGCGCCGGGATGTCCACCCAGTACACCGTGCGGTCGAAGGACGTGTAGGCATTGATGTAGCCGCCATGATCCTGCACGGTCCGGGCGAAATCCTGCGGCCCGCGCGATGGCGTGCCTTTGAAAAACATGTGCTCGAGCAAGTGCGAGATGCCGGCTCCGAGCCAGCGGCCTTCGTGGATGCTGCCCGTCCGCACCCACGCCTGCACGCTGGCGACAGGCGCGGAATGGTCTTCGTGGACGATGATCTCGAGTCCGTTGGAAAGCGTGAAGACCTCGGCGTGGGTTTCGGGCAGAGCGATGTCGGGCATGTGTGTGCCGGAGCCAATGGCAGCGCCGCCCGCATTGCGCAAGTTGCGGATGCAGTGATGGTGCCCTACCCACCATCTCGAAACGCGCGCCGAACGTTTGTGCCGATTACTTTCCACCCTCATCGTCTCGCGACTGCCGTGGCGCTATTTGGGGCATAAGGATTTTTCCGTTCGCGACTCGCTTTTTATCCATGAGGACACGGATCACCACCGTCATCGCAAGTGCCATCGTTTTCATGGCTCTACTCAGTCCTTTGCCAGCCCAGCAGAATACTCCCTCGCGGCCCGCCCCCGCGGATACGCCCGCCTGCCGGGTTGACATTCGTCTGCCGGCGGACGGGCCGTTGCCGAGGACTTACCGGGTGACGCTCGCGGTGGTTGATCCGGATAATCCCGACTGGATTGTCAGCACGTTTGTCAGCGGGGGCGTGCGGACGGTGACGGCGGAGAACGGCGGCAAGTTCACCGAGGTCTGGAATGGGCTGGATGAAAATGACATGCCGGTGCCGCCCGGCAAATACCGCGTGAAGGGCATTTTCATGCCGGCCGAGAAGTGGGCGATGGACGGGCAGTTTCATTCGATCATTCCAAAGTATCTCGTCGGGCTGGGCGACTCGTGGAGTCCGTCGCCCGAACAGGACGCGCGTGCGCCGTGGATTCATGGGCATCAGTTTGGCCCGATGTCCGACGTCGCGGTCGGCCCGAACGGTGTGGCGGGCTTTTGGGCTGGCTACATCGAAAGCGCGCGGAATCCGTTCCTGGTGGACCTCAACCGGCCCGTGAATTGGGAGCAGGTGCTGAAGGGTTTTCCCTCGGGCGGAACGGCGGGCGGGTCGGCGGTGGCGTGCGACGGCGAGCACATCTATGCCGCCTGCAATGACGGTGGGGCGTTTCTGTTTCGCGACGACCGGCAGTGGGGCGGCGACCGCGTTTCGATCGGAATTCGCGCCGCCAAGCTGGAGGTGAACTGTCCGAGTCTGGCGGCGTGGAAGGAGCCGCGCTCGGGGAAAGGATTCCTCTACGCCGCGCAACCCGTGCCGGCGAATCGCGTGGACACTTTCGCGCTGGCGGATGGCCGGAAAATTTCCGGGAGCGCGGTCAGAAATCCGCAGGCGGTGTTCGTTGATCGCACTGGTCAAGCCACGCTCCACGCTCTGCACCAGGGGGAGAAGGACGAGTGGCTGGTGAGTTCCATTGCGCTCAAGGACGGAGTGCCGGACGGCGCGTGGCGGAAAACTTTTACGCTCGCAGCGATCGGGCGACCCGACGATTGCGACATGGACTCGAAGGGAAATTTCTACGTGGCTTCGTCCGCCGACAATCAGGTCTTCAAGCTGGACGGCACGGGGCGGATTCTCGCGCGCTGGGGCGGCGGTGCGAAGGTGGCCAACGGGCGTTACGAGCCGCAGGATTTTCATCGGCCCGCGCGGCTGGCGATGTGGAAGGACCGGGACGGTGCGGATCGCGTCATCGTCGTCGAGCAGGGCGGCGCGCGGCGGACCAGCGAGTGGTCGCCCGAAGGAAAGTTGCTCCGATCCTGGTTTCTCTGCCGCACCGGGGCGCGCGGGTTTTGCGCGGACCCGGAGAATCCCGAGCACGTTTACATCGCGGACGAGAGCAGCAACGTCACGCGCTACCGGGTGGATTACGCGAAGGCGACGTGGGAGGTGGACGGGCTGCACACCGATCTGCCTTTGGGCGGGATGCAATTTCCGCAGGTTCTCCACCGCGAGGGCCGGATGTATCTGGCCTTCCCCGGCGGGACCGATGGCGGCAACAAGTATGCGGTCTATCGCCAGGACGGCGAGCGGCTGGTGCCGTCGGCGGGGATCATCAGGGACGACAAGAAGCAGCCGTTTTTTTGGGCCGACTCGGACGGCGACGGCAAGGTGCAGCCGGAAGAGTATCGCGAAAATCCCGCGCGCCTGCCGGGCATGAATTGGGACGGCGATGTCTGGCTCGATGATTTGTCGCTGGTGATGCTCAACCGCGCCGATCTTTACATGCGCAACATCGAGTTTCACCGGCTCGCGCCCCGGGAGTTTGACCGCCGGGGCAATCCGGTTTTCGACGGACGCAACTGGAGCAAATTTCTGGACGACCCGATCTACTCCGCCGTGCGGCAGAAGAAGGCTTCCCCGCTCAAGGGCGGCGGCGAGATCAGCGAGGGCTATGGCAGTTGGGAGCGGATCGCCGGCAACATGAAGGACGGTTTTTACACCGCGTATAATTTCGGTCCCAACGGCTGGGGCGGGATTGATTCCGCCGGCGTCCGCCACGCGCACTTCAAACTCAGCCGTTATGTTCCCGACGGCCAAGGTGGGTATCAGATGAAATGGCGCGTGGGTCGCAAGGCCTGGCAACTCGCCGATCCGGGGCGTGTCTATGGCTCGTATCACCTGACCGCGCCGTCGCACGGACTGGTGGGCGTGTTCGACATGAACGGCGTCTATCACCTTTACACCGAGGACGGACTCTACGTGGACACGCTCATGTATGACGGCTTCCGCCACGGAGGCCAGGGAGTGAACATGTATTCGCATGGCGGTGAGATGTGGTTCGGCCAGCACTTTCTGAACAAGAAAAACGGGAAGGTCTATTTGTTCATGGGGCGCGCGTCGGCCAATGTCTATGAGTGCCGGAACTGGACGCCCGACTTGATCCGCCCGCTCCCGCTCGAAGCCGCGGAAGTCGTGCTCTCCGCAGAGCAGATCGCCCCGCCTGACCCGCGCGCCCTCGCCATGCACGGCGGCGCCGGCGTCGCTCCGGTGGTGGTCTTCCGCGCCTCGCCGGGCGGCGGGCCGGCGCTCGATGGCAGTCTCGCCGGATGGGAGGCGGCCCAGCCCGTGAAGTTCGGCCTCGACGCGGAGCGCCGGACGGAAGTGCGCTGCCTCTACGACCGGCAGCAACTTTACCTGCGCTGGCATATCCGCACGGCCGGCCCGATCCAGCCGGCGGACGCGACGGACTTGCCCCGCATTTTCACGCACGACCGCAAGGCGACCACCGCCAGCTTCTACATCCAAGGCGACCCGGCGGCCGCTCCCGGAGGCGAGACGGGCCGGGCCGGTGACGTGCGGATTGTTTTCGCCCTGATCAACGATGAGGGCGAAACCAAGCCGGTGGCCGTCGGTCTGTATCCGAAAGGATCGGTCGCCAAACCGGCCAGTCCCGTGACCTACGTTTCGCCCGTGCGCACCGCGGCCTTCGAGCATGTCGCCGTTCTTTCCGAGGCCCGGCTGGCCCATGCTCTGGACGAGGATGGCCGTGGCTTCGTGCTCTCCGCCGCCATTCCCTTGACGGCGATTCCCCTGCTGCCGCCGCCGAACGCCAAACTGCGGACGATGGTGGATTTCTCGGTGACCCTCAACGGCGTCGCCTGCTCGTGGTGGGCCAACACCGGCCGCTTGAACAACACGCTGACCACCGACGAACCCTCCGAGGCGAACCTCTATCCGGGCGCCTGGGCGCAGGCGCAGTTCACCGGGCTGGACAGTCTGCCCGTGCTGTCGTGGAGCGTCGGCGGTCCCTGGGGCGGGCCAGAGTTGAAAACCGCGCCGCGCAATCAGACGCCCGGCGACTCACGTTTCACCGCCTTCGCCAAACGCCACTTTCAACGGACGAAATATCCGCCCGACCTCGGCGAGATCGACCTCGGCAAAATCTACCAAGGCCCCGAGACCGCCGATCACGAGGGCAAACAACACGAAGTCCGCTGGCGGACGATGGTCGCGTCGGAACTGCCGCTGTCCGCCGACCCGACCCCCTTCCGCCTTTATTTCGCGACGGCCTGGATTTTCGTTCCCGAGGACAGCAAACTCCGCTGCCGGTTCATCACCAACGAGGGCGCGACCGGCAACGGGCGCGGTTGGTTGAATGGCAAGCCGCTGCCCGAACAGGCCATGAACAACTTCAACGTCGCGGGCACCGAAATCGTCCCGCAGGCCGAAGTGACCTTCAAAAAAGGCTGGAACCAGATCGTGCTCCGAAGCTGGGGCAACTGGACCCCGGCACGATTCGGCCTCGTCATCCAAGGCGCTCCCGACGTGCTCTGGGCGATCAAGACATCGCCGACCGCGCCCGCCGGACAGAATTAGAATCCCGTCCACTGCACGGCCTGTTCCTGCGTGCAAAAACGGATGAAGCCGCGCCCGCCGGGACGCCCATTCCCGCTGAGGCCGAAACCGCCGAAGGGCAGCGTGCCGGGCGAAAAGGTGGTGGGGAGATTCGCGTAGATATTCCCCGCGTGCAGGACGCCCGCGAGCCCGTCAAAGGCTGCGCGGTCACGCGTAAAAACGCTCACGGTGAGGCCGAACGGCGTGGCGTTGGCGCGGCGCGCGGCGTCACCGGTGTCTGTGAACGATTCGATTTCGAGAAGCGGCGCGAAAGGCTCGGCATCATCGTGGACGAAGCCGCGGCGGATTGCGGGAGTGACGTAGTGCCCGCGCTTGCCATCCACGCTGCCGACGACACTGCCAGCCAGCAGCCATTCGCAGTCCTCCGCGATGAGCCGCGTGTATCGCCCGAGAGCGTCTGCACTGATGAGCGGGCCGAGTTTTGTCGCCGCGAGGAGCGGATCGCCGGGGACGTAGCGCGCGACGCTTTTCAAAAGCAGCGCCTCGAATTCCGCGGCGGCATCCGCATGGACGAGGACGCGGCTGGTCGCATTGCAGCGCTGCCCGCACGTGAGGCACAGCGCGTCAGCGACGGCATCCGCGGCGAGCGCGAGGTCGGCGTCGGCGCACACGATGGCGTGGTTGCGCCCGCCGAGTTCGAGTGCGAGTTCCTTGGAAAAATCCGCGGCCAGCGCCGTCGCAAGCGCGCGCCCGGCGGCGACGCTGCCGGTGAAGCACACCGCGCGAACCCGCGCATCGCCAGCCAGCGCCAGAGCCTCCCCGGCGCCGCCCTGCACGAGGCCAAACACCCCGGCGGGCATCGCGCCACGCATCAACTCCGCATATCGCGCGACGACATTGGCGGCGAGCGGCGAGGGTTTCAGCACGACGGGGTTGCCCGCGAGAAGATGCGCGACTGTCGCACCGTGGCCGAGGTGGAGCGGAAAATTGAACGGCGCAATGACGGCAGCCACCCCGCGCGCGAGACGCCGCACTCTTGCGGGATGCGGGCCGCCCGTCACCTCGCGCGGAGCGAGGTGCTCGCGCGCATCGGCGATCGTGAGGTCAATTTTCGCAATCACCGCACCGACTTCGCCGAGCGACTCGGTCAGCGGCTTGCCGGTCTCGATCGCGATGCCGCGGGCAAGGTCGTCTTTCCCGGCGGCGATTGCGGACTGTGCATTTCGCAGGCACTCGCAGCGTTCATCGAGCGGCATGCGCGCCCATTTTTCCGCCGCTGCCGCGGCGGCTGCGACAACCGGCCCCACCGGCGTCGCCGAGACTTCGGGAAGCTCGGCGGAAAGGTCTCCGGGGCTGCGCTTGCGCCAGCTAGCGGCCATACACCTGCCTCCATGCCTCGAAGGTGTTGAGATGAACGCGGACGACTTTGCTCACGTCCTTCGTGTATCCGCCGGCGAGCACCCATGCGATGGGAATTCCGTGCGCCCTCGCGAATTCAAACACGCGAATGTCCCTCGCGAGAAGGTCATCATGGTCAAGCGCGAGCGGGGAATACGGGTCTTCAAAATATGGATCCGCACCCGCCTGGTACAACAGCAAGTCACACCGCGCGTCGGCCAGGAGCGGCAGAGCGCCCTCCATGACCCCGAGCATCGTTGCCCGATCACACGCGGCGGGCAGCGCGAACGAGCGGTGGTTTTCACCGTCCTCATGCTGGCGCGTGGTCACGTCGCGGTAGGCGACATTGTTCCAGTAGTCGCTGCCGTAGATGGAAACCTGAAAGACGTAGGGCCGCACAGCCGCGAGCTGCGCGGTGCCGTTGCCGTAATGAAGATCCATGTCCAGCACTGCGATTTTTTGCGCCTCTCCCGCGGCAAGCAGCGCGTCGGCGGTGATGATGAGGCCGTTGAAAGTGCAGAAGCCCTCGCCGTGATCCGCGCACGCGTGGTGAAAACCGCTCACGAGCGCCGCGCCGGCTCCCTCCCGAAGCGCGGCGCGCGCGGCGGCGAGGCAGCCGCCGCTCGTGAGGCACACGCTCGGATACAGCTCCGGCGACCACGGAAATTTCTGCGACTCCGCGAGCGCGCGGGGCTCCCCGCTTTTCACAGAGTCCACATAGCCCCGGGTGTGGACCCGGAGGATATCCGTCTCCGCCACCGGCTCGGGCCGAGCAAGGCGGACATCGGACGCCCCGCGGAGACCCTCGGCGAGCAGTCCAAACTTCCGGATCGGCATGACGTGCTTGCCGAGGGGCGCAGCGTAGCCGGGATGATAGAAGGCGGTGAGCATCGCAGTCCCCTACGCGAATATGTACTGCGAAGAAAGCTCCGGCTAATTCCAGCGCCCCGGCACGGTTGACTCAGGTAAGAAACGCCTGTTGCAGCCTGTCGCGAACAGTGATAATCAAGCCAATATTACCTATGATCACTCCGTCTCTAGCAAATCTCATGGGTCAGCAGGGCATCCTCGTCCTGGTGATCCTCCTGCTGCTCTTCGGAGCCAAGAAGCTCCCCGAGCTCGCCCGAGGCCTGGGACAGGCCATCCGCGAGTTTTCAAAGGCCAAAAATGACATCCACGACGAGATCATGCGTGATCCTCCGATCGAGGAAACCAAGCAGATTCCGCCGCAAAACATTGCGCAGGCACAACCTGCGGCAAACACCGAACCGGTGTCTGAACGGAAGGAAACCGCCGCATAGCGCACGAAAACCTCATTGAAACACCGTGCGGAAAGCCACTGCAAATTCCCGCTCGCGAATCAATCACCCAGCCAGACGGCAACATTCAAAACCATGATCCCCGTGCCTCTCGCATTCCTCACACCACAGATAGCCATCGTCGTCATAGTGGTTCTCTTGCTGCTTTTCGGAGCCAAGAAACTCCCCGAACTCGCCCGCGGGTTGAGACAGGCTATCCGCGAGTTTTCCAAAGGTAAAAACGACGCCCAGGACGATCCGTCGGCCGAGGCAGCCAGGCAGATCCCATCGCAAAACACAGCGCAGACAAAGCCAGCCACAAACACCGAACCGGTGCCTGTAAAAAAGGACAATGCTGGGTAGCCGGACGCAAACTTCACTGAAAGAGGCTCGCCATTGAGGCGGGCCTTTTTCATTTCTCTGGAAATCATGCCGCGCTTTCTCGTCCTGCTTCTCACCCTCGCCCTCATCGCAATCGCGCCCGCGCGGGAGCCCGCTGATGGCATTGTCTTCTGCACCTACAACGTCCGCAACTACCTCGGCGACGACCAGGCCGCGCAACCCGAACGTCGCGCAAAGCCGAAGACCCCAAAGGAACTCGATTCGCTCATCGCCGTCATCCGGGATGTGGAGCCCGATATCCTCGGCGTCTCCGAGATGGGCTCGGAGAAGATGTTCGCGGATTTCAAGGAGCGCCTCGCCAAGGCCGGCCTCGAGTATCCGCACAGCGAGTGGGTGCAGGCCGGCGACCCGGATCGCCATATCGCGCTCGTGAGCAAATTTCCGATCGTGGCGCGCGACTCGCGGAAAAAAGTGAGCTTCACCCTGAACGGAAAGACGGAGGAAATGAAGCGCGGCATCCTCGATGTCACCGTGCAGGTCACGCCGGACTACCGCCTGCGCTGCGTGGGCGTGCATTTGAAATCCAAGCTCCCCGTGCCGGAGGGCGAGGCACTCTTCCGGCGGCACGAGGCCGCGAAGCTCCGCGAGCACCTCGACGGTATTTTCAAGGAAACGCCCGATGTGAATCTGCTTTGCTACGGGGACTTCAACGACACGAAGAACGAGCCGATGTTTGCGGAGGTCAGTGGTGCGAAGGGCTCGGCCGGGCACCTGGCGGATCTCTGGGCCAAGGACAGCCTTGGCGACCGCTGGACGCATTACTGGCGCTACGCGGATCTCTATGCGCGGATTGATTTCATCTTCGCGAGCAAAGGCGTGTGGGCGGAAGTGCAGCGCGAGACAGCGTCGGTCTATCGCTCGCCGTACTGGGCCGAGGCGAGCGACCACCGTCCGGTGTTCGTCACGATCGTGCCGGTGGAGAAAAAATAAAACGCCCGCCCTCGCGGACGAGAGCGGGCGCCTTGAAATACTGCGGCCGGGGCGCTGCCTACTGGAGCACCTTCTCGATGTCCGCCTCTTTCATCGTCATTGGATGACCTTCCCACACAATCTTCCCGTCCTTCCCGACGATGAACGCATGCGGGATTCCCCGGATGCCGAAATCCTTCGAGAGCTTGCCGCCCTTGTCCATCGCCACGCTGTAATCCATCGGCACCCCCTTCTGGAATTTTGTCACCGTCTGCTTGTCCTCATCGGTGATGCCAACGACAGCGAGCCCCTTGTCCTTGAATTTTTTATGCAGCTCGTTGAGGTGCGGGATCGAGGCGCGGCACGGCGGGCACCAAGTGGCCCAGAACTCGACGATCGCCGGCTTGCCTTTCAGGTCAGGCGTTGCTGCGAGATAAGTGACTTTTAAGTCGGGGAGCTGCTTGCCGATCCAGTCCTTTGGAGCGGCGCTGGCGGTGAGTGATGTCACCGCGAGAACCGCGGCGGCGATGATGGTCTGGTGTATTTTCATTGGTTGGTTGTGGTTGAGGCTGTTTCGACGGCGTCGCGCGCCGCTTGTTCAATATGAGGAGGTTGTTTCGCAGCCTTTATTCCGCGCGTCACGCACAACAATCCCGAGTCCTTGCAAGCACCCGAGTCCGCTGCCACAACCTCCCCATGCGGATCGCCGCGATCATTTTGCTCCTGGCCGCATCTGTCCTCGCGGGCACAGCGGACGAAGACTGGACTGCTCTCATCGCACTCGATGCGGGCCCCGGCGTGCAGCCGGCCACCGCGGACGAAGCCCGCGACATAGCGCTCGGTCATCTAAAAATGCAGGAGTCCGCGCTCCGCGGGTTTCTTTCCAAGCATGGCGGGGACAACCGCTCCTTCGAGGCAAGGTTCCGCCTCGTCCGCCTGCTGAACATGCGCGCAGACATGACCTCAAGCCCGCCACCCGCCGAAGTCGAACGGCTGCTCGACGCGGCAAAGGCGGCAGCCTCGACGCCCGCGGAAAATACCGAACTCGCCTTCGCGCTGCTCACACAGCGGATGCGCGCAGGACGCGGCAGGAGGCCGACCGCGGATGAACGGCGCGATCTTCTCAAATCCGTCCGCGAATTTCAAAAGGCGCACCCGAAAGACCGCCGCATCCCCGCGCTCCTCGTCGAGGTCGCGAATCCTTTCGAGGCCGAGCCCGCCACCAAGCTGTCACTCATCGTCGAAGCCAAAAAACTCACGGAGGACTCAGCGCTCCTCGCGCAAATCGCCGATGACCAAAAGCGCCTCGCGCTCGTCGGAAAAAAACTTCCGCTTCGGTTCATCGCCCTCGATGGAAAGCGCCATGCCGTGGAGGACTGGGCGGGAAAGCCCGCGGTCATCCTCTTCTTCGCCACATGGAGCAAACCATCGGCGGCCATTTTTCGCGAGGTCGGGGACACCGCGAAAAAAGCGGGCGCGGTCCTTGTCGCAATCAGCCTGGATGCCGACCGCGCGGCACTCGATCAGTTCCTTCGCGAGAGCAGGACATCCGCGATCGTCGCATGTGATGGCAAAGGCTGGAACAGTCCGTTGATCCTCGCCCTCGGCCTCAATGCAATCCCGGCAACCTGGGTCCTCGACAAGGATGGCGTGCTCCGCTCGCTCGACGCACTCGACGACCTCGCCGGCCTGCTGCGAAAACTTGCATCGTAACCGCCGGCCACGGAAGCCCGTGGCAGACCGAAAGCACCCGCCGTTCTACCCCGCACATTTCACAGACGGAGCAGCGCTGTGCGTAGCGCGGGCTTCCAAGTCTGCGCTACGCAAGGTTTCGCGCCATTGCGGAGAGATGGTGTGAAATTTGCGTTCTAACCGCGCACCTCACTCAGCACCACCACGCCTTCAGCGACCACCCGTCCGCTGACGGAGGCACGCACCTCGAACTGCCACAGCCCGCCCACGCTGGCGATTTTTCGCGCGAGCAAGTGGATCTCCTCAGCCGGGCGCACGGCACCGGGAAACTTCATCGTCTTGATCGCCGTCAGCCGGAAGCCCACGCCGGGCTGGCCCGCCGCGATGCCCGCGGTTTGCGCCAGCGCCTCCGTGAGGATGACGCCGGGCACCAGCGGATCGCCCGGAAAATGACCGGCAAAAAACGAGGTGTCCGGCGGAAAAGTTTTCACAGCCCCGGCAGACTCACCCGGCGCGAGCGAGAGAACCCGATCCACGAAAATGAACGGCTCGCGGTGCGGCAGGCCAAGCGCGACAGGGTCGCATTCCCCGCTCACAACGATGCAGGCGCGGGGGATTCGGCGGCCGACTCCGGTGGCGGCGCGGGGACGAAGTACGAAAAGCGCCAGCTTCCGTTCACCATTTTCACGCCAGCGCGGTAGCCGTCGTAATTCGGGTTTTCCGCAAGCTCTGGCGGGACGACCATGTATCCATCATACGGCACCCACTTCGCCCGCAGCAGGGCCGTGAGTTTTGGCCAGACATTGTTCTGGTCCCAGAAGGCAAAGACGTTCTCACCGGCGGGTGGCTTGTCCCAGCGATACCCGAAATCGGGCGCCATCATCGAGGCGATCGCGGCCATGTCGCGCGATTCGACTGAGAGCCGGAGCCGGCCGACAAAGGCCTGGAATGCCACGTCGCCGCTTTCGTCCTTTGTCGGCAGAGTATTGCCCTTTGCCTTCTTCTTATCGGATGGATTGTAGCCGAACGGGCATGCCGCGAGGAGAGTGACGGCGAGGAGTGCGGAGATTGCGCGGAATTTCATCGCGGAGAAACTGCCCGGCGATCGTCCGATGGGCAAAGCCAAATCGCACACGTTCTATCGCGCCTCCGGGGCGCTGCGCATCCGGAGAAAGCGGAAAAACTCCATCCCCTCGCGAAGCCGCCGCTTCATCTCCTGCCAGTCGGTGAGCATCGTCCGCGCGATCCGCATGATCGGGCGGGGGCGGAAGTAGTAGGCGCGGTAGAACTTTTCGACCCAGTCGAAAATCTCCCGCCGTGAAAGCCCCTCGTACTCGAGCGCCGCCATCTGCGTCCCAGCCCCGCTCACCAGGCCGGCACCTTTGCTGAACCATCCATTCTCGATCGCCTGCCGGTGGAGTTCCGTCCCAGGGTAGGGCGCGGCGAGGCTCACCTGGATGCTGAAGACATCGAGTTCCTTCGCAAATTCCACCGTCTCCGCGATCGTCTCGCGCGTCTCCCCCGGGAGGCCGAGGATGAATGTCCCGTGAATGGTGATCCCGAGCTTGCGGCAGTTTTTTGTGAACTCGCGGGCCTCGGCGATCTGGATGCCCTTCTTGATGTTGTCGAGGATGTGCTGGCTCCCGCTCTCGTAGCCGACGAGCAGCAAGCGGAGGCCATTGTCGCGCATCGTCTTCAAGGTTTCGTAATTCACATTCGCGCGCGCGTTGCAGCTCCACGTGATCCCGAGCTTCCCGAGATGGCTTGCGATTTCGCGGGCGCGCGGCTGGTAGGCGGTGAAGGTGTCGTCGTCGAAAAAGAACTCCTTCACGCCCGGAAAAAGCCGCTGCGCATGCGCCATTTCACGCGCGACACCCTCGGGCGAACGCGCGCGGTATTTGTGCCCGCCGACGGTTTGCGGCCACAGGCAGAAGGTACACTGCGCCGGGCAGCCGCGCCCCGTGTAGTGCGAGACGTACGGATGCCGGAGGTAGCCGATGTAGTAGCGCGCGATGTCCAGATCCCGCGCATAGACATCCATCACGCTGGGCAGTTCGTCGAAGCTCTCGATCATCGCACGCTCGGCGTTGTGCATCACCCGGCCATCGCGCCGAAAACTCAGGCCGGGGATGTCGCCTAAAGGCAGGCCCGCGGCTACATCGCGGCAGGTGTAATCGAATTCCTTCCGGCCCACCCAGTCAATCGCATCACTGGCCCCGAGCGTGTCATCCGGCAGCACCGCGGCGTGCGCCCCGACCAGCCCGATTGACACCTCCCCGTTCTGCGACTTCAGCGCCTCCGCAAGCTCCGCATCCCCGCACAAAGTGGGCGCGCTTGTGTGAATCACGACGACCTCATAATCGCGCGCGAGTTTCAGGACATCGTCGCGGGAAAGATCGTGCGGCGGCGCATCCACAAGCCTGCTGCCCGGCACGAGTGCAGCCGGCTGTGCCAGCCATGTCGGGAACCAGAATGAACGCACCTCGCGTTTTGCCTGGTATCGGGAACCCGCGCCACCGTCGAAACCCTGCCAGCTTGGCGGGTTGAGAAAAAGAGTGCGCTTGAAATTCACGCGCCCTGCCTAACGGCATCGAAGCGTGGCCGCAAGCCATGCCAGCCACGCAAATCGCCGTGCGAAGTTTGCAGTCCTGATTGCGGCGCGTGAGGCGGCAGCCGGCTTTCCACCAAGACCCGATTTCACGTTTTCCACGCACGTCCAGCCAACTGCCAGTCAGCGTCCCCGACCAGATGCGATTGCGTTTCGCACCATACCGGCCATTCTCCCGCCCGCATGATTCAGACGCGCTCTCTCTGCAAGTCGTTCGGCAATCTCAAGGCCGTGGAAAACCTGACCCTCGATGTCGGCCAGGGCGAGTTCTTCGCGTTCCTCGGCCCCAATGGCGCCGGGAAAACCACCACGATCAAAATGCTCGCCGGCCTGCTCAAGCCGACATCGGGCAGTGCGGTTGTCGGCGGTTTCAACGTGCAGGAGCAGCCGGAGCGGGCCAAGGCGCAACTGGCGTACGTGCCGGATTTTCCGTTCACCTACGACAAGCTGACCAGCATCGAGTTCATGCACTTTGTCGGTGACATTTTCTGCATGGAGCCGGCGCTGATCGAGCAGCGGACCGAAGATCTTTTTGACCGCCTCCATCTGCACGATTACCGGCATGAATTGACGGAGAATCTGAGCCACGGGACACGACAGCGCCTGGTCATCAGCAGCGCTCTTCTGCACGATCCCAAAGTGCTGATCATTGACGAGCCGATGGTGGGCCTGGATCCCATGCATGCCCGCATCGTGAAGGACGAGTTCAAGGCGCGCAGCAGGTCGGGGATGACGATTTTCCTCAGCACCCACCAGCTCTCTGTCGCGGAGGAACTGGCCGATCGCGTGGGCATCATCCATGAAGGGCGCCTGATTGCGCTCGGCACGGTCGAGGAACTCCGCGCATTAAGCGCGGACAAAGGCGCGCTGGAAAATGTGTTCCTGGCGCTGGTGGATGCCGACGAGGCTCAGCGCGAGCGCATCCGCACGTAGCGCCAATCTGCCATTCAGACGGAGGCATTGCCCTGCCGGATGAGCCATGCTGGCCCGGACAAATGTCGTGCTTCTCTGGCCAACGAAGGGAATGCTTCCTGCCGGAGGCCACGCATCTTTCCACACCACGATGAACGCGAACAAATTCACCCAAAAGCTGGCCGAGGCGGTGCAGGCGGCGCAGGCGTCCGCGCAGGATTCCCAGCACTCGGAGTTCGACAACGAGCACATCCTCAGGGCGCTGCTCGATCAACCCGAGGGCGTCACCGTGCCGCTGCTGCAGAAGCTCGGCGTCGGCGTCGCCGCGCTGCGGGACAAACTCGATGCAGTGCTGCGGAAACGCGCGCAGGTGCATGGGCTGACGGCACAGACCAATGTCGCGGCGGAGGCGATGGCGATCTTGCGCCAGGCGGAGAAACAGATGGCCTCGCTCAAGGACGAATACGTCTCGGTCGAACACTACCTGCTCGCGCTCGCGGACAGCGGCGTGTCATGCGGGAAGCTGCTCAAGGAGGCGGGCGTGTCGCACACGAAGCTGCTCGCCGCACTCCAGCAGGTGCGCGGCTCGCAGCGCGTGACGGATCAGAATCCGGAGGGAAAGTACCAGACGCTCGAGAAATACGGACGCGACCTCACGGCGCTCGCGCGGAAGGGGAAGATTGATCCCGTCATCGGGCGTGACGACGAAATCCGCCGGACGATGCAGGTGCTATCGCGCCGCACGAAAAACAACCCCGTGCTCATCGGCGAGCCGGGCGTGGGCAAGACCGCCATCGTCGAGGGCCTCGCGCGGCGGATTGTCGCGGGCGACGTGCCGGAATCGCTGAAGAACAAGAAGCTCATCGCGATGGACATCTCGGCGATGATCGCGGGCGCGAAATTCCGCGGCGAGTTCGAGGATCGGCTGAAGGCGTTCTTGAAAGAAGTCACCGACTCGCAGGGCGAGATCATCCTGTTCATTGACGAACTGCACACGATCGTCGGCGCGGGCAAGGCCGAGGGCTCGATGGACGCGGGCAACATGCTCAAGCCCCAGCTCGCGCGCGGCGAGCTGCGCACCATCGGCGCGACGACGCTCGATGAATACCGCAAGCACATCGAGAAAGACCCCGCGCTCGAACGGCGCTTCCAGCCCGTGCAAGTGGACGAACCGAGCGTCGAGGACACCATCGCGATTCTGCGCGGGCTGAAGGAGCGCTACGAGGTGCATCACGGCGTCCGCATCCAGGACGCCGCGCTTGTCGCCGCCGCGACGCTTTCGCACCGCTACATCAGCGACCGTTTTCTGCCCGACAAAGCCGTGGACCTCGTGGACGAAGCGGCGTCGCGTTTGAAGATGGAGATAGACTCGAAGCCCACGGAAATTGACGTGGTGGATCGCGACATCATGCAGCACGAGATGGAGCGGCAGGCGTTGAAAAAAGAGAAGGACGCCGCCAGCAAGGAACGCCTCGCGCGCATCGAAAAAGAACTCGCGGAGCTGAAGGAAAAATCCACCGCACTCACTTCGCAGTGGCAGAACGAAAAGTCCGCCGTGGATGCTTCGCGCAAGGTGAAGGAACAGCTCGAAACCGCGCGCAACGAACTCGAAGCCGTGCAGCGCCGCGGCGATTTGGCGAAGGCGAGCGAACTGCAATACGGCGTCATCCCCGACTTGGAGCGGCGCATCGCCGCCGTCGTGGCTGCGACGCCCCCGTCGCCGTCCGTTGCAGCGGCGCCATCGCCGCTGCGCTCCTTCGACGACATCACCCCCTTCGACCCAGACGCCGAAATCGGTGCCATCAAAGGCAACTGCCTCCCCCATTGGCGGCAGGATGGCTCGACCTATTACGTCACATGGCGCACCGCTGATTCCATCCCCGCCGAACGCATCCAGACATGGACAGCCGAACGCACCATTTGGCTCGCAGCACATCCGAAACCGTGGTCGCCGGATATTGAGCGGGAATACTACCGTCTGTTCCCAGGCCGCTGGGAAAAATGGCTCGATGAATTCCACGGTGAATGCCTGGCCGCGCGTGACGACGTGCGGCAGATTGTCGAGGAGACGCTCCTGCACGACGACGGGACGAAATACCGGCTGCATGATTTCATCGTGATGCCGAATCACGTTCACGTTCTCGTCACGCCGCTGGGCGGGCATTCACTCAGTGAGGCGACGCAGGCTTGGAAGTCGGTTTCAGCGCACCGGATCAACAAACTGCTCAGGCGAAGCGGCGAGTTCTGGCAGAAGGAGAGTTTCGATCACATCGCGCGTGATGCGGAGCATGCGGGGAGATTCAGCAGATACATCCAGCGGAATCCGCTGGCGCTGCCGGCGCGATTGCGGGGTGCGGTGGCGCTCTCGGTGAAGCGCAGCGGCGATGGCGCCGCTGCAACGGACGGCGACGAGGGCGTCGCAGCCACGGGGGCGGCGGCTTCGCCGCGCCGGATTCTGCGTGAGGAAGTCACCGAGGAGGACATCGCTGAGGTCGTCAGCGCGTGGACACATATCCCGGTGACGAATCTCCGCGAGGGCGAGCGCGAGAAGCTCGTGAAGATGGAGCAGCGACTCGGCGCGCGCGTCATCGGGCAGCGCACGGCGATCACGGCTGTGAGCAATGCCGTGCGCCGCGCGCGCTCGGGACTGCAAGATCCCAATCGCCCCATCGGGTCGTTCATTTTTCTCGGGCCGACAGGCGTTGGAAAAACGGAGCTGTCGAAGGCGCTCGCGGAGTTTCTGTTCGACGACGACGCGGCAATGGTTCGCATAGACATGTCCGAGTACATGGAGAAGCACAGCGTCGCGCGGCTCATCGGCGCACCGCCGGGCTACGTGGGCTTCGAGGAAGGCGGGCAGCTCACCGAGACCGTGCGCCGCAAGCCGTACTCGGTCGTCCTTTTCGACGAGATCGAAAAGGCGCACCACGATGTGTTCAACGTGCTGCTGCAAGTGCTCGACGATGGCCGCATCACCGATGGCCAGGGGCGCACGGTGGACTTCAAAAACACCGTCATCATCATGACGAGCAACATCGGCTCGCAGCACATCCTCGGCGACATGAACGCGGAACAGCGCGAGGCCAGCGTGATGGAGGCGCTGCGCGCGCACTTCCGCCCGGAGTTCCTCAATCGCGTGGATGAGACGATCATCTTCGACCGCCTGAGCGATGACGACATCACGCAGATCGTCACCATCCAGCTCGCGCGCCTCGTGAAGCGGCTCACCGACCAGAAGCTCACGCTCACCGTGAGCGATGCGGCGAAGAAGCACCTCGCCCGCGAGGGCTACGACCCGGTGTATGGCGCGCGCCCGCTCAAGCGCGTGATCCAGCGCGAGCTGCTCGATCCGCTCGCGCTGGCGATCCTCGATGGCAAGTACCGCGAGGGCGACACGATCGCCGCCGATGAGCGCGGGGGCGCGATTGTGTTCGCCAACTGACGGCGGCCTACACGAGCACCCGGTCGGGGATCACCATCCTCGATGCTCCGGAAAGCCTCTCGATGAGGCCATTCCACGCTTCGTGCCCGCTGATGATCTCGATCTCGACCCGCAGGTAGTAGATCGGCACCTCGATCTTCTCGATCCCCGCGATGCTCTGCGGAAAGCGCACGGCGTCCTTTTCCGTGGTCACGATGCAATCGAGGTCGCGGCGAACTGCGCGGGCGATGAATTCGCACAGCTCCTCGTCGCGGAAACGATGGTGATCCGCAAAACGCGAGGTGATGACGAGATTGGCGCCGAGCTTCTGCAGCGCGCTCTCGAAGCTCTCAGGGCGCGCGATTCCACTGATGGCGCCGGCGTATTTTCCGGAGAGCCACTCGAGCGGCTTGCGGTCCGCCGGGTCGTACAGGTTTTGCAGGTAGCGCGGACCGTGGGCGCTCTCGATGATTTCCGCGGTCCGGTTGTAACGCCGGATGCGCTGGATGAGCGCACCGCTCTGGCCGGGGATGGCTTTGGTGATGAGGATGTATGACGCGCGGTGAAGGTTGCCCGGCGGCTCGCGCAGTGTGCCGCGCGGGAGAAGATACTCATTTCCAAACGGTGCCTGGGAATCAATGAGACAGATGTCCACGCGATGCTGGATGTCCTGGTATTGCATGCCGTCATCGAGGATCAGGATGTCCGCATTGAACTCGCGGATCACGTGCCGACCGGCCCTGCCGCGGTCACGATCCACGATGACGAGCACATTGCCCAGCGAGCGGGCGAGCATGAAGGGCTCGTCCCCGGCCCACGCGGAGTCGAGCAGCAGCTTGCGCCCGTCGTGAACGATGCGCGGCTTGAACTTCCCGAACCACCGGCGGCGCAGGCGGCGGATGAGCGGGAGCTTCTTGCTCTTGTACCCGCGCGAGAGGATGGCGACACGGCGGCCGCGATCCTGCAATTCACGCGCGATCCGCTCGACGACGGGTGTCTTGCCGGTGCCGCCGACGGTGAGATTGCCGACGGAGACGACCATCACGCCAAGTTGCCGCGCGTTGAAAATCCGGTGGCGGTAGAGGAACAGGCGCATCTGCGCGATGCCACGAAAGACCCACGAGAGCAGGTAGAGCATCCACCGCAGGAGCATCGCCCGTTTTCCGAACCGGCGCTCGAGAATGACGTCGGTGGCGAATTGCTCGAAGCGGTCAAGGCTGTCGCGAAGGGCCATGTTTTTAGACCGGTGTGGCGCCGGAGTTGTCGGCAGTGGTGATGATCACCCTGGTGCCCGGCGGGCAGACAGCGAGCATCGCAGCGGCGACTTCGCTGTCGCGTTCAAGTGTCACGGCACAAACCGTCGAGCCGCTTCCGCTGAGAAAGCAACCAAGCGCCCCGGCGCCCTCGGCTGCGGCAATGGCACTGCCAAGAAACGGGATGAGATGCTCCCGATACGGCTGGTGAAGGCCGTCCCTGAAACAGCCCCGGAGAAGCTGGTATCGCTGCTGCAAGAATGCGGAAGTGATCCGGCAGGCGTTCGACGCGCTCATGACGGCCGCCGCGCGCGGGATCATTTCCGGCAGCACCCGCCGGGCATCCGGCGTGGCGACCTCGAAGTCCGGAATCGCGAGGATGAACTTCAACACTGGCGCCACTTCGCACCGCACCGTCTCCGCGCCCGTGCGCGAAACGGTGAATCCGCCGAACTCCGCCGGCGCGGCGTTATCCGGGTGTCCCTCGAGGTCCGCGCACAACTCGAACAGTTGCGTGCGGTCGAGACCCGCGCGGGTGAGTTCATTCAGGCCGTGCAACAGCCCAAGGCGCACCGTCACGCTGCTGCCCATGCCTCGCGAACGCGGCACATCGCCCTCGATGCGCCATGAGAACGGAACCGGCATTTTTCCTGACAGGGAGAAGAACGCGGACGCCGCCCCGGTGATGATGCCTGGGTGCTCCGGTGGAGCATCGGCGAGCGACACCGTCACGCGGTTCCACACACTCAGCGCGACCCCCAGGCAGTCGAAGCCGGGGCCGAGATTCGCCGTCGAGGCCGGAATGCGAGTAGTCACAGTTTTCATGCTTCCGGGGATAAGGCCGCAGTCCTGCGCCCTCGGTCAAATGCGGATTGCCCTGCCCTGCGCACACTGGTACTCCGCGCGGGCTTCATGATAGACCGTTACACACTGCCCGAAATGGCGGCCATTTGGACCGACCAGCGCAAATACGAAATCTGGCTCGAGATCGAGACGCTCGCGTGCGAAGCACAGGCTGAGTGCGGCCACATCCCGGCGGCGGATGCACGGGTGATCCGCGAGAAGGGCAGATTCAATCTCGCCGAGATCATGGAGATCGAGAAGCGGACCAACCACGACGTGATCGCCTTCCTCGAAAATGTCGCCAGCTACGTCGGCCCGGAATGCCGCTGGATGCACCAGGGCATGACCAGCAGCGATGTCCTCGACACCACGCTGGCCGTGCAAATGTCGCAGGCGGGTGACATCATTTTGAAAGACCTGCGCGACCTGCGCGAGGTGGTCGCACGCCGCGCCATCGAGTTCAAAATGACCCCGATGATCGGCCGGAGCCACGGTATCCATGCCGAGCCGATCACCTTCGGCCTGAAGCTCGCGCTCATGTTTGATGAGTTTGGCCGCGCACTTGAACGCTTCGCGCAGCTTCAGCCCCGCGTCCGTGTCGGCAAGCTGAGCGGGGCGGTCGGCACGCATGCCCACCTCGATCCGAAGGTCGAGGAACTCGTCTGCCAGCGCCTCGGGCTGAGCCCGGACACGCTCGCCACCCAGGTCGTCCAGAGGGACCGGCACGCGGAATTCCACACCGTCCTCGCGCTCATCGCGACGAGCATTGACCGCTGGGCCACGGAGTTTCGCCATCTGCAAAGAACCGAGGTGCTCGAGGTGGAGGAGTATTTTTCCGCCGGGCAGAAAGGCAGCAGCGCCATGCCCCACAAGCGCAATCCGATCACCGGCGAAAAGCTCAGCGGCCTCGCACGCCTCGTCCGCAGCAACGCAGTCGCGGCACTGGAAAACGTCCCGCTCTGGCATGAGCGCGACATTTCCCACAGCAGCGTCGAGCGGGTGATCTTTCCGGATTCGTGCATCCTCGTGGACTACATGCTCGTCTCGCTGCGCAGGCTGGTGGAGCGCCTCATCGTGTATCCGGACAACATGAAACGGAATCTCGAGATCACCAAGGGCCTCTACCACTCGCAGACCATCCTTCTCAAACTGACCGAACGCGGCCTTGAGCGGAAAACCGCCTACGAGGCAGTCCAGCGCGCGGCGATGAAGACATGGCAGGGCGCGCAGTCGCTGCAGGAAAATCTCGTCGCCGAGCAGGAGATCACCGCAAAAATTCCTGCTGGAGAAATCGCGGAGCTTTGTTCGCTCGACCACCACTTCCGCTGGGTCGAGGACACGTTCCGCAGGCTGGGACTGTGACAGGCATCAGCGCGAAGCCGTCACTCCCACCGGGGCCGGTGAATCGCAAGCAGGCTGCACATTGGGAACCGCCGGGCCGCTGGCCTGCGCGAAGCGAATCTTCGAGCGCAGCATGAGCGTGCAGAGACACAGATCCGCAAGCGGCAGCACCACGTTGAAATTTTTGTGCATGTAGCGGTGATGCAGGAGATGATGGCCGTTGAGCCGGCGGAAAAGCCCCGAACGCTCGATTCGCCGGGTCTTGGGGAGGTGCATGCACCAGTGGATGTACTCGTAAACGCAGTAATACGCCGTGTGCGCCAGGAGCGATCCCGCGGCGAGGCCCCAGATGCCGAGCGGCCACGCCACCGCTATGGACGGCACCATCAGAACGACGATCAGCAAAGGCCCGTTCCACCAAGCCATCGGGATGGTCTCCTTGTCGTCCTCATTGACGAGGTGATACGTGTGATCCGCCTTGAACGTTCCGTGATGCACGATCGCATGTGCGCGAAAGGCATACTGAAACCGCCCAACCGGGCGGTGCATCACAAAGCGGTGAAGGGTCCACTCGAAGAAAGAAGCAAAGACGATCGCCGAAGCGATGCCGACGCCGAACCAAATCCAAAAATGCTGCATGTTGATGGTAGAATCCGCACTTGGGAGTCTTGCCAGGAAAATGCGAGGGAGGCCATTCCGCTATTTTCCCGGGAATGCCAACTGAAATCCCGGGAAAGTTTCGCGAGGATCGGAGTTCAGTTGCCGAAGAGCGGTGAGAGAATCAAATCCGCCGCCTTTTTCGCCGTGTCCACCGCGGTACCCACCGCCTCCGTCGCGGTGTTCTGCACTTTCTCGACGGCCACCGCAGTGGCGGCGGCGACCAGCCGTGGAGTGAGGTCTTCCTTCAATGCCCCGACCGGCCCGCTGATGCGCATCTTCGTCCACACGTAACCCGCGCCGGCCGTGTTGAAGACTTTTTCCTGCGAGCCCGGCAGGAATTGGAGCGGCCCTGGCGTGATGCCGACATCGAATGTGCCATCCACCGTCTCGTTCTTCACCGTGAATCCTCCGCGCAGCACGATGAGCTGCTTGCTTTCGAGAATGAGGTTGCTGACGTGCAGCCCGGTGGCGTCGTAGCGGAAATCCGCGCTCAGCGTGTGGAGCGGGATGCGGCGGAAGTTATCCGTTTTCGTAAACTCAGCGATCTTCGCGAGGACCGGCAGCGCTTCGAGCATGCCGTTCCGCAGTTCCAGTCTGCCGCTCGCAGACGGAGGCTTGGGCGTACCGTCCTTGAGCGGCATCTTGAGCCGCACTTCCCCGCCGAGGCGCCCGTGGAGGCGTGCCCGCCAGTCCTCCGGCAGCATGGGCGTGATATTGACGTCGCGGAGGTTGAGAAGCAGGTCTGCATTCTCCCGCGAGTTGATCTCGCCGCTCACGTTGATCTCCCCGCCGTCGTGGGTGAAATGAGCGTCCTGCACAAACAGCGACGGCCGCTTGAACATCAATCGCGCGGTGGTGAGTTGAAAGGCAGGGAACCCGAGTTGCGTGAGGCGTCCGCCGCTGCCCTCGATCTTCCAGCCGCCATCCACATTCGTCGCGCGAACCACCGCGCCCTTGATTCCGCCGCCTGGCCAGCCGACGGTCACGTCGCGGATCGTCAGGCTTTCGATGGCCTCGCTGTGCGCATACTCCCCGCGCGGCAGCAGCGCGACCGGGATGCGGTCGCGGTAAAAATCGAGGGCGAGCTTCTGGACCTCCACGTTGTGAACTTTAAATTCCCGGCTCCCGAAGATCACCTTCAGGATGGATGGGAGATTCAACTCACCGCGAATCGCATCCACCCTCAGCTCCGAAAAGCTCGCCTCATCCGCCCCCTGGGCGCGGAAGCTGTCACAGAAAAACTGCGATCCCTCGAAACGCACCGGCGCAATTTCGATCTTCGCGCGGAGGTTGATCCCCGACCGTTGCTCGATGTCCTCGCGGAACTTCGCGCTCCGCAGATATTGATTCAGCAACGCCTGGGCAACGATGCAGCCCACAGCCCCGAGCACGAAGAGGACGGCGAGAGTCCAGATGAGGACTTTCACCCAGCGGTTGGATTTTGTGGCGTTACGGCGAGGCATTGGCGGCGGAGATGCAGCAAGTGAAGCGGAGAAGAAAGCATGTTTTGTGGATTCGACACGCACGAAAGCGCGCTGATACCCATGGGCACGCAATTTCCTGCCCATGCTGGAACTCAAAGACATCACACTCACGATCGGCCAGAAAGATGCCGCCCAGGATCTCCTCTCCGAGATCACACTCCGGCTCCCGCCGGCGCACTTTGCCGCAATCATCGGCCCGTCCGGCTGCGGCAAGAGCACGCTGCTCAAGGCCATCACCGGCATCAAGTCGCACACACGCGGCTCCATCCATTGGAATGAGCGCGACCTCGAAGCCGATGGCGACATGGATCCGCACGAGATCGGCTACGTGCCGCAATTCAGCATCGCTCACGAATTGCTCACAGTGAAGGAATGCGTGGAAAGCAGCCTGCGCCTCCGGGTCTCCAATCTCACCCCCGACGAACTCGCTGCGCGCATCGAGAAGGTTCTCGGCAGTGTCGGCCTGAATGAGATCGGTGACCGGCGCGTTGCGCTTATTTCCGGCGGCCAGAAGCGCCGGCTCGGGATGGCGATTGAAATGTCGAGTTCGCCGTCGCTGCTGCTGTGCGACGAGGTCACCAGCGGCCTCGATCCGAAAAGCGAGGACGAGATCGTGAAGCTCATGCACCTCCTCGCTCAGAGCGACGGGCGCATCGTCCTCAGCGTCACCCACAGCCTCCAGCACGTCTCCTTGCACGACAGTGTCATCGTCCTTTACGAGGGTGTGCTCGCCTACCACGGCTCCCCAAAATTCATCACCCACTACTTCGGCATCACCCGGCCCGAGGATCTCTATCTCCGGCTCGCAGAGCGAAAAGCCCACGACTGGCGCCAGTCGTGGCACAAGCACCGCCCCGCATACTACGAGCAGAGCGGACTGCCCCCGATGACTGTCACCGCGCCGCCAGTCACCGCGCCGCCTAAACAAGAAGAACCCCCCAAGCCAGAGCCGGCGGCCGCCGTGGTGGAACTTTCCGAGGCGGACGAGCTCGAACGCCTGCGCGGGATCGTCGAGAAAAAACAGAAAGGCGAGCCATCGGAGCCTGCCCCGCCACCCATCAAAAAACCCGAGCCGAAAAGGAAATCGCCCTCCCCCTCCCCATCCATCTTCACCCAATTCTCCGTGCTCCTCTCCCGGCGCTGGAAGCTCTTCTTTCGCGATCGCGGGCAGGTGCTGCTTCAGCTCGCGCTCCTTTTCGGCTTCCCGTGCCTCGTCGTCATTTTCGCCCTCGACGGGCTCGAACCGGTGAAAAACTTCAGCACTCAGATCGGCGCGAGTTTCCTCGAGCAGGCCATGGCCGAAAAAAATATCACCATCGAAGTCGCCCAAGTCGGCACGCTCGTCAGCGGACTCATCATGTTCCAAGTCATCCTGCTCGCACTCATGGGCTCGAATAACTCCGCCCGCGAAGTGGCCGCCGAGCGCAATCTTTTTGAAAAGGAAAAGTTCGCCGGACTCAGCCCGCTCGCCTACGTGGCCAGCAAGGTCACTTTCCTCGGCGCGCTCGTCGTCGCGCAATCGGTGTGGATGACGGTGTTCGTGAACATGATCGTCGGGTTCCAGGGCGAGTTTGTCGCGCAGGTGATGAGCCTCGTCCTCATCAATGCGGCGATCACCTTCGTCTGCCTTGGGATTTCCTCGTGGCTGAGATCAGCCGAGCAGTCGTCCTTGCTTTCCATGTATCTGGTCGGCTTCCAACTCCCGCTCAGTGGCGTCGTGCTCGCATTGCCAAAGGCGATCGCAACCGTCACCCAGATCTTCATCGCCAGCTACTGGGGCTGGAGCGGCTTCATTCGCTCGATGGAAAGCACCCGCTACTACGACGCAATCAAGCAGGTGACACAGACCGAACCCGCGGGCGGCTTCCTCTGCACCTGGGTGCTGCTCGCGCATGTCGTGATCGGCATTTTCTTCACATACACAGGCTGCAAGAACTCCCGCTGGGAGTAGCGCGCGCGTTGCCGGAAAATCGGGACAGCGGCCACCTGCCGGGCATTCCTTCCTGTATTGAGATCGCCCGTCGCGAGGAACCGACGCCTCCCCGGAGCCCTTGGGGCCAACAGACTTTTCATTTTCATAAGCGTTGCAGCGGCCTCCATTCGGCTTATAGGTGAACCCCATTCCAAATGAACGCGCACACCATCCCGGCTTCCTTCCGCAGCCTTCCGCTAATCCTCTCCGCCTGCGCCGTGATTGCGCAGGTGCCGGATGCGCCAGCACCCGCCGCACCCGCCCCGGCGCCCGCGCCCGCGCCCGCGCAGGGCAACGCGCCCATTGGTCAGGCGCCCGGCACCCAGCCCGCTGCTGCGAAGCCGCCGCAGAACACCCCTTTTGGGAATGAAATTCCGGTGTTCGACCCCGGGAGCGAGGTGCTCACTTTCAACGGCAAGAACTGGAACGTCACCAATAACCGGATCTTCCAGGCGCGATTCGAAAAATACCTGAACGCCCCGGAGGCGACCAACGTGGAGGAGCAGCAGTACCGCGCGATCATCGAACGCATCCTCGAACTGCTGAAGCCCGGCAACGCCACCATCCAAAACGTGGACGGGGCGTTCAAGCTCCTGCCCTATGCGAGCCGCTTCGATATTGATGCGCGGCTCTGCGATTCACTCGGCGACGCGGTGTATTCCGTGTGGCAGGCGCAACGCAATCAGACGCGCCTGACGAATGCGAACGAAGCGCTCGAAGAGGCGGCGAAAAAACTGGAGTGGAACCTCCAGGTGATCTCCGATGGGAAAAAAATCCAGACCCCGCCGTCGCAAGGCGGGCGGACCAACAACGGCCGGCAGCAAGGCGGCGGGCAGCCGGCAAGGGCGCCGGCGGGGGCGGTCAACCCTGGGAATGCGAGCGACTATGAGGCGGCGCGATACGGGCGCCAGCTCGCCGAGCGGCTCGCGGCGATCAAGGCCAACCAGGTAAAGAAGGAACTCAGCGAGCTGCAGGCAAAGGTCGAATTCCAGGCGTTGATGGTGCAGTTTTTCCTCCAGCGGAGGTTCCAGCATGTGCTGATGAGCACCCGCTTCTACCGCGCGCTTTTCACCGACGGCGACACGAAGCTGAATCTCGGCAAGGACGCGACGGATCTCTTCCAGAAAAGCACCGGCATGCCCCCGACGGTGAGCATCATTGACTCGACCGCCAACGAAATGATCCGCGACGTGCGGGAAGGGGTGAAGTCATTCGATTTTCTGCTCGAAAAAAAGGAACTGCAGGCGGCCACGCAGCGGCTGCAGGAAGTGTTCATCACGGGCGAATACATGCCGGAAGTGCGGCTGGTACCGCGCGACAAGAAGCGCCAATGCCTGGAGTTTTCGCAGAAGGCTTTCCAGCTCATCTCGTCCATTGACGTGCGCGACTACACGCGCGCGGAGCAACTCGTGACAGACTTGAAAAAGATAGCGAGGGACTTCGACGACTCCAAGCCGACCCAGGCCGTGGAGGTCGCCCGCGTGCAGCAGCGGGGCCTGCTCGCCAAGGCGCGGGATGCCATGCTCAATGGCGACAAGGCCGCATTTGAAAAGGCGCTGACGGATGCCGCGACCGTGTGGCCAAACAGCAAGGAGTTCCGCGAGGCGAGCGAGAAGCTGTTTGGCCAGGGCGACAAGGTGCAGATGGCGCTGCTGGAATTCGATCAACTGGTGAGCCAGAAAAACTACCGCCAGATCGCGAGCAACCCCGGACGCTTCCTCATGGCCACACAGGTGAACCCTGACAGGCAGGAGACTCTCAAAAAGATCCTCGAGGATATGAAAACCATCGAAGGCTCGCTGCTGCGTGCGGAGGAAATGGCACGCCAGGGTGCTTTCGCCGGCGCGTGGGAGACGCTCGAGCGGTCATGGGCACAGTTTCCGGACGACGCAAAGCTGAACCAGCTCCGCGCCGACATGACCACCCGGGCGAGCGAGTTTGTGAAAGTCATCCGCACTGCCGAGCAACTGGAAAAGCAGCAGCAATTCGGGAGTTCGCTCTCACATTTTCTCAAGGCTCAAAAACTCTACCCACCGAGTGATTTTGCCAAGGACGGAGTGGACCGCATGGTGAAGCTGGTGCTGCCGGAAAGTTAGCCCGGCCGCCAAAGGAATTTGGCGAACGCGCAGGATGGGGCCCGGCCCCGCACCCAAAGAATCACCTTGTTTCAACGGCCTCCGTGCGCTTTTCCTACCACCTATGAACATGCCTACCGAGGGAGACTCAGCAGCGCCGGGGAGCGGCCTGCCGGACTTCGGCAGGGCCGCCCGCATCAGCGGCGGGCCGATCAAGCCCATCACCATGGCCACGATCGCAAAGGCTGCCGGCGTCTCGCAGGGTGCGATCTCCTCCCTGCTCAATGACCGGGACTACGGCATCCGCGTCAGCGACCGCACGCGGGAGCGCGTGTTCAAAGTGTGCCGCGAACTCGGCTACATCCCGAACGACCTGCGCGCCGTCGTCCGCATGTATCCCGAACTCGGCGACACCTGCCTTCTCGTTTCATCGAAGATTCCCGGCGGCATCGCGAATCCATTCGTCGCGCGGATCGCGGGTGCCGTGATCGCCGCGACGGCGAAAGGCGCGATCGCAATCGCACATTACGACGACACGCGCGAATACACCGCCGACGACGACGAAACCCCGGCGCCCGTCCGCAACGGCACGGCGTCGAAGTTTGTCTGCGTGGGTGCCGCGAACAAGTCGCTCTGCGCCATCGTTCACCGGCGCAGCCATCCCATCGCGGTGCTCGGGCACGATTCGCACATCGCCGGCACCACGAACTTCGTGCCGGATTACGATGCCGCGGCGAAGATCGCCTTTGGCAGGCTCGTGAAATCCGGCCACAAAAACATCGCCATCATCAGCGGCCCCTTTGGAAGTCCGGAACCGCGGCTCGTCGAACTGAACCGCGCACTCGGCCACGCGGCGGAGGAGTTCGGGCTCAAGATGGACGCGAACAGCATTTTTCAAGGAGACCTTTCATTTGGGGCTGGCCTTGCCGCGACCGAGGCCCTCGCCACGCGCACGCCCGTACCCACTGCCGTCTTTGCCCTCAGTGAAGCCGCGGGGTGCGGCGTCGTCGCCGCTGCCCAGGCAAAGGGCCTCTCGGTGCCCGGCAAACTCAGCGTCCTTGCCCTCGCGGATCATGCGTTCGATCCCCCTTGCTCCGTCCCCCTCACCACCATCTCGATCTCCCTGGACGAACTCGCCGCAGCAGCCATTCAGGAAATCGCCCGCCAGATCAAGGCCGGCGTCCCCGCAGACGCCCAGCGCGTAATGTTCGGCGTCAAGCTCTGCGAACGCACCAGCGTCGGTTCTCGCAAGTGATCCTACCCCGCATATTCTGGATTTCAGCCCTTGACGGACATCCGCGGACGGTAGATACGTCCGCCCCCGAATGAAAATCCTACCTTTTATCATCGCCACCGCCACGTCGCTGGTCGCTCTGATTCTCGGGGTTGTGTATTATACAAATGGTAATGCCAACCTCATCACTCAGTCCGACATCCAGCAGAAGCAGCAAAAAATCCAGGAGTTGAACGACACGATTGATCTTCAAAATCGCGAGTTCCAGCGCCAGCGCCAGGTCATCGAGCAGGGTGCCGCGATTGATCAGAAGTTTGGCCCGCCCATTCTTCGCGACATCGGCATCCTCGCTGCGCAGAACAAGAATGAAAAACTGAAGAGCCTGCTCATCCGAAACAAGATGGAGACGTTCATTCCCACCGCCGAGCAACTCAAACAGATTGAGGAGCAGATCAAGAAGAACACTCCGCCGGCCGACAACAGCGCCAAGCCTCCAGCCGACAAACCCTAATTTCCAACCCGCTATTTTACCATGGACGAAGACAATAAATCACTCACTGGCCCCCTGCTCCCGCTGACGCTCATCGCGATTACGGCAATCTTTTTCCTGCTCTCCCAGCTTAGCAACATCCGCCAGGTCTCATCGAGCATGACCTGGCAGAACGATCGAGGGGACAAGCAGATCAAAAAGCTCGAAGAGTTGCAGGCGACCCTAGACAAGAACATCCACAGCAACCGACCAACCGTCGCCCAATCCGAGCAACTCCAGAAGAGGTTCCAGGAAATGATGAAGGACCTCGATGATCTCAGGCGCGGCGGGGACAAGGACGCCGAGCGGATCATCAAGGGCTACGGCATCCAGGTCAATGATGGCGCCCCGGCCGATGATAAGAAGGAACCTGAGAAGAAAAAGGAGCCTTGATCCTTCCGGAGATTTCACGAACAGCCCGCTCCGATCCCGGTGCGGGCTGTTTGCTTTTCAGGTTTCACCTCGCAAGCCGGGCGGTATTCCTCCGGTAGTGCTTTCCCCCACGTGGGCGCTCGACATGCGTGCGGCGCGTCCACATTTTCCCGCGCGATGAAACGCATCCTATCCGGGATCAAGCCCACCGGGGCGCCGCACCTCGGGAACTACTTCGGCATGATGAAGCCGTGCATCGCCTTGCAGGAGCAAGGGGAGGCGTTCTATTTCATCGCGGATTATCACGCGCTGACGACGGTGCGCGACCCGGAGGCGATGCGGGAGCACACGCGGGGAGTGGCTTTGGACTTCCTCGCATGCGGGCTGGATCCGGTGAAGGCGGTGATTTTCCGGCAGAGTGATGTGCCCGAGCATACGGAACTCGCGTGGATTTTGTCCTGCTTCACGCCGATGCCGATGCTGGAGAACTGCCACGCATTCAAGGATCACCTCGCCAAGCAAAAGACGCCGGTGCATGGGCTCTTTGCCTACCCGGTGCTGATGGCGGCGGATATTTTGCTCTACGATTCAAACGTGGTCCCGGTCGGGCGCGACCAGAAGCAGCATGTGGAGGTGACCCGCGACATCGCGGGTGCGATCAATCGCACTTACCCGAAGGCCGGGCACTCGCCGGGAGGAGACGGGCTGTTTGTGATCCCGGAACCAAGCATCATCCCGCACGTAGCCACGGTCGTCGGGCTGGACGGACAGAAGATGAGCAAGAGCTACGACAACACGATCCCAATCTTCGACGCGGAGAAGCCGATGCGAAAAAAGATCATGGGCATCGTGACGGATTCGAGCCCTGTGGAAGCGCCGAAAGATCCCTCGGTCTCGACGATCGTGGCGCTTTACAGGCTGTTTGCGGGCGAGGCGGACGTGGAAAAAATGGAGGCGGACTTTCGCGCTGGCGGGGTGGGCTACGGGGATTTCAAGAAGCGGCTTTTTGATGCGCTGTGGGAATATTTCCGGCCGATGCGCGAAAAGCGCGCTGCGCTCGCGGCGGACCCGACCCACGTGGACGGGGTGCTCGCCAGCGGGGCTGCGCGGGCGCACGCGGTGGCATCGGCCACGATGGAGCGGGTGCGCCGGGCGGTCGGCCTGCGGTGAGGGAATGCGCCTGCGTGCCATTCACGAATGGCAATGGCGTGTCCTCAAAACGCGCCTCTGCCAACTTCCCATGCCTCGATCAGCGCTCCCGGAATTTCCCCGAGGAAACGCGATGGGCGCTGGAACGAGTCATCAAAACCGCCCGCGAAGGACTCGCGTGGATACGCGAGGTAGAGTTCATCCCTCGCGCGGGTGATGGCCACGTAAAACAGCCGGCGCTCCTCCTCGATCGCCTCGCTGTTTTCCAGCGAACGCCCTGTCGGGAATTTTCCGTCGGCGAGCCAGATGACGAAGACCGCCCTCCACTCGAGGCCCTTGGCCTGGTGGACGCTGCTGAGCGTGACCCGCTCGGGGTCGTCCTTGGCGACCGCTTCGTGATCGAGGCTGGTGAGGAGCGCGAGCTGGTCGAGAAATGACTGCGGGCTTTCGTATTGCTCGGAGAAACTGGCGAGCGTGTTGATGTCATCGCGGCGCTGGTCGTAGTTGGGATATTTTCCGAGCAGATAGTCGTCATACACGGCCTCCATGATGCTCCCGATCATCTTCGCGGGCGGCACGAGGCGGCCATCGGGGGCAAGTTCGTCGAGCGTCAGGGCGAGTTGCTCCCATGATTTCTGCGAACGGCCAGGGACTTTGAGCGGGCAAAGAAGCGTCTTGATGGAAGGAAGCCCTTCCCACGGATTCGCGACGGTTTCAGGCAGCTCATCGGTCGGCGTGTCGGCTGCGCTCACGACAGGCTGCTGCGGTGCTGTGCTGTTGCCGGGAGGCGAGAGCGGCTCGACTGCGGAGGTGACGCCGGCTTTTTGGAGTGCCCCGGCGACTTTGTCCCACAGCCCGTCCGCACTGCGCGAGCCGATGCCGGGAAGCAGCTTCACCATCCGCTTGAATGCAACCTCGTCGCGCGGATTCACCACCCATTTCATGAATGCCGAGACGTCCTTGATATGCGCCTGCTCGAAAAACCGCAGCCCGCTCGTCAGCTCGAACGGGATGCCGCGGCGCGTGAGTTCCATCTGCAATTCCATCGAGTGAAAGTGCGCGCGGTAAAGCACGGCCATCTCCTCCAGCGGTACGCCATCCTCGTGCAGCTCGAGGATGCGCTGCGCGACAAACTGCGCCTGCTGCCGCGAGTCGGGCAGCGGCACAAGCGCCGGACGCACGCCGGCGCTCTTCCGCGCTGCGCGCAGTTCCTTGGGAAATTGCTTCGCATTCGCCGCGATCGCCGCATTCGCGACGGCGAGGACCTCCGGGACGCTGCGGTAGTTGGTCTCGATTTTATACACGACCGCTCCGGCGTGGAGCTTTGGAAATTCGAGGATGTTCCGGAAGTCCGCGCCGCGCCACGAGTAGATGCTCTGCGCGTCATCCCCCACGACCATCACGTTGTGGTGCCGCGCCGCGAGGATCTCGATGAAGTCATTCTGCAGATGGTTCGTGTCCTGGTACTCATCCACGAGGATGAACTGGAACTGCCGCTGGTAATGCTCCGCGATGTGCGGGTGCGCGCGGAACAGGCCCACGGTCTTTTCGAGCAGGTCGTCGAAATCCATCGCATTCGCCTTCCGCTTGCGCGCCTCATATTTTTTTCGCGCCTCGATGAACTGCTCCTCGTATTCGAGGAAGTGCGGGTATTTCCCGGAGAGGATTTCATCGAGCGGGCGCCCCGTGTTGAGCTGATAGCTGAGCACGTCGGCGACGACCCCGCTCTTCGGAAAGATCTTCTCCTTCGGGTCGAATCCCAGCGATGCGACCACGCCGTCCATCATGTCCTCCGAGTCCTCGCGGTCCATGATGCTGAACCCCGGCGCAAAGCCAGCCTCGCCCGGATGCCGGCGGAGGATGCGATTGCCGATGCTGTGAAAAGTGCCGCCCCACAGCCCGCCGAGATCATCGCTCACCAGCGCCGCCACGCGGTCGAGCATCTCACGCGAAGCCTTGTTCGTGAAAGTGAGCAGCAGGATGTGCTGCGAGCGGATGCCGTTCTCGATGAGATACGCCACGCGGTACGTGAGCGTGCGGGTCTTTCCCGAGCCCGCTCCCGCGATCACCAGCGCCGGCCCCGGCGGGGCGGTGACGGCCGCAAGCTGCTGCGGGTTCAGCTCCCCGGCAAAATCAATGCGCGGCCCGGCGGGAGCCTGCTGGTGAAGTGTGTATTGGCGCGCCATGCTCCGACACCATTGGCGGATGCCCGCCGACAATTGAACAAAAAAGAAAACCCGGAACCCGCCCACGGCGGATTCCGGGTCTGAGAGCTTGGGTTTTCGGGTGGGCTACTCGCCGTCTTCGGCGATCGCGGCCTGCGGGCACACGTCGCGCGCGGACTGCGCGTGGGCGAGTTCCGCGTCCCCCTCGGGCTGCTTGTGGAAATACACCTTCGACTCGTCGGCGTTGTATTTCAAAAGCTCGGGTGCCTCATCGAGGCACACGCGACACGGGGTGCATAGTTCATTGTCCACATACCAGGGGCCGGGGACGTTTTCGGGTACTTTGTTGTTTTTGTCTGCCATAGGATTTGAATTGGTTCGCGCTCCGAGTAGCGGAGCATGCACGGCTTTGGCAAGTGGAGCTTTGCATTTTTTCCCGCGCATGGTGCAGCACTGGCCGCAAACGAAAGCGCCGCGCCCGGGTTGCGGACGCGGCGCATGGATTCGCGCGAGCCTACTGTTTCGGGGCGTCCTTGTCCGGCTGGCCGTGTTTTCTCCCCGGCTTGCCGCCTCCCTTGCCGTGAGGCCCATGGGGCGGACGGTGCGCTTTGAATTCCTCGAGGCTGAGCACGCCATCGGCATTGGTATCCAGCTTCTTGAAGATTTCCTCCAAGTTGGGGCGTTCCTTGCCGCCTGGACCACCAGGGCCACCGCCGGGCGCGCCGGGCGGCGGGCCTTTGGGTCTGTCTTGTGCGAATGCAAGCGTCGAGGCCACGGCCAGCGCTCCGAGTATGATGCTGAGTGTTTTCATTGTTATGGTTTGTGTTTTTGTTGCTCCCCGCGGAATGCGGTGAATCACGGTGATTACAACCACGACACCCCGCGCAAGTTGCCGGGAGTTTTGTAAAGGAGTGGTAAACCTCCCATCCTGCATGCCCCACCTTTCCTGCGACTGAATGACGCGCCGGTTTTTGCGCTCGACGCCGCGCCCTGCGGATGAGACTCGGAGCGTGACCGCCCGCGATCTGTTTCGCAAGGGCCGCACAAGCTCAACATGATCGCCTCCATCACGCAGTTCCTGCAGGATAACCATGACTATCTGGCCCTTCTTGCCGCGTTTGCCATCGTGTTTGCGCTGCTGGAGGTGGCGCTGCGCAAGCTGCGCGACTGCCGCCTTCCACTCGTCGTCTGGCTCATCGTCATCGGGATTGCAGCCGGTGGCTACTGGTCCACTCACCAGGCTGGCGAACGGGCGCGGGAAAACATCGAGCGCATCGTCGAGTCGCTCGCACCCACCTACGCGGCGGAGTTGCAGCGCATGGGGCACGCGAAGCTCACCTCGCAGACCGCCCCGGAAGACCCGCTCTATCTTTCCATGGTGGATGCGATCCTGCACTGGCAGCGCCTGAACCGTTTTGCGCACGATATTTACACCATCCGCAAGCTGCCCGACGGCAGCAACGTGTTCATCGTGGATCCGGAGACCGACTATAACCACGATGGCAAGTTCGAGGGCGAAACCGAGGCCCGCACGGAAATCGGGACGGTGTTCGAGGAAGCCGACGCCGGCATGGAAAGCGCATTCCGCGGCACCGCAAACTTCAACCGGGAGATCGTGAAAGATGAATGGGGCGAGTGGGTCGGCGCATGGGCGCCACTCTTCGGCACGGATGGAAAAGTGGAGGCGGTGCTCGGCGTTGACTTCCATGCGAGGGAGTGGCGCGCCGCGACCAGTGCTGCGCGCACCGAGGCGCTCTCCCGCATCGCGCTGCTCGCTATCATCGTCGCCATTAGCGGCGCGTTCATCGGCATCCTGAGGGCCGATGTCGCCCGCCGCGCACTGGCCGAGGCCCGCTCGCGCGCTGCCGAGGAGCGGATGGCGCTCACACTCAAACGCATGCCGCTCGGCTTCGTCGAATGGAGCACCTTCGCCGAATGCCTCACGTGGAACCCCGCCGCGGAGCGCATCTTCGGGCACAAGGCCGACGACGTGCTCGGTAAGCGCATCTTCCCACTGATCGTCGCACCTGGCGCCCGCGAGCACGTGGACCGCATCTGGGCGGCCCTGCTCACCCAGGGCGGCGGCACCCACAGCATCAACGACAACCTCACCAAGGACGGCCGCCTCATCACCTGCGAATGGTTCAACACCCCTCTGCTCGCAGCGGAAGGCAAAGTCACCGGGATTTTCTCCATTGTGCAGGACATCACCGAGCGGGTGAGCCTCGAGAAACACGTGCAACAATCCCAGCGCCTGAACGCCGTCGGCCAGCTCGCAGCGGGCGTGGCCCACGACTTCAACAACATCCTCACCATCATCACCGGCCACACCGGCCTGTTGCTCAGCGAAGGAACCCTGCCCATGAGCGCGCGCCCGGATGTCGAACGCATCGAGGACGCCGCCATCCGCGCCAGCGGCCTCACCCGCCAGCTTCTCGCCTTCAGCCGCCAGCACGCGATATTCCCCCGTCCTCTCAACCTCGGCGAAGTGGTGGAAAATTCCGCCTCCATGCTTGGCCGCATCCTCGGCGACGACGTGGCATTCAACGTCGGGACAGACACCGCGACGCCGCCGATCGAGGGCGACCCCGCGCTGCTCGACCAGGTCATCACCAATCTCGTCCTGAATTCACGCGACGCACTCCCCCGCGGCGGCGTCATTGAAGTCCGTTCCGGCCCAGCCGAAGTGACCCCCGCGCAAGCCGCCCTCAACCCCGACGCGCGCCCCGGCCTCGCCGCCTGCCTCACCGTCCGCGACAACGGCACCGGCATCCCCGCCGAGCATCTCGACCACATCTTCGAGCCGTTCTTCACCACCAAACACCCCGGCAAAGGCACGGGCCTCGGCCTTTCCGTCGTCCATGGAATCGTGAAGCAACACCATGGCTGGATCGAAGTTCAAAGCGCCCCCGGCAACGGAACCGAATTCCGCATCTTCTTTCCGCCGACCGAGAAAATCCCGACCGCCGAGGCCGCGCACTTTTCGCCCGAGCCGGCGGTCCCCCGCACCGGCAGCCGCAAGACCATCCTCATGGCCGAGGACGAAGCCATCGTCCGCGAAATCGCCCGCCTCATCCTCGAGCGCGCCGGCTACCGCGTCATCGAAGCCGCGGACGGTGTCGAAGCCCTCAAGCTCTGGATCCACCACTCGCACGAAGTGGACCTCCTCATCACCGACATGGTCATGCCCAACGGCGTCTCCGGCCGCGACCTCGCCCTCCGCCTCCTCGCCGAGCGCCCCGATCTCCCCGCCATCTACGCCAGCGGCTACAGCAAGGAACTCACCGCCCCAGACTTCCTCGAAACCGAAAAGCACGTCTTCCTTCCAAAGCCATACCTCACCGACCATCTCCTCTCCACCGTCCGCAAATGCCTCGGCGACACCGGCACCACCCCGCCTCCCCCCGGCTCCTTCACCGCCACCGCAGGCATCTAGCGCGGTTTAGAACCTGTCGTAGCCGGGTTCGTAAGAACGTGGGCACTTTTCTCAGAAGACGGCGTCCCCGCACTCTTACGAGTGCGGCTACGGTTTTGCAGCAGGATTGGACGTCCCAGCGAGCAAAGGCGCGAGGTGCTCCGTGTAAACCGTCTCCCACGCCGATGCGCGCATGGCCTCCTTGCGCGCGAGGATGCGCTCATCCGCCGCCGCAAAATCGCTGATGCTTTTCGCGATCTCTCCCGGCGGCGCATCCGGGGGAAAAAATGTCGCGCCCCGCGCCGCCAGCGAGCGCAGCGGCTCGATGTCCGAGCAGAAAACGGGAAGGCCGTGTACTGCCGCCTCGATCACCGGGAGGCCGAAGCCCTCGCTGCGGCTGGGGAAGAACAGCGCGTCGGCCACGCGGTAAAGCCCCGCAATTTCAGACGCGCCCACCGGGAATCTCTCCGCGGCGAAAAGCACCGCGGCACCGGCACCGGGCGCGGCGCGCAGCACGGCGAGTTCCGCCGCGTACTGCCGCGAGGCCGGGTTGTGGGAATCCTCCGCGCCGGTGACGATGAGTGTCGCGCGATGCCCCGCCGCATTCATCGCCGCGACGACGCGGATGCCGCACTCGATGTTCTTCCGGCGAAGGATCCGCGCGGGATGCAGGAGCACGAGGCGGCCGTCGAAAAGCGCCGCCTCCTCCGCCATGCGCGCGACGGCATCCGGCAGGCCGAGCACCTCGCCTGGATCGAATCCGTCCGGCACCACGCGCGCCCCGATGCCCAGCGCCTCGTGCAACTGGCGGCGCCGCAGCGCGGAGACCGCGATGTATTCGAAACCCGCAAAACAACGCGCAATCTCCGCGGGGACTGGCGCGAGATCGGCGTTGCACAGCGCGAGGTCATGCGTCCACGCGAGGAAACGCACGCCGGGCAGCCGCTCGGGCAGCGCGGCCAGCGCGAGCGTCAGCGCGGGATCGAACGGCATCGTCATGACGTTGTGGACGACCACCACATCCTGCCCCGCGCATACCTCGCGCAGCCATCCCGGCGCGGTGCCGCCACCCGGGATACGCAGCACATTTTCACCCTCCCCGCCGCGCTGGCAGATGAGCGTCACCGCATGCCCGTGCCTTTCAAAAAGCCGCGCATGCCCGGCGACCACCCGCTCGACGCCGCCGACCACCGGCCCGCAAGTGTAGTGGACAAGCGCGATCCTCATGGCCCGGCGACTGCTCCCCCGCTCTGCATGAAAGTTCTCATTCTCGGCATCGGTGCAGTCTATATCCTCACGGCCTGCGACAGCGAAAAGAAATCCGCCGACTCCACTCCCCCGTCCGCCGTCAAGCCGGCGGCAGCGCCCCACAGCAATCCGATCAAGGCGCCGATTGACCGCACTCGCGCCGTGCTCGACGTGGTGAAAAAGCAGAACACCGGCGAGCAGCCGTGAGCTTGAAAGTGGCGCGGAAGGATGTCCGCCCCGTTGCGCAGCTTCCCGGTTTTTTCGCACCCTGCACCGCACCATCCGGGTTTTGCCTTCCGCTCCGCGCGTTTCTTCGCGCATAAGGGCGTGGTGAGTTTCAGCCGAATCGCAGCCCTGTGCCTCTCGCTAGTCGTTTCCACGCTCCCATCGCTCGCGGCGGGGAAGTCCCGCGCCACCCCGCGCCCGCGCGCGGAATCGCCCGGCGTCGCGCGCCCTTTCGCCGTGCCGGATGACGATGACCCGAACGTCTTCCCGGCGATCAGCGCGGAGGCCGTCCTGCTTTGCGACGCGGCAACCGGGCGCGTCCTCTACGAGAAAAATGCGGACGCTGTGCGGCCGGTGGCCAGCACGCAGAAACTGCTGACTGCGCTCGTCATCGCGGAAGCCGGGGACTTGAACGGCAAGGTGAAGGTCGCCGCGGGCGACTCGGATTGCGAGCCGACGAAGCTGGGCCTGAAAACCGGCGAGGTCTATCGCCGCTACGAACTGCTGCGCGTGCTGCTCATCAAAAGCATGAACGACGTGGCGCGCTGCCTCGCGCGGGACAACGCGGGGAGCCAAAGTGATTTCGCGGCGAAGATGAATGCGAAGGCTCGCGAACTCGGCATGCGAAACTCGAACTTCGTAAACCCAAACGGGCTGACTGAGCGCGGGCAGTACAGCACCGCGCGCGACATGGGCAGACTCGCGCTGCACGCCTACCGCAACCGTGTCATCCGCGGCATCGTCTCCACGCGCGTGCTCCCGTGGACCACGCCATCCGGCAAGACGATGACATTTGAGAACACCAACAAACTGCTCAAATACTTCGGCGCCTGCAACGGGATGAAGACCGGCTATACGGAGGCCTCTGGAAATTGCCTGATTTCCAGCGCGTCCGAGGGCGGCAAGCACACCATCTGCGTGGTGCTCGGCGAAAAGCGCAGGAGCGAAATTTTCAATGACAGTTACAAGCTGATGCATTGGGGTCTGCACCAATTGCGGACGCAGCCCGCCGAGCCGCGCTGAAGTGCCTTCCTTTGACGACGAACTTGGCGAGCTGGGCAGGCGCGCGTTGCTGCGGCGGCTGCGGACCTTCGACTCGCCGCAGCAGCCGGAGGTGGTGCTGGCCGGCAAGGCGCTGATCAATTTCGCCTCGAACGACTATCTCGGCCTCGCGACGGAGCCGGCGCTGCGCGAGGCGGCGAAGGCGGCGGTGGATGCGTTTGGCGTCGGCAGCGGCGCGTCGCGGCTGATCTGCGGGACGCTGCCGCCGCACGCGCGACTGGAGGAGGCGATCGCGAAATTCAAGGGAACGGAGTCGGCGCTGGCTTTTTCAAGCGGCTACGCGACGGCAGTCGGCACGCTTGGGGCGCTCGCGGGCGAGAGCGATGTGCTGATCCTCGACAAGCTGTGCCACGCATCGCTGATTGACGGGGCGCGGCTGAGCAATGCGGCGGTGCGGATTTTTCCGCACAACCATCTCGGCAAGCTGGAGAGCCACCTCGAATGGGCGCGCTCCAACTTCCCCGAGGGGCGCGTCATCGTGGTGACGGAGGCGGTTTTCAGCATGGACGGGGATCGCGCGCCGCTCGCCGAGATCGTGGAAATGAAATCGCGCCATGGCGCGCTGCTGCTCCTCGATGAGGCGCACGCCGTCGGAGTGCTCGGGCGCAATGGCCGCGGCCTTGCCGACGCGCTGCGGCTGGAGGGCGAGGTGGACATCCAGATGGGAACGCTCAGCAAGGCGCTCGGCGTCGCTGGCGGCTACATCGCCGGCTCGCGAAAACTTGTGGAGCTGCTCGTGAACCGCGCGCGCAGTTTCATCTACATCACCGCGCCACCGCCCGCCGTTTCTGCTGCTGCTGCTGCTGCGATCGAGTGGTTGCAGACGGATGAGGGCGAGCGGAGACGCGAGCAGCTTTGGAGCAATCTCGCGGTGTTCGGCGAACAGATGCCGGGGATCTTCAACGACGGACAGCGCATCCAAAGCCCGATCATCCCGATCATCCTCGGCGATACTGAGCGCGCCCTCGCCGCCGCCGCGCAGTTGGGCGAGCGGGGCTTTTTCGTCCCGGCCATCCGTTTTCCCACCGTCCCGCGGGACGCGGCACGCCTGCGCGTGACAATCACGGCGAGACACACGGTGGCGCAGATCACCGCGCTGGCTGCCGCACTCCGCGCGCTGTGACGCGCGCTACTTCGGCAGCTCGACTTTGAGCACGCCGTAATTTCCGAGCGGGAACCAGATTCCATCGGCCGGCGTGCCATCGGCATGTGTGGGATCCGCCCAGAGCCATCCGCCCAGGCTGTAGATGCCAAGGCTCTCGAGTTCCGCGGGATTTGAAAAATCCAGCCCCGCGAGCGCGCTGCCGTAGCCATCGTACATCTGCGCGAGGAGAACGTCGCCAAATGCCCGCGCATTGTAGCCGTCGAATTTTTCCTCGTCGAGGAGCCTGAATTTCCCGTCGTCCTCAAGGCGCCAGAGCGCCGCGAAATTCGCGTATTGGTTTTTCTCATCGCTGGTCTTCCTCCAGTCGAAGGCGAACAGCTTGTCCACAACGGGCAGCGCCTAGCTTCCGTTGAACGGCAACGCAGCGATGAGGTGAATCTTCTCCCCATCGAACGCCGAGGCGTGGATCACCGAGCTGCCCGCCAGCCCGCGCCCGCGCCAGTCGTAGTCAAAGCCGCGCGTGTAGATCACCCGGCCATCGTTGCGAAGGCCGATCAGTTCCCCGGGGGCGGCCACAGGCCCGGCAAGCGTCACGCCGCCGGGCGCGCTGTAATCGAGCACGTGCAACGCATAACGGCCGGCGAATGGATCCTCCTCGGGCGCAATCGGCGGCACATCGTCCACCGCTCCCGCGTCGGCATTCGCGAGAAAAGGAAGCCCCGCCAGTTCTTGGCCCGCGCCGGACACCCAGCGGGTGATGAATACTTTGCCTTGCGACGCCACCGCATCGCTGAAGCGCCCCCAGCCTTTCGTCTTGATTGTCTCGCGCCCGACGAAAACGGGAGTCTCCGCCGAGGTGACGTCGAACTGCTCAAAGTGCTTCACCACCTCCTGCGGATGATACCAGCGCGGGATTCCCGCGTAGTCCGCCAGTCGTGCGCCGACGGCGGCTCCCCCTGCATCCGCGAGGAAAATCACGGGCCTGAACCAGTATCCGCCATTATCGCCATGCACGAGCACCAGCGTCCCGTCCTGCGGCCAGACGATGCGCGACGACCATGGATCCGAGATTGTCACCCGATCCGTTCGCAAGGTGCCCGCGCTGATGATGCGGGGCAGCGAGGTGAGGTCGAAAATCCGCAGTGTCGCGCTCGGAGCCACGAGCGTGTCCTCGCCAGGGCGCACGACTTCCTGCTGGACCACGTACAGGTAACCGCCCCGCACATCCGAAGCGACGAGCGTGTCGCCGCCGAGGTCCAGCGAACTGATCGTGTCATCCGGCTCGGTGTCCGTGGAAACCGAGATCACCTTGTCGCCGCCGCCGATGCTGCCGCCGATATGGACGAGATGCCCGCCGATGTGCCACACGCGATCCGTGCGCCATGCGAGCTGCAGGTCGTTCGTCACCACGGGCGCATCGCGATCCGTGATGTCGGCGGTGAGCAGTGAATCCTGCGAAAATGCGAGCACCGACCCCGCGTGGACCGTCGCCCGGCGCGGGGCGAAGCCGTGTGGAATACGGCCACGCAGCGTGAGCGAGTCGGCACCGAGATCCACGAGCTGGATGCCGCTCGGCTCGTCGGGGCTGATGTCGCCCCACCAGCCGCGCCAGCCGGCGCTCACGGGCAGCATGATGAGGCCCGCATCCGGCAGAACGGTGAACGCCTTCTCGTCCCAGTTCGCTTCGCTCCATGCCCCGCGTTCGGTGACGGGCAATTGCGTGAGCAGCGCCGGATTTTCCGGATCGGCGACATCGAAAAGGGACACGGTCACCCTGCCATCGAGCAGCCCCACCGTCACGAGCCGGTCGCCGAGCGGCGCGAGGAAAGTGCTGAAGCCGGGCACTTCCAGTTCGCTCGCGATGACTGGCGCGGCGGGTTCGGAGTTGTCCACGATCCAGAGCGGGTCAATGCGGAAGAAAGTCACCACATACACGCGGTCACCGTCGAAGCGGGTGCCATGCACCTGCTCGCCGAGGCCGAGTTCGAGATGGCCGAGCGCCTGCGGTCTGTCGGGGTTGCTGATGTCGAAATTATCCAGCCGCGTCTGGCTGCGGCGCGTGCTGTTCCACCAGGCTTGGTAAAATGAGATGGCACTCAACATTCCGCCTTCCTCGCGAAGCTTGAACTTGTCCTGCACAAAACCCTCCAGCGCCACGCGGCCCCGCAATACAACTGTGCCGTCGGGATTGCTGATGTCCACAAGCGTCACCGTCGAGCGCGTGTCGCCGATGTCCCAGCGATAGGAATTTTCCGCGACCATGAAAAAGCTGGAGCTCGCCTGCACCGCTCCGAAATACGTGTAGCTGTCGGCTTTTGGTGTCGTGAGAGTCACCGTGTTCCGGACAACCGGGTTGGCGGGATCGCTGAGATCGAAGCCGGTGACCTGGACATTGGTGCGGTAGCTCCACACGTCGGCCTCGGTGTCCGGCACGCGGGTCGCCACGTAAAGCGCGGAACCGACGAGCCGGCTCTCCAGCACTTCGCCGGAAACCGGAAGGGTGGCCACGACAACGGGCGCGCCGGCGTTCGTGTCGCAGATGACCACCGTGCCCTCCGCGCCGTTCCGGCCATTTACATTCCAGCCGAGCACGTAGGGCCTGCTGGCGAGCAGCGCCACATGGCCGCCGGTGAGTTCGTAAAGAGCATCGCCTGATGCGGGAAACGGAAGCGTGCCGAGGAGCGCGGGATTCGCCGGATCCTCCACATCGAGCACCTGGAGGCCGCGATATTGATTGTAGAGGAACAGCCGGTCGCCGCTGAGTTTCCAGATGTCACTCTCCACCACCGAGCGTTCCCCGCCTGCACCGCCGGTGTCCACGGCTGCGTTTGCCACGCCGCCAGCGAGATCCAGCCCGCCCTCCGCACGCTGCGCCGTTGCGCCCGGCGGAAAAAGTGAATCGCCGCCCGATGGTGGCTGGAACTCGGTTCTCCCCGTGAGGAAATTTGCGGGCAACTGCCCCGACTTCCTGCCGAGCACTCGCAACATCCGGCGCGGCATCACCTTCTTCAGCTTGAAAGTCACCTCCCCACCGGAAGCCGCCGCGCGCGTCACGCCGACCGTCTCCCAAGGGTTGCCCGGACGCGCGCTTTTGCGTTGAAGCGTCACGCTTTCAAAACCAGCGGGCACGCTGACGCGCACCGTGCGCCAGCGGGCGGAGACAATTTCCGGCGCGGACGCTGCCGATCCGGCCGAGGCGGAGGCGCACACCAAAGAAGCGATGGCAGTGATTGCGATTTGAAAAGTCCGGAGATTCATTGGCGAGGATAGTGGCTAAGTTGCACAGTTCATACGTGCCGCGAAAGGGGGAAATTAGCCGGATCTGCGCCCACAGTTGCCGGCTTGGCGCCCTCCGGAGGGCAGTGCGCCGGGCTTAAATCGCGCCGAAGTCCCAGCCTTTTCGGTATTCGCGCTTGATGAATTTCGCGGCCTCGGGTGTTCCGGGGCATTCGAGTTTCACCGGATCCCACGCGATCTTTTTCCCGACCCGATATGCGACGTTGCCAAGGTGGTTGGCTTCCGTGAGGCCGCCGCTGTATTCAAAGTTGCAGGTGGTCGGAGAGCCGGTCTTGCAGGCGAGGAGCCATTCGGCGTGGTGGCCGATGCTCTCGGGGATGCTGCGCGCGGGGCGCTGGAAATCCTTGTACTGATCCTCGGGAAGGAGGACGTGCCTGCCGTAGTCGGAGAGGAGCATTCCCTTTTCGCCGATGAAGAGGCAGCCGTCGCCCCATTGCGGGATCTTCTTCTCGGTCCAAGGCGCGGGTTTCATTTCGCCCTGATGCCAGGTGACTCGGCACGCGGGCATGTCACCGCGGGGCCCGTACTCGTAGGTGGCGGTCATGGTCGCGGGGGCGAGCTCGGCATGCGCGGGGCCGGCGCTGGCCTCGATGGTTTGTGGTGCGTCGAGCTTGAGTGCCCAGAATGGGAGGTCGTTCCAGTGCGAGCCAAGATCGCTCATCGTGCCGCTGCCAAAGTCCCACCAGCGATACCATTTCGGGCCGGGGATATACACACTGCTGAAGGGGCGCTCGATGGCGGGACCGAGGAAAAGATCCCAGTCGAAGTCCGCCGGCGGTGTCCCCGCCTCCGCTGGGCGATCGGTGACGAAGACG
>CAMAUI010000018.1 GCA_945861385.1 Prosthecobacter debontii
TGTTCTGGTACACGTGGAAGAAAACCTGCGCGACGATCCCGCCAACGACCAGCAGGCCGAAGGGCTCGGACGCGCGAAACGCCGTGAGCAGGCACGAGCAAAGCAGCACTGCAAAGGCGGCGATGAGTGCCGCGCCGCCGAGAAAGCCCCACTGCTCTGCGATGGTGGTGAAGATGTAATCCGTGTGCGCCTCGTCGGCGGTGATCAGCTTGCTCTCGAGCTGCGTGCCTTGCGCCTTGAACCCTTTCCCCCTGAAGCCCGCGCTGCCCACGGCGATGAGGGACTGGTTGACGGCGTAGCCGGTCCCGCGCGGATCGGCGTCGGGATTGATGAAAGTGACGATGCGGTCGCGCGCGTGCTGCTTGAGGCCGAAATTGATCACCAGCGGCAGCGCCGTGAGCGCGATGAGCGTCACGAGCGCCAGCCACCGGAGCGGCAGCTTCGCCAGCCAGAGCACGACCCCGACGACGGGCACCCACACGAGCGTCATGCCGTAGTCGTTTTGCTTGAGGATGAGGATCATCGCCGGGGCGACAATGACGCCGGCCCCGAGGAGCTTCAGCGCCGGATGCCACGAGCGGCAGGCCGAGAGGAAAAGCGCGAGCACGAGGATGCCGGCGAGGATCATCAATTGGGAGGGCTGGAACTGCTGCAAGCCGGGCAGTTGGAGCCAGCATCGCGCGCCGTTCACCTCGCGCCCGAGGCTCGTGTACGTGAGCGCCATCAGCCCGATGCTGAGCAGAAACAACGGCGCCGCCGCCCACTTGATCCACCGGTAATCAACCATCGAAATGATGAGAAAGACCACGAGGCCGAAACCCAAGAACTTCGCCTGATTCTGCCAGTAACCATACTGCGGCTGCAGGTAGCTCGCGCCATTGATGAAGAGAATCCCCGCCATCCCAATGACGACCACGCTGGCGAAAAGGAGCCAGTTCATGCCGAGCAATTTTCGGAGAAACGGCGTCATTGCGCGGACGCGTCAGCCAAACACCGGCACCGCCGCCAGCAGCTTCTTCGTGTACTCGTGTTGCGGATTCTCGTAGATCGCCTCCGCGGATGCGCTCTCGACGATTTTGCCGTGGTACATCACCAGCACATGGTCGCTGATGTGCTCCACCACCGCGAGGTCGTGCGCGATGAAAAGATAAGTCAGCCCGAGCTGCTCCTGCAGGTCCTGGAGCAGGTTCACGATCTGCGCCTGCACGCTCACATCCAGCGCGCTCACGGGCTCGTCGCAGACGATGAACTTCGGCTCGACCGCCAGCGCGCGCGCGATGCCGATGCGCTGCCGCTGCCCGCCGCTGAACTCATGCGGATAGCGCTCCATCATGTCCGGCTTGAGCCCCACTTTCACCAGCAGTTCCGCCACGCGCGCCCGCCGATCCTCCCGGTTCATCATCGGAAAATGAATCTCCAGCGCCTCGCCGATGATCTGAAAAATGGACAGCCGTGGATTCAGCGAGCCAAACGGATCCTGGAAGATCATCTGCATCTCCCGCCGGTGATGCCGGAACTCGCCCTCACTCATCGGCAGCACATCGGTTCCGTTGAAAAGCGCCTGCCCCGCCGTCGCCGGGATCAGCTTCAGCAGCGCGCGGCCGATCGTCGTCTTTCCGCTTCCGCTCTCGCCCACAAGCCCCACGGTCGTCCCCTTCTCAATGCTGAAACTCACATCGTCCACGGCCTTAACATCCCCGGTATGGCGGCGGAAAACACCCGAGCGGATCGGGAACCAGACTTTCAGATTGCGGACTTCGACAAGCGGCACGCGCCTTGTCTCCGCGCTCCGCGCGCGGCTGTCAAGCGGCTCCCCGGACGCACCGCCGGCGCCCCCGGAACCCGGGGCATCAGACGGATTTCCGCCTAAGCAATATCCTTGCACGGTGATGATCTCCCGCTTGGCTCCCCGTTACCACTGAATCACTCATCTCATGCGATCCATCATCACCGCGCTTGCCACCTTGATTTTAGCCACCTGTCCGCAGCCGCGGGCGGGTGCGGCGGACGGCGCGGCCAAAGCGGTGGATATTTCCAAGCTCCCGCCCGCCGCCACCGTGACGGTGGATTTTGCGCGCGACATCCAGCCGCTGCTCGCTGACCGCTGCGTGAAATGCCACGGGCCGGAGAAGCAGAAGGGCGGTCTGCGGCTCGATGCGAAGGCGCGGGCGATGCAGGGCGGTGACGACGGGAAGATCATCGAGCCGGGGAAGAGCGCGGCGAGCCGGCTGATCCATCTCGTCGCGGGACTTGAGGAGGACACGGTCATGCCCCCGAAAGACAAGGGCGAGCGGCTTACGGCGGCGCAGATCGGGCTGTTGCGCGCGTGGATTGATCAAGGCGTGAACTGGCCGGACGACGGCAAGGTGGCGCGTATCCGCAGCGATCACTGGTCCTTGCAGCCGCTGAAGATGCCTGCTGTGCCGGGGGTGGCCGGGGCTCAGGGAGACAGGAAAGCCGCTCCTCCGCTGGCGCCAATTGACGCGTTCGTGCAGGCGAAACTTTCCGCAAAAGGCCTCGCGCTGTCGGCGCCCGCAGACCGCCCGACCTTGATCCGGCGTGTCACTTTCGACCTCACCGGCCTGCCGCCGACCCCGGAGGATGTAGAGGCATTCGTCAACCCGTCCCATCCGACCCATCTGTCCTACGAAGCGCTCGTGGAAAAGCTCCTCGCCAGTCCCCACTACGGTGAACGCTGGGGGCGGCACTGGCTGGACGTGGCCCGCTACACGGAGAGCCAGGGCTTTGAATACGACCGCATTCGCAACAACGCATGGCACTACCGCGACTACGTCATCAAGAGTTTCAATGAGGACAAACCGTACGACCGCTTCATGCGCGAGCAGGTCGCCGGCGACGTGATCGAGCCGGTGACGACTGACGGCATGGTCGCGCCGAGCCTGCTCGTCTGCGGCCCGTGGGACCAGGCGGGAAACGCGCAGGCAAACGCCACGCAAAAGCTGATCACCCGCGAGGACGAACTCGAGGACTTGCTCGGCGTGGTGGGGCAGACGTTTCTCGGGCTCACGGTCAACTGCGCGCGGTGCCACGCGCACAAGTTCGACCCGATCCCGCACGAGGATTACTACCGGCTGAAATCGGTTTTCGAGGGTGTGAAGCACGGCGAGAGGACCATCACGAGGGCGGAAGAGCCGAGGGAGAAAAAGGGGCCGAGGGAGGAGCTGGAAAAGGCCATCGCCGCGGCGGAAAAGCAGGTGGCCCAGATCGAAGCCGAGGGCGCGAAACTCGCGACGGCGAGGCGACCGAAGACCACACCACCACCGGGACCGGCCGCGTTTGCGCGCTGGAAATTCGACGGCACGAAAGCCGCCGTGATGCCCGGCACGCTGCAAGGGGGCGCGGAGATCGCTGATGGGCGCTTGAAACTTCGGAACTCGGGCGCCTTTTTCAAGACGGAGCCGCTGCCAAAAGACATCACGGCGAAAACGCTGGAGGCGTGGGTCTCGCTGGCAACGCTCGATCAGGGCGGCGGTGCGGCCATTTCCATCGAGGACAGCACTGGGGGTGAGTTTGATGCCATCGTGTACGGTGAACGGCAGCCGAAAAAATGGATGGCGGGAAGTGCCGCCTATGCGCGCACTCAGGACATCGCAATGCCTGCCGAGGCTGCGTCTCTCGGCACATTCGTGCATGTGGCCATCGTCTATGGCGCGGACCAGACCATCACTTTCTATCGCGATGGAAAGCTCACGGGAAAACCCTACAAGGCGAAGTCTCTCGCGACTTACAAAGCGGGTGATGGTCGCATCCTGCTGGGACTGCGCCACACGGGTGCTGGCAAGGCCCATCTCAGCGGGGAGATCCAGCAGGCCGCGCTCTACGACCGCGCCTTGAGCGAAGCGGAAATCACGGCGTCGTTCCTCGCCGGCGGATCGTCCATCTCGCAGGAGGACATCCTCGCCGCGCTCACCGGTGAACAGCGGGCCGCCCGTGATGCCGCGCTGGCCGGGCTGAAGAAAAATCGCGAGTCGCTCCAACGCCTCGCGCCCGTCAAACCCTCGCGCGGCGAAAGTTCCTATGTCGGCACGCGCATCCAGCCACCGCCCACGAAGCGGCTTCTCCGGGGCAATGTGACTTCACCGGGCGAGGTCGTCACGCCCGGCACCCTGAGCGCCATTTTCGAACTCGAACCCGACTTCGGCCTGCCTGCGGACGCACCCGAGGCAAAGCGGCGGCTGAAATTTGCCGACTGGCTCGCCGACCCGCGCAATCCGCTGCCCGCGCGCGTGATGGCGAACCGCGTGTGGCATCTGCATTTCGGGCAGGGCCTCGTCGCGACTCCGAACGATTTCGGTGCCAGCGGTGCGAAGCCGAGTCATCCCGAGTTGCTCGACTGGATGGCGGTGAAATTCATCGAGAGCGGCTGGAGCGTGAAGGCGCTCCACCGGCTGATTTTGCATTCGGCGACCTACCGGCAGTCGTCCGCGTTTAACGGGAAGGCAGCGGATCTCGATGCCGACAATCAGTTGCTCTGGCGCTTCACTCCCCGCCGGCTCGAAGCCGAGGCCGTTCGCGATGCGATGCTCGCTGTGAGCGGCCAGCTCAATCCCGCCATGGGCGGGCCGAGCTTCCGTCCGTTCACAATCACGGAATTTGGCGCTGCATTTTACCATCTCGCGGACCGCCCCGGGCCGGAGTTCAACCGCCGGACCGTCTATCGCGCAAACGTGAACAGCGGCAAGGATGCGCTGCTCGAAGCATTCGACTGCCCTGATCCATCCGTGAAAACGCCGCGCCGCGGAGTGACCACGACACCGCTGCAGGCGCTCGAGTTGATGAACAACTCCTTCGTGCAGCGCCAGGCGAAGTCCCTCGCCGAGCGCGTGAAGAAAGCGGGTGGCGATGACATCAATGCCACCATCCGGAGCGCGTATCTCCTCGCGCTCGGGCGCCCGCCCACCACCGGGGAGACCGCCCGGACTTCCGCCGCCGCGAAGGAACGGGGCCTCGCCGGCGTTTGCTGGGCGCTGCTGAACTCCACCGAATTCATCTATGTCCGATAACACCACACCATTCTCGCGCCGCCACTTCCTGTGGAACTCCGGCGGCGGTCTCGGGGCCATCGCCCTCGCCTGGATGCTTCAACGCGACAACGCGCGGGCAGCGGGCTCGTCCCCGGCGATCAAGCCGCACTTTCCAGCGAAGGCCAAGCGCGTGGTGCAGGTGTTCTGCGCGGGCGGCGTGAGCCATCTGGAGACGTTCGATTACAAGCCGGAGCTGGAGCGGATGCACGGCAAGACACTCGAGGGCAAGGGCGAAAACCTCGGTTTTTTTGGCCAGCCGGGACGCCTGATGAAGAGCGTGTACAACTTCCGCCAGCACGGGAAATCCGGCGCGTGGGTGAGCGATTTGCTGCCTCACCTCGCGGGGTGCGCGGACGACATCTGCTTCATCAAATCCATGTTTGCGAAGAGCAACAATCACACGCCGGCGGCCTTTCAGATGAACAGCGGCTTCACGTTGAACGGCTTCCCCTGCATGGGTGCGTGGCTCAGCTACGGGCTCGGCACGGAAAACGAAAACCTCCCCGCCTTCGTCGTGCTGCCCGACCCGCGCGGACTTCCTGCGGGTGGCTCGATCAACTGGACCTCCGGTTTTCTCCCCGCGAACCATCAGGGTGTCTCCTTCCGCACCAATGCCGCGGAGCCCATCGCCGATTTGCGCACGCCCGCCGACGTGACGCCCGCCGCACGCACCGCCGACATGGAACTGCTCGCCTCGATGAATCGCGACTTCGCCAGCGCGAGTCCTGGCGACGGTGCGTTCGCCGCGCGCCTCCGCTCCTACGAACTCGCCGCGCGCATGCAATCGAGCATCCCCGATGCGACAAGCCTCGATAGCGAGCCGGACGCCATCAAAAAACTCTACGGCATCAACGAGCCCGCCAACAAAGGCTTCGCCCGGAACTGCCTCATGGCGCGCCGCCTCCTCGAGCGCGGCGTGCGATTCGTTCAGATCCTCAACGGCGGCGCGTTCGGCAGCCCGCGCATCAATTGGGACGGCCACGAAAACATGAAGGAGAACCACGACAACCAGGCCGCCACGATGGACAAGCCCGTGGCCGCCCTCATGCAGGATTTGAAGCAGCGCGGAATGCTAGAGGACACGCTTTTTGTCTGGTCCACGGAGTTTGGCCGCGGCCCCGCAACGCAAGGCGTGGGCAAGCCCGGACGCGACCATCATCCGACCGCTTTCACCTGCTTCCTCGCGGGTGCCGGCGTGAAAAAAGGGATCAGCTACGGCACCTCTGACGAGATCGGCTATTTCGTCGGGGAACACAAAGTCATCATCCCAGATTTCCACGCGACCATCCTGCACCTCCTCGGCCTCGACCATGAAAAGCTCACCTTCTACCACAACGGCGTGAACCGCCGGCTCACCGACGTGCATGGGCACGTCATCAAGAGCATTCTCGTGTGATTGCCGGCGGGAAAATTCCTGGCGGCAAAATGTCGTCGCAAAAAATCAGACGCCGGCGGGAGTCCGTGCGTCTCAGCCGGAACACAGGCTTCCAGCCTGTGCCGCCGGCAGGCGTCACACCTGCCGCGTCCGCCCCATGCGGTGCATGGGTCAGCGGGCTGGAAGCCTGTGTTCCGCTTCGCAGTGCTCGCGCAACTGCATCGTTCCGACACAGCCTGCCCTTCATTTTTCTGCTCCCAATCTTTCTGTCGTCCGCATCCGCCGCCGCCGTGGATTTCGCCAGGGACGTGCGGCCGATTTTGGAGCGGAGCTGCCTCGGTTGCCACGGCCCCGAGAAGCAGAAGAGCGGCTACCGGCTCGACGTGCGCGAGATCGCGCTGAAGGGCGGCGAGAGCGGTGACGCGGCCATCGTGCCGCATGATGCGAAGAAGAGTCCGCTCATCCGCTTCGTGAGCGGCGAGGATCCGGAGACGGTGATGCCGCCGAAAAAAAGCGACAAACCGCCGCTCACGGCGGCGGAAGTCGCGATGCTCCGCGCGTGGGTGAATGAAGGGCCGGCGTGGCCGGATGAGTTCGCGGGCGCGAAGGATGCGAAACCGCACTGGTCGCTCACCCTGCTGGTGAAACCCGCGGTGCCAAGGAGGGGCGACAGGAATGTCGCCCCTCCTTGGGCAATAGACGCGTTCATTTCCGCGAAACTCGCCGAGAGAAAACTCGCGCCTTCGCCGGAGGCCGATGCGCGCACGCTCATCCGGCGGCTGAGCTACGACCTCACCGGCCTGCCGCCAACGCCGGAGGAGGTCGAGGAATTCGTCGAAGTCTCGTCCATCAAGTCCACCGCGTCCATCGCCTACGAGCGCCTCGTGGACAAGCTCCTCGCCTCCCCGCGCCACGGCGAGCACTGGGCCCGCCACTGGCTCGATGTCGCCAACTACGCCGACACCCACGGCAACGACCACGACTACGCCCGCCCGAATGCCTGGCCCTACCGCGACTACGTCATCCGCGCGTTCAACGACGACAAACCCTACGCGCGCTTCGTGCAGGAGCAGGTCGCGGGCGACGCGCTTTTTCCCGACGACCCGCAGGCCACGGTCGCGCTCGGCTTCGTCGCCGCCGGGCCGTGGGATCACACGCTGATGGTCACAGTCCGCGAGGACACCGTGGACCATCGCTCGGCGCAGAATCTCGACCGCGACAGCATGGTGAGCACCGTGATGGGCACTTTCCAAAGCCTCACCGTCCACTGCGCCCGCTGCCACAATCACAAGTTCGATCCCATCACGCAGCGCGAATACTACGCGCTCCAGGCGGTCTTCGCGGGCGTGGACCGCGCCAACCGACCCTTCGACACGGACGCGCGCACGCAGGCGGAGCGCGCGCGCCTGCTCGCCGAAAAGCGCGCGCTGGAGAAACGCGATCCGGCGCTGCTGGGCTCGCCGGAGGTCGCGCGGAAAGTCGCCGCGTGGGAGCAGGCGTGGGCGCAGCGGGAGAATGGGTGGACGCCATTCGAGATCATGAACGTCGTCTCGACCGGCGGCGCTGAGTTCACGCGGCAGGCCGACGGTTCGTGGTTCGTCAGCGGCAAGCGGCCCGATCGCGACACCTACACCGTCACCGCGCGCCGGCGGGCAGGGAAGTTGGGCGCGGTGCGGCTCGAGGTGCTGCCCGATGACCGGCTGCCCAAGCGCGGCCCGGGCCGCTGGGACAATGGCAACTTTCATCTCTCGGAATTCAGCGCCTCCGCTTCGCCCGATGGCACCGCCGAAGCCGCCCGGCCGCTCGTCTTTGCGCGCGCCTCCGCCGACTACGACGAGGGCCCCGCGATTACCGCCGCGCAGGCGATTGATGGAAAAGACAAGACGCAGTGGGGCGTGCACCCGCGCTACGGCGAACCGCATGAGGCGGTCTTTGAAGTGAAGGATCCCGTTTCATTCGAGGAGAACACGACGTTCACGTTCCGGCTTGAGTTTCAAGACGGCGTGCCTGGGCACGGCATCGGGCGGTTCCGCCTTTCCGCCAGCGACGACGTGCCGGTCGCGGCAGCCGCCAGGAAACTGCCGGCGGAGATCATGGCACTCCTGCGGGTGCCGAAGGATGAGCGCACGCCCGCGCAACAGCATGAACTGGCGCTGGCGGTGTTGAAGCTGGAAAACCAACGCGCCCTTGCCGCGCTGCCCGCCCCGCAACTGGTCTATGCAGTGACACGGGATTTCCCGCCCGACGGCGACAACTTCAAACCCTCGCCGCAACCGCGCCCCATCCACCTCCTCGCGCGCGGCGAACTCAGCAAGCCCGGCCAGCTCATCGGCCCCGGCGCGCTCGCGTGTGTTCCCGGAATGTCGCCCGATCTCGCCATCCGCAACCCCGCCGACGAATCCGCGCGCCGCGCTGCGCTCGCCCGCTGGCTTACCGACGAGCGCAACGCGCTCACCTGGCGCAGCATCGTGAACCGCGTGTGGGCGCACCACTTCGGTCGCGGCCTCTGCGACACGCCGAACGACTTCGGCAAAATGGGCGGCACGCCTTCGCATCCCGAGTTGCTCGACTGGCTCGCCGTGTGGTTCCGCGATGAGGCGCGCGGCTCGCTCAAGCAACTCCACCGGCTCATCCTCACCAGCGCGACCTACCGGCAATCCTCGCGCGACGCGCTCAACGCCCGCGATTCCGACAACCGCCTCCTCGCGCGAATGAACCGCCAGCGCCTCACCGCGGAGCAGGTGCGCGACACGCTGCTCGCGCTCAGCTGCAAGCTCGATCTCACGATGGGCGGCCCTGCGGCGGTGCAGTTCATCGCGCGCGGCGACGCCACCTTCATGTCCGGCGGAAACCCGGCATTTCTCGACTACGAGCGCTTCGATCCTGACTCGCCGCCCGCCCGCCGCCGCGCCATCTACCGCTTCCTTTTCCGCACCGTGCCCGACCCATTCATGGACGCGCTCGACTGCCCCGACGGCGGCGCCTTCACCCCCGTGCGCAGCGCCTCGACCACCGCAGTGCAAGCGTTCGCGATGCTGAACAACGCCTTCGCCATCCGGCAGTGCGAACACATCGCGGCGCGGGTGAAAAAGGAAGCGCAGGCCGGCGCGGCAGTCGCCCACACTTTCCGTCTGCTGCTCCAGCGCCAGCCTCGTCCCGATGAACTTGCGCGCTTCACCACCTACGCGCAAAAGCACGGCCTCGCGAACGCCGTCCACGTCATCATCAACAGCAACGAATTTCTCCACCCCGACTGAGCGATGAACATCACCCGCACACGCCGCGATTTTCTAGGCACGCTCGGCACCGGGCTCGGCGGCATCGCGCTCGCGTCGTTGCTGCAGCGCGAGGCCCGTGCCAGCGCGCCGCATTTTGCGCCGAAGGCGAAGCGCGTCATCCAGCTTTTCATGAACGGCGGGGCGAGCCAGTGCGACCTTTTCGACTACAAGCCGCAGCTCATCGCGCGGCACGGGCAGAAGTTCGACCCCGGCGGCGGCGCGCGCGTGGAGGCGAGCGTGAGCGTGCCGGGCGCGCTGATGAAGTGCCCGTTCGAGTGGGCGCAGCACGGGCAGTGCGGGCGCTGGGTGAGCAGCGCGCTGCCGCATCTCGCGCGGCACGTGGACGACATGGCATTCCTCATGGCGATGCAGTCGGCGTCGAACGTCCACGGCCCCGCTTCGTATTTGCAGACGAGCGGGTTCGTGCTGCCGGGTTTCCCGTGCGCGGGCGCGTGGGTGTCGCATGCGCTCGGCAGTCTGGCGGACAACGTACCCGCCTTCGTCGCGCTGCCGGATGCGCGCGGGCTGCCCTACAACGGGCGCAGCGCGTTCACGTCCGGGTTCCTGCCCGCGAATCACCAGGGCACCATCATCCACGCCAGCGCGCCGCAGCCGATGACGCACCTGCAGCCACCGGCAGCCGCGCAACACATCACCCCTGCGAGCCGTGCCGATGGCCTCGCACTGCTGCGCGAAATGAACACCGCGCATGCGGCGGAGCGTCCCGATGATTCACGGCTCAACGCGCGCATCGAGAGCTACGAACTCGCCGCACGCCTCCAGCTTTCCGCGCCCGAGCTGCTCGACCTCGCGGGCGAGACCGACGCGACGAAAAAGCTCTACGGCCTCGGCCAGACGGAGACGGCGGATTTTGGCAAACGCTGCCTGCTCGCGCGCCGCATGATCGAGCGCGGCGTGCGCTTCGTGCAGGTCTGGAGCGGCCACGGTGGCGGCGCGGACAATTGGGACAACCACGCCAACATCCCCAAGGAACTCCCCGCCGCCGCGCGCAAAATGGATCTGCCCGCCGCCGGGCTGCTCATGGATTTGAAAGCGCGCGGCCTGCTCGAGGACACGCTGCTTGTGTGGACGACGGAGTTTGGCCGGATGCCGTTCACGCAGGGCAATACCCTCGGACGCGACCACAACGGTGGCACGTTCGTCTCGTGGTTCGCCGGCGCGGGCATCAAGCCCGGCACCGCGCTCGGCCAGAGCGACGAGTGGTCGTGGAAAGCTGTCGAGGACGTGACGACGAGCTACGACTTTCACGCGACGATTCTGCACCTGCTCGGCATCAACCACGAGAAACTCACCTTCCGCCACAGCGGCATAGATCGCCGGCTGACGGACGTGCATGGGCATGTCATAAAGGAAATTCTCGCCTGAGACGTGCGCGAAGTGGCATTTCCTTGGCCGATGACCAATCCATTCTCACTCACCGGCCGCGTGGCGCTCGTCACCGGCAGCACCACCGGCCTCGGCAAACCGATGGCCATCGCCCTCGGCAAAGCAGGCGCAAAGGTCGCGCTGAATTTCAACAACAACGTCCCGCGCGCGGAAGCGGCGTTCGCGGAATTCAAAGCCGCCGGCTGCGCAGGGATGCTGGTGCGCGGCGATGTGAGCAGCGAGACCGACGTGCCGCGCATCGTCGCGGAAATCGCCGCGCAGCTCGGCCCGGTGGACATCCTCGTCCTCAACGCCACGCCCGACCAGCCGCAGAAACCCATCGAGGAATACGAATGGGCGTTCTATCAGCAGATGCTCGATTTTTTCGTGAAGAGTCCGGTGCTGCTTTCCAAGGCCTGCCTGCCGCATATGAAGCAGCAGCGCTGGGGCCGCATCATCAACATCGGCTCGGAAGTCGTCGCGCGTGGCGTGCCGAATTTCACCGCCTACGTCGCCGCGAAAGCCGGGCAGAATGGCTTCAATCGAGGGCTGGCCACCGAGGTCGCGCGGTGGGGCGTGACCGTGAACATGATCTGCCCCGGCTGGATCCCCGTCGAGCGCCACGCGAACGATCCGCAGGAGCAGAAGGACGGCTACCGCGCGCTGATCCCCGCCGACCGCTGGGGCGTGCCGGCGGATGTCGCCGGCGCCGTAGTCTTCCTCGCCAGCGAGGCCGCGTCGTTTGTCACCGCACAAAATTTGCACGTGAACGGCGGGATGACGGTTCATTAGCGCGCCATGAATATGTGCGTGACGATGCCTCCCGCCTTCCATCAAGCTGCCGCCCGATGCTCCTTCCAGCTCGTTGAAAATCTCATTCTGAAAACCCGATGAAACTCACCACCACCATCCTCGCCCTCGCGGCAATCCTTGTCACCGGCTGCAAACCGTCCGCACCTTCGGGTTCCGGCTCCTCCGGCAAAAAGAAGGTCGCTTTTGTCACCAACGGCGTGGCGTCGTTCTGGACCATCGCATCCGCCGGCGTGAAGGCCGCGGGCGAGAAATTCGGGGTGGATGCCCAGACGCTCATGCCGGCGGAGGGGATCGTGGGGCAGAAGCGAATGATCGAGGATCTGCTGACACGCGGGATTGATGGCATCGCCGTGAGCCCGATAGATCCGGCGAACCAGACCGGATTGCTCAACGAAGCCGCGAAGCGCACGAAGCTCGTCACGCACGATTCCGACGCGCCGGACAGCGCGCGGCTGATTTATATCGGCATGGATAACTACAAGGCGGGCCGCCTCTGCGGCGACCTCGTGCGGGAGGCGATGCCCAAGGGCGGAAGCGTGATGATTTTCATCGGACGGCTCGAGCAGGACAACGCGAAGCGCCGCCGCCAGGGCACCATAGACGCCATCCTCGGACGGCCGGAGAATCCCGCCAATTTCGATCCGCCGGGCACCGTGCTCGAAGGAAACGGCTTCAAGATTCTCGGCACGCTCACCGATGAGTTCAACTTTGCCAAGGGCAAGGCCAACGTGGAGGACACGCTCGCGAAGCATCCCGATGTGAACTGCATGGTCGGGCTTTTCGCGTACAATCCGCCGCTCATGCTCGAGGTGCTCCAGCAGGCCGGCAAACTCGGGCAGGTGAAGATGATCGCGTTCGACGAGGACGATGCGACCCTCGCGGGCATCCAGAAAGGAACGGTCCACGGCACGGTCGTGCAGAATCCCTATATGTACGGCTTCAAGTCGGTCGAGGTGCTTGCCGAACTGGCGAAGGGGAACAATGCGGTGATCCCCGCAAACAAGTTCATTGACATCCCCGCACGGCAGATCCGGAAGGACAATGTCGATGAGTTCTGGGCGGACCTGAAGGCGAAGACGGGATCGGGCAAGTAACGACCGCGACGCAATGAGCGCGCCGCTCCTCGAAGTCAGAAAACTCTCGAAGTCCTTCCCCGGCGTCCGCGCACTGAAAGGCGTGAGCATCGCGCTTCAACCCGCGGAGGTGCTCGCCGTCATCGGTGAGAACGGCGCGGGGAAAAGCACGCTGATGAAGATTCTCGCCGGTGTGCAGCGGCCCGATTCCGGCGCGATCCTGATGAATGGCGCGGAGGTCGAAATCCGATCCGTCCACGACGCCCTGGCCCGGGGCATTGCGCTCATCCACCAGGAACTCAACCTCGCCGACAATCTCGATGTCGCCTCGAACATCTTTCTCGGACGCGAACCGCTTCGTGGCGGACTGGTTGACACGAAGCGGATCAGGCGCGAGGCCCGCAAATTCCTCGATGCCGTGGGCCTCGATGTGGATCCCGCGACGCTCGTGGGCACGCTTCCCATCGGCTGCCAGCAGCTCGTGGAGATCGCCAAGGCGCTCTCGGTGAATGCGCGCGTCCTCATCATGGACGAGCCGACGTCGAGCCTTTCCGCCGGTGAGGCGGAGAAACTGTTCAAGGTCATCCACGACCTGCGGAGCAGCGGCGTGAGCGTCATCTACATTTCGCACCGGCTCGGCGAGGTGAAGAAGCTTGCCGACCGCGTGACCGTCCTCCGCGATGGTGAAAACGCAGGGGATCTCGCGCGCGAGGAGATCAGCCACAACGGGATGGTGAAGCTCATGGTCGGTCGCGACATCTCGCAGTTTTACCCGCACGAACCGCACACGCCCGGGCAGATCGTGCTGGAGGTCGCCGGCATTCGCACGCCCGCGCATCCCGGCCACGCGCTCTCTTTCACACTGTGCGCCGGGGAGATCGTCGGCGTGGCCGGGCTGGTCGGCGCGGGACGGACGGAAATGCTGGAGACACTTTTCGGGGTCACGCCTGCGCTGGGAGGAACGATGCTCGTGGCCGGCAAAGAGATAGCGCCACGGTCGCCGCTGGAGGCCATCGGTGTCGGGCTCGCACTGGTGCCGGAAGATCGGAAGAGGCAGGGCGTGATCCTCGAAATGACCGTGCGCGACAACGTGAGCCTCGCGAGCCTGCGGAAGGACCAGCGGGCCGGCTTCCGGAACGGCCGCAGGGAGCGGGAGCTGAGTGCCGAAATGATCGGGAGCCTGCGGATCAAGACGCCGCACGACCGGCAGATCGTTCAGTTCCTTTCCGGAGGAAACCAGCAGAAGGTCGTCCTCGGCAAATGGCTCGCCCTGCGTCCGCGCGTGCTTTTCCTGGACGAGCCCACGCGAGGCATAGACGTCGGCGCGAAGCAGGAGATTTACAGACTGATGGAGGAGCTCGCGCGGGAAGGGGTCGCCATCCTTTTTGTCTCCAGTGAAATGGAGGAGATCCTCGGCATGTCCGACCGCGCGCTGGTCATGCACGAAGGCCGGATCACCGGTGAACTGGCACGCGCCGGACTGAGCGATGAGGCGGTGATGCGCCTTGCCACGGCGGGCGAAAAGGTGGCTGCCTGAGCAATGAAGAAAATCCTCGGCATCACGGCTCTGCTCGCCCTGGTCTGCATCATCACGGCAATCCTGAGCGAGGGTTTCCTCAGCGGTTACAACATCGAAAACCTGGCCCGCCGCACCGCGCTCCTTGGAATCATCAGCATAGGCGTGGCGTTCGTCATCATCACCGGCGGGATTGATCTTTCCGTCGGATCGGTCGTGTGTCTTGTGGGCTGCGGGCTGCCCTGGCTGCTGACGAAACAGAACTGGTCCATGCCCGCCGCGCTTGCGGCGGTGGCGCTGGTGTCGGTCGGCATCGGCATTTTCCACGGCGTGATCATCACCAAACTGCGCATTGCGCCGTTTGTGGTGACGCTCTGCGGACTGATGATGTACCGGGGAATTGCGCGCGGATTCACGCAGGACCAGACCGTCGGGTTCGGCGGCGAGTTCACCGGCCTGCGGACGCTTGCCACGGGGCAGATCAGCATCCCGTTTGTTGATGGCTTCACGCTTCCCGCACCGTGCGTTTTTCTGCTCGTCGCGGCGCTTCTCGCGGCGATTTTTCTCAACCGCACGATCTGGGGCCGCTACATGCTCGCGCTCGGGCGCAACGAGGAGGCGGCGCGCTACAGCGGGATCAATACGGATCGGATGGTGATCGTCGCTTACGTCATCTGCTCCGCGCTCTCAGGCCTTGGGGGCATGCTCTATGTGCTGGATTCGAACACCGCGCAGCCCGTGGACTTCGGAAATTTCTACGAACTGTATGCGATCGCCGCCGCGGTCCTGGGCGGATGCAGCCTGCGGGGCGGGGAGGGCACGATCGTCGGAATCCTTGTCGGGGCGGCCTTGATCATGGTCCTCCGCAACATGATCATGCTCACCACGAACTACACGAACATCGAGTTCGCCATCATCGGCGCGGTGCTGCTCATCGGGGTCATTGCGGACGAACTCGTCAAACGCTACGCCATGCGTCGCCGCGCCGCGCGGGCGCTGCTCGCGGAAACCAAACCATCCTGACCACATGAAACTGCCAATCGGGCCTCTTCCCGGAATTCACAACCGGCGTCCATTTTTTCTCCCGCTGCTCGCGGGCCTCGTCCTCCTCACGCACGGCTTGCAGGCGCAGGAGAAAACCAAAAAGGCCCTGCCGTTGCCGGGCGATTCATTTTTGATCGGGAAGCACGAGGCCTTTGTCATTGCCCCGCCAGCCGCCGATCCGAAGCTCCCGGTCCCGTGGGTCTGGTACGCGCCCACGCTGCCGGGCCTGCCGGGAACGGCGGAGAAGTGGATGTTTGAGCAATTCCTCGCCGCTGGCATCGCGATCGCGGGCATTGACGCGGGCGAATCGTACGGGAGTCCGCGCGGCAACGCCGTGTTCACGTCGCTTTATCGTGAACTGACGGAAAAGCGCGGCTTTGCAAAAAAGCCCGTGTTCCTCGGGAGGAGCCGCGGCGGGTTGATGGCCCTGAGCTGGGCTGCGGAGAATGCCGGCAGCGTCGGCGGCTTCGCCGGGATCTATCCCGTCTGCGATCTGGCAAGTTATCCGGGGATTTCAAAAGCATGCGGCGCCTTCGATCTGACCGCCGATGCATTGCAATCGAGGCTCAAGGAATTCAATCCGGTGGAACGGCTGGAATCCATCGCCAAGGCGGGTGTCCCGCTGTTCGCCATCCACGGGGATTCGGACAGGCTGGTGCCGCTCGATGCGAACTCGGGGGAGGTCCAGAAACGTTACCTCAAGCTCGGCGGAGCGATGCAGTTGATCGTCCCGAAAAATCAGGGCCACAACATGTGGCAGGGCTTCTTCCAATGCGGAGAGCTCGTTGCTTTCATCAAGGCCAACGCCAGACCCTGACAGTGGTTCAGCACTCTCGATCCTCACCTCGCAAAGCCGTGGACCTCTCGGTCGGACTCGATTTCGGGACGGAAAGCGTACGCGCGCTGCTCGTGGATTTGCATGGGCGCGAGCGAGGCGTCGCCGTGGTGAAATACCAGCACGGGCAGATAACGGAGACGCTGCCGGGCACCGGCGAAAAGCTGCCGCCGGATTTTGCGCTGCAACATCCGCAGGACTGGCTCGATGCCGCGGCGAAAGCCGTGCGCTCGGCGCTCCGCCTGGCAAAGGCCGTACCCGCCGACGTCGCGGGCATCGGCGTGGATTTCACAAGTTGCACGATGCTTCCCGCGCTGGCCGACGGCACGCCGCTTTGCCTCACGGAGAAATGGCGCGGCGAGAAATTCGCGTGGCCGAAGCTGTGGAAGCATCACGGCGCAAAGTCGCAGACCGACCGCATCAACGCCCTCGCCCGCGAGCGTGGCGAGCCGTGGCTTGCGCGCTACGGCGGCATCATCGGGCTGGAATGGTTTTTCCCGAAGATGCTCGAGACGCTGGAGCGTGCGCCGCGCGTGTACGCAGCTACGGATGTGTGGCTGGAGGCGGGCGACTGGTTTGTGTGGCAGCTCATCGGTGGCGGAGCGGGCGAGGTTCCGCGCTCCACCTGCCAGGCTGGCTACAAGGGCATGTGGAGCCGCGAGGACGGATTTCCGTCGCGTGAGTTTTTCCGCGCGCTGCATCCGCGCATGGAGAATGTCGTCGCGGAGAAAATGCCGGGACGCTTCCTCGCGCCGGGCGAGTGCGCGGGTGGGTTGACCGCGGCGATGGCGAAGCGGTTCGGGTTGCGCGCGGGCACGCCAGTCAGCGCGGCCATCATTGACGCGCATGCGGGTGTCCCCGGTGCGGGTGCGGCGGAGCCGGACACTCTCGTGATGGTCATGGGCACGAGCAGTTGCCACATGCTGAACTCCGCCGTGGAGAAGTCCGTGCCCGGCGTCGCTGGCATCGTGCGCGATGGCATCCTGCCCGGCTTCTTCGGCTACGAAACAGGCCAGGCTGCCGTCGGCGACGCCTTCGAATGGACGCGCCGCCTGCTCGGTGCCCCCGATTTTTCCAGGCTCTCCGCGCAAGCCGCCTCGATCCCGCCCGGCGCGGACGGCGTGCGCTGCGTGGATTGGTTCAACGGCTGTCGCACCCCGCTCATGGACGGCTCACTCACAGGCACCTTCACCGGCCTCACTCTCAACCACACACCGGCGCACGTCTTCCGCTCCGTGCTGGAGGCGAGCGCGTGCGGCTTGCGCTGGATCGTGGACACGCTGCGCGAGGGAGGCGTGCCGGTGCGGCGCTTCGTCGCCACCGGCGGCCTGCCGCACCACAGCCCGCTTTTCCTGCAAATCTGCGCCGACATCCTCGGCGAACGCATCATCATTCCCGCCGCGCGCCAGGGCCCCGCCCTTGGCGCAGCCATCCTCGGCGCGCTCGCCGCGGGATGTTTCCCCGATGCGCGTGCCGCCATCCGCGCCATGGCCCCATCCGGCAAAGCGCGCGTCATCTCGCCCACCCGCGCCGCCGCGAAAGCCTCCGCGCAGGTCTATGCCGGCTACCGGCGGCTGGCTGCGCAATGCATGCGCATTGGCGACAAACAGTGAGGCAGCTTGCGGAGAATTGTCGCGAGGCGCGTCAGGCCGGGGGGCCGGCAGGCAGGCCGTAAAACCGCGCGCAGTTCCCGCCGAAGAGCTTCTCCAGCGCGGCGGGCGATGACTGCGCGGCGTACCGGGCCACGAGTTCGTGGACGGCCGCGTATTTCCCGGCGAGGAGGCACACCGGCCAGTCGCTGCCGTACATCAGCCGGTCTTCGCCGAACGCCTCGAACACCACGTCGAGGTACGGCTTGAACTCCTCCGGCTTCCATCCGTCGTGCTTCGCCTCGGTCACCAGGCCGGAAACTTTGCACATCACGTTCTTTGCCTTGGCCAGCTCACGGATCTGCCCGCGCCACGGCTCCAGCATGCCATCCGCGATCGGCGGTTTCGCGATGTGATCGAGCACGAACGGCTGCTCCGGGAATCTCCCCGCCAGCCTGATCGCCGACGGCAGGTGCTTTGGAAAAACGAGCATGTCGTATTTCAATCCGAACGCCGCCAGCTTCCCGATCCCCCGCTGAAAGTCCGCGCCATCCATGAAATCCGCTGCCTCATCCTGCACCACATGCCGCACCCCGACAAAGCGCGCATCCTTCGCCAGCGGCCCGATTTCCTCCTCCACCCGGTTCGAGCGAAGGTCCACCCATCCGACCACGCCTTTGATGATCCCGGCGTGATCCGCGAGCGTCAGCAGCCAGCGGGATTCCTCCACCGTCTGGCGCGCCTGCACCGCGATGCAACCGTCGAGTCCCGCAGCCGCGAGCAAGGGCGCGAGATCATCCGGCAGCCAGTCGTGGTGCAGCGGCGAACCTTTCGGAATCCACGGATACTCCCGCTCGTCGTAGCGCCAGAAATGCTGGTGCGCGTCGAGTTTCATAAATTGACGACCGCCTTGATGACCCCCGTCTCCGGCTTCAGCCATGTCGGGAACACCGAGATCATGTCATCGAACTTCGCGTGGTGGGTGATCCATGTGGCGGTGTTGATTTTTCCCTCCTCGATCAGTGAAATGATCCGCGTGAAATCCGGCGCGAGCGCATTGCGCGAGGCCATGATCGTGATCTCGCGGCGGTGCATGACGGGCGCGTGCAGGAAGGACACCTCCTGCTGCGTAATCCCCACATACACGAGCCGCCCGGCAAACGCGCAGTATGCGAGTGCGCCTGCCATGCTCTTGTTGCTCCCGGTCGCATCCACGACCACATCGGCGAGCCGGGCGTCTGTCATTGCCGAGAGCTGCGCGATGGCGGCCTCCTCGCCGCCCGGCGCGAGCAGGATCGTGTCGGCCACGCCCATTTTTTCCCGCACAAACTCCAGCCGCGCGGCGTTCATATCCATCACGATCGTCTTCGCGCCGCTGAGCTTTGCGAATTCGATCACCGACAACCCGATCGGCCCCGCTCCGATCACCAGCACATGCTCGCCGGGCTTCGGGCTGGCGCGGTTGATGGCGTGGCAGCCGATGGCGAGCGTCTCGACGAGCGCGAGCTGATCAAACGTCAGCTTGCGCGAGACATGCAGTTTCCGCGCGGGAAGCAGCATCCGCTCGACCATCCCGCCATCGCACATCACACCGAGGGTCTTGTGCGCCTCGCAGCAGTTCGTGTGGCCGCGCCGGCACGAGTAGCATTTCTGGCAGTTGATGTACGGCTCCACGGAGCAGCGGTCGCCCGGTGCCACGTTTGTCACGCCTATGCCAACGGCGATCACCTCGACGCCGAGTTCGTGGCCGGGAATCCGCGGATAGCTGAAAAACGGCATCTTGCCGAGGAAGCCCCCGTAGTCCGTCCCGCAAATGCCGATGCTGTGAATCCGCACCAGCGCCTCGCCGGTGCCCGGCTGGGCTGGCTCCGCAATATCGAGCCGGCGGAATGACATTGGCTCCGTAAGTTGGATGGCTTTCATGTGGCAGCATGAGCCCTCGCCGATTCACGCGGCTCGATCAATTCCCTTCTGCGCGGCGAAAACGATGCTCAAGGGCCCGCTCGAAACTTACCAACCGCCGCAGCAATGCATTGTATTGCCCGTAGGCATCCCGCCCGCTCGTCGCGACGAGCAAGTGATGCAGGCGAATCTCCGCATCCACCGCCGCCGTCGCGCGCTTCGGCTGGTGAATCCCGCACGCCGTCAAGCGCGGCTCCGCGATCTCAACCAGCAAAGAAGCCACGCTTTCCACCCCTTTCGCTCCGTCACTGAGTCCCTCGCGGATCAACTCCTCCCCGGGCAATCCATCGAGCGTCAAAGCGCTCATCCCCGGCCCTCCTGCGTCACCGACTCCACCCGGCGGCGGAACATTTCCACATCAATCGCCGGATAGCGCACCAAGCGCGGCGCGATCGCGTTGAAAAACTCCCGCAGCCGTCCCCGCTCGACCAATCCGCCCGCCAGCATCGCTCCCACATCGCCACGGTCCCGGGCGTGCCACCGTTCGATCTTCGCCAGGGCCTGCGCGTAGAAGTCATAGTGGAAAAAGTCCACCTTTCCATGGCGGGCGATGAACTGACTCCGGCCCTGCCACCCATCCAGGGCCGGGATGAAATCGTCCGGCGCGGCCAGTTCGATATTGATCTCCAATTCCTCCTTCAGCCGTGGCAGCGCATCGAAAATCCCCAACGGCTCCGGCTCCAATTTCAAATCCACATCCACCGTCATCTCACGCCAGCCCAGCAGCACCGCCGTCACCCCGCCCGTGAAATACACGCACCCCGGCTCGCGCGCCACACGCCCGATCTCATCCATCAACTTCTCGATTTGTTGTCGTTTCGATTCACCGCGCATCGTCCACGCACCCTGCCCGGATGGCGCTGCAATGGCGAATACAAATACCCCTCAGTTGTTCTCCGGGCGTCCTTCAAGATGCCCGATGTTTTTCACCGGTGCAAAAATCTCCAGCACCTCCGCCAGCAGCTCCGTGTCCAGAGGCTCGGCCGCCCATTGCGCCCACTTGCGGATGTTGGCCGGATTCGCGCTGCCGCTCACGGTTGTCGTGATGTCCTCATTGGCGAGGCAGAATTGCAGCGCGAGCTTTGCGATGTCCACCCCCCTGCTCTCGCAATGAGCCGCCGCTTTGCGGGCCGCGGCCTTCACGGATTCCGGCTCCTTCAGCCACGCGGGGAGCGGGGCGTTCGTCAGCAGCCGCGCGCTGAAGGGCCCGGCATTCATCACGCCGATGCCGCGCGCCTTGAGGTACGGCACCGTCTCATCGGCGAAGCGCGTGTTTTGCAGCGTGTACTGGTTGTAGTTCATCACGCAGTCCACGTCGGCCTGCTCGCAGATGAAGCGGAAAATTTTCTGCGGATATCCGCTGAACCCGATGTGGCGCACCTTCCCGGCCTGCTGAATCCTCCGCAGCGCGGGCAGCGTCTCATCCACGATCTGCTGCATCGGCACGAACTCGATGTCGTGGCAGAGCACGAGGTCGAGGTGCCCGCAGCCCAGCCGGTGCAGCGACACATCCACGCTCTCCGCGACGCGCTTCGCCGAGAAATCGAAGTGGCCGAGATCGTAGCGCCCGAGCTTCGTGCAAATCGTGTAGTTCTCCCGCGGCACCCCCTTCAACGCCACGCCCAGCAGCACCTCGCTCATCCCGCGCCCATAGAAAGGCGATGTATCAATGAAATTCAGCCCGCACTCCAGCGCCACGCGCACGCTCGCCAGCACTTCATCGAGCGTGACGTTGCGAAACTCCGCTCCGAGCGACGACGCGCCGAAGCTGAGGATCGGGAGATGGAGATCGGTCTTGCCGAGGCGGCGGGTTTGCATCCGGCGATGTAATAGGCCGTCCGCAATTCACGCAAGACCGCCGGGCGCGGCACTGCGTCAGTTGCCACCACCGCCCGCGACGATGTTTCCACCACCACCCGCGACGATGTTTTCACCACCACCCGCGACGATGTTTCCACCGACGCGGGTAACAACGTTCCCACCACCACCTGCGACGATGTTCCCACCACCACCTGCGACGATGTTTCCACCACCCGCCGCAACGATATTTCCGCCTCCCGCGGCGACGATATTGCCTCCGCCACCGGCGACGATGGTTGCATTTCGCCCGGCGATGGCTCCGGCGCTTTGACCGGTGTCGTTTCGGATGAGTGCGTTGCCGTTGTGGCTGATCACGTTGCCGCCACCCGCGGCGACGATGGTGCCCCCTCCGCCGAGCACCGGCTGGCCAGCCTCGATGGCGCGTGCGATGCCGACGAGGTTGTCCGCCGTGAGCGGCGTGCCGCGGATGGTGATGTTTCCGCCGATGCCCGCGACGATGTTTCCTCCACCGCCCGCGACGATGTTGCCACCGCCACCGGCGACGATGCCGGCGGGCCCGATCGCGATCACGCAGTCGGCGCCTTGCTGGATGATCATCCAGTTGGATTCATTCGTGATGGCGGTCGTGCCTCCAAAGGTGATCTGGAAACCGTCGGCTTTGATCTGCTTCACGTTCGGACGCACGGCGGCCTGGTTGTTGCCGCGGAGGTTGATGCCGAATGCGCCGAGGATGTTGTTCCAGATCGTCTCGGCATGGCCGGCGAGATTGGTGACCGCGACGGTGGTCGAGGATGGGCCTGCGGCGAAGGCGCCGGCATTCGAGCTGTGGGCCACGCACGAGTTGTCATACACGGTGCCGCTGTTAAGCGTGACACGGACGCTGAAGGACATGCCGCGCTCGGTGCTGGGCGGGAGCGCGCCGAGTTTCCATTGCACATTGCCGCCGACTTTTTTGCCGCCGTTATCCGCGCTCACGAATGTGGTGCCCGAGGGAATCTGCATCTCGACGACGATGTCATTCGCAGCCTCGGTGCCGCCATTGCCGGCCATGATCGAGTAGGTCATCGAGCCGCCCGATGAGGCACCGAGCGGTGATTTTTTCAGGCACCAAAGCGCGGGAGCTATTGGATACTCGACGCGTTGCGTTTCGCCATTGGCCGTGGTGTTGCTGCTCGCATCGGTGGGGCCTTCGCCGTTGGCGACGAAGCGCCCGCGAGGCAGGCGCGCCCGTTTTGGCGCGGGGCGGGTGTAATCCCAGAACAGCCTCGGTTGCGGTGGGACAAAGTCGGTGTTCACGATCTTGTCGGGGAATTTCGCATCGGTCTCCAGTCGCAGGCGCGCGAAGACGCTCACGACGCCCTGCGCCGCGGGGTTCGCGGGATCTGCGGGGGTGAAGCCGGGCAGGGTGCCCACGTTGAAAAGCACGGTGGCCACGCGTTCGCGCACGGCATCAGTGGTGGCGGGCTCGGTGATCTCGTGGCCTTTCGCATCGTAGAGCGCGACGGGGAAGCTGCCGGAGGAGGTGCTGCCGGTGAAGACGAAGCCGTCGGGGATTTCCTGCGTGATGCCGACGTTGCTGGCGGCGAGTGAGTCGCTGTTGTTGCGGAAGGCGGTGTGGTAAGTCGCGACTTCGCCGGGGCGCACGCGCTTGGGCGAGTTTGTCGCATCGGCCGCGAGGGTGAGCGGCTCGACCACGCGCACGACCGTCTGCCGCGGCGCGCCAAAGACGAACGTGTTCAGGCTCTCGGTGACCATGTAGTAGTCGCTGGTGATCACATCCACGGGCTTCGCCGCTTTGCCCTCTTTCACGGGCTTGAGCGTCACGGGATTGTGCGCGGTCACGCGGTAGGAAAGCCGGCCGAAACTGCGCGCCGAGATGCTGCCGAGCCGCCACTCGATGCGGCTGACCTTTGCGAGATCCTGATCAATGGTGTGGCCGGGATACGGGAGCGGTTTTCCGCGCTTGTCAAAGAAGCGGTAGAAATCCGGGTGCAGCGCGCCGCCGTTTGCCGTGATGTCGCCGGCAAAGGTGAACTCCGGCGGGATGCTGTCGAAGATCACGATGTTTTCCGCGCGTGAGTCGCCCTCGTTGCGATAGCTGAGCGTGTAGATGATGTCGCCCCCCGGCACCACGGTGGTGACGGCGGTGGGCACGGCGACGCCCCGTTTTTCGTCGGAGATCGCCGCGCGCAGCGTGCCGTCGCCGTCGGCGTGTTTCGTGAGGGAAAGCACGGGCGGCGCGGCCGGGTCGGCCTCGCTGATGAGCGTGCGCGCGACGAATTCGCCGGGCACCGCGCCGGGCTGATCCTTTTTTGCGCCGGGGAAGGCCTGCACGATGCCGCCACTCGGCGGCGTGGCGAAAAACGAGAACACGCGGTTTTGAATCTCGACGGTGTCCTTCGAGCCGTCGGCATTGAAGAGCGTGCCTGGCACGTCGTACTGCACGCGCACCGAGAAACGGATCTCGCGCTCGGTATTTGGCGGGATCGTGCCGAGGTGCCAGGTGACCACGCGCTGCTCGCCTAGTGCAAAAGGCGTGAAGGAAACCGGCGTCGAGGTCGCCGTGAGTGTCGCGCGGTTCAGCGGTGTGCCGCGGAAGCTGCCCGTGCCATCGTCGCCGAGGATTTCCTCGATGAAAGTACCAGCGGGCAGTTGATTCGTCACGGTCGCGCCAGTAACGGCGAAGGCCGCCTCATTGCTCGCGCGGATCGTGTAGCGGATCACGTCACCGGCTCCGGCGACGTTCGGATCTTCGTCAATCGTGATTTTCAGCGCGCCGATGACCGGCGTGATCGTCTCGGAGATCGCCGCCGACGCGCCTTTTGCGGAGATGGACATGAGGTAGTTTTTGATTTCGTCGCCCGCCTCGGCATCGGGATCCACGCGGAAGTGGATCGTCTCCGTCTGCGACTGCCCTGGCGCGAGTGTGCCGATGTCGTAATAGATTTTCCGCGTGGCTGTGGTCGGGATGCCGTCGCGCAGGCCGCCGCTGAGATTCGTCGCGGTGTCAAACGTGGTGAGCCGGGGGCGCCCGATGGCGACGACGGTGGGAAGCGCGGGCGCGGTGCCGATATTCCGCCACGTCACATCGTAGAGCAGGAATTCCGACGGGCGCGTGAAGCCCGAGCGCGGGCGCGCGACGATATCGAGGAGCGGCGCGGGCTCGATGACAAAGGGGCCGACTACCGGGCCCGCGTTCGAGCGGTGCGCGTTCGAGTAGCTGCGTGTGCGGAAATAGACCGTGCCCGTGGGAAAGAGCCGCGTAGAAAGGAACCACGTCACGCTGCTCGGCGAGTTCCGCGACATGCCGGCTTCGGGCAGGTTCAGCCAGCTCCCCGCGTCCTCGGGCGTCGCCGTGGCCTGGATTTTCACCTCGAGGCCGCTCAAGTCCGAGCCCGCATCCTGCCGAGCGAGGAAGCGAAGCACTGCGCCGGTCTTCGTTTTGCCCTTCGTCTTCTTTTTACCGTTGATGAGCACGCTCAGCTCGGAGGCCGGCGGCGTGAAGGGCTGTTGGTTGCTTTCGTTATCGTGGATCACGACCGTCGCCGTGTCGGGATCGGCGAGTTGGCCGATGTCCGGCGCATCGAGCGAGAGCAGGATCGTCTCGTCGCCTTCGTTCTCCTCGCCGTCATTGATCGGCACGACGAGGAAATCCTTCACCGTCTCGCCGTCGGCGAAAACGACCGGGCCGTCCGGGATCGTGAAGTCGCCGGTGAGATCATCCTCGCCCGTGCCTTCGGTCGCCGTGCCGCCGGTGATGGTGATGCCGACGGTGAGCGGCCCCGCGCCGCTGCCCGTGCGTATCACGCGCACGGCGATGGGCCCGCTCTCCTCGTTGCCCGCGTAGTTGAGGGACTGGAACGAGACTTTTTGCAGCGCGGAAAATTCGCCAACCGTCTGGCGGAACGCGGGCACAGCGGCGCTGCCATCGGTGGCGAAAGTCGTGAGTTCCACGCGCGGATTCGTCCCGGCGTCAATGGGCTCGGGCTTTATCACCTCGATGTGCATTTCGTTTCCGACCTCGGCGTCGAGCGCGAGGAGCGCGCCATCCGGGCTCCACGAGACGACGCGGGTGAAAGGCGTGCGCGTGAAATCGTAGAGCGGCACGCGCGGATTCGTCGTGGCTTCTTCGGGTGTGAACTGGGCGAGTTCATCGCGCACCTGGACGATGACGATGCGCGACGTGGTGAGCGCGCCCGTGCGGTCGAACTCGACGAACGCGAGGCGCTGCCCGTCCGGCGACCACGACGGGCAAAGAGGCTCGCTCGTGCCCGCGGGCGCGGGGCCGGGGATGGTGAGCGCGACGGGCAGGTTCGCCGGGCCGGCGGGGATGAGCGCGTCGAATTCATCGAGCACCGTGATGCCAAAAACCGTATCCGCTTCGGTGTAGGCGATCACGCGTCCGTCCGGGCTCCACGCGAGTGTGGGGATTCCGTTCGTGATGCCCCCGACGATGGAGAGCAGCGTGTCGGCGGCGTTCTCCGGCGTGTTGATGTTCCCGTTCTCGTTCACGGCCTCGATCACTTGGATCTGTCCGTTCGATGAGGCAAAGGCGATGTGCCGCCCGTTCGGCGACCATGCGATATTTGCGAGGTCATTGATCGAGAGAAGAGCAGTGCTGATTACGTTCACGGGCGTATTCGCCGGGCCCATCGGCACCGCTTTCATCACCATGAGGCCACCCGGTCGTGTGAAGGCGGCATGCACGCCATCCGGGCTGAGCGCGGGCCTCCCGACGCTGATCGTGCCGTCGGTGAGCGCCGTCTTTGCGCTCCCGTCCGCCTCCATCCGCATCAGGTACGTCGAGCCGCCAAAAGTGCGCCCATACACGATCCGCCCCGCAGGCAGGCTGATGGGATACACTACCGCCGAGGCGAGCGTGTGCGGCGCGAGACCATCGGCACTTGAGATGACGCGGAAGGAGCGATCGCCGAGCGGCAGGTCGTCGGTGATGAGCTGCCATGAGTCGCCGCCGATGTCCGTCATCTCGCCGCCGCCGGGCAGGTCCTGCCAGCTCCCGGGATCGTCCGGCGTGAGCGACGACTGCACGCGCAGCGTCACGCCCGGCGCGGATTGCGTGACGGTGAAAGTCCACTCTTCGCCGAAGGGCGCGGACGCGATCGTGAAATCCGTCGCCGCCGGCACCGTGGGGATCGGAGCGACCGGCTGCGAAAACCGCGCGGCCCTGCCACCGCCGTCAGCATTGGTCGTGAGCGCGACGCGCGGATTCGCCACGCTCTCCGGCACGGCGTTCAGCTTGAAGATATTCTCCTGCGGCCCGCTCGCGGGCCGGGCGGTGAAAACGATCACCGAGCCATCCGCGCTCCAACTCGGCGCGGAGACGACCGGGTCTGCGGCGGCGGTGGTCAGCGCGACGCGTGGGTTCGCGCCGCTCTCGGGCGTGAGCACGCCCGCGCCGTTTTTCACCGTGAGCATCGAGAGGCTCGTGCCGGTGATTTGGAACGTCGTCGGGTTCTGGTGCGTGTTTTCAAAGACGATCTGCGTGCCGGTGAAGTCCCACGAGGCGGCGGTCGCCTGCACTGGCGCGCCCGGGTTGTACTGTGTGAGATATGTCACCGCATTTGCGCCACTCTCGGGCGTGATCGTGTCGCCCGCGCCGACCGCGGAGAGCGCGACGATCGAGGTGTCGCGCGTGAACGCGATGAATTTCCCATCCGGGCCCCACGCCGGGTGGTGATTGTCGGAAAACTGGAAATTCGTGAGTTGCACGGCGGCATTTCCCGCGCCCTCGGGCGTGATCGCTCCCGCGCCATCTACCACATTCAGCACGACGATCAGTCCGTAGCCGACGCCGTCGTTCCGGCAGAAGGCGAGCCGCTTTCCATCCGGCGACCAGGTCACCGGGCTGCCGAGCCGCAAGCTGGTGGTGATCAGCACGGGCACGTTCGTCGCATCCGCGACAGTCGCTTTCATCACGTAGAGCCCGAAGCCCTGCCCGCCATCGCCGACGAATGCAGCGAGCGTGCTCGTCGCATTCAGCGCGCCATCGAGCGCGAAGGCGCTGCTCGTGAGTTCCGCGCGCGCCGAGCCGTCGGCTTCCATCACGGAGAGTTCGTTGCTCGTGCGGTTCACGTAGAGGATGCGGCCCGCGGGCGTGGTGATGTTGAACGGCGTCGCAAACACGTCCGTGCTGTCCGTCGCGCCCGGCGCCGCCGCGATCACGCGGAAAAAACGGAACCCCGGCGGGATGTCCGCCGTGTCATGCGTCCACGTATCGCCGCTGCGCGTCATCGAGCCGCCGCCGGGCAGATCGGTCCAACTCCCCTCGATCGCGGGCGTGAGCGTGCTTTGCACCCGGAGGGAAAGCCCCGCCGCGTTCGAGGCGAGCGTCGCGGTGAAAGTCCACAGCTCGCCGGGCTCGCCGTTGGCGATCGAGTCGAAAGTCGGATCGGCCAGCGCCGGCGGCGGAGCGATCACGCTGGGCTGGAAACTCGCGCGGCGACCGCCGGGCGTGCCGGTGCCGGGACTCGTGATTTCCGTGAGCGCGACGCTTGGGTTCGTGACCAGGTCTTCAAACTCCGGCTTCAGCGAAAAAACCGTATCCAGCTCCGGCACGCCCGCGAAGCGGTAGCCGTACGTCACGCGTGTGCCGTCCGTGCTCCACGAGGGATCGCCGACGAAGTTTGGGTCTTCGTGAACGTACGTCGGGTTGTAGCTCGCGGACTGGTCGCGAAAGAGCGACACGCGGCCATCGTCGCTGCCGTTTTGCGCCGCGGGGATGAGCGCGCCGCCGCCCGCGAGCGGCTGACGCACCGTGCGGATCGCGATGTCGCTCTTCGTGGGAATGCCGGGCGGCGTCCCGGGCTGCGAGGCGAAAATGAGGCGCGTCCCATCGGGGCTCCACGCCGGGAAATCTTCGCCGAGGAAAAGATTCGTCGTCAGGAAAACCGGCTCGTTCGTCGTCGCGACCTCCGGCGTGAGCGCGCCGCCGCCATCCACGATGCGGATTGCAACCACGGTCTGGCTGTTCGAGTAGGCGAGGAGTTTTCCATCCGGGCTCCACGCGGGATTCTGCGCCTGCGAGGGCTGCCCGCCTGCGGTGAACGCTGCGCCGGTCGTCACTTGCACCGCGAGATTTGCCCCGCTCTCCGGCGTCACCACGCCCGCTCCGTCCACGGCATTGAGCACGTAGATTTGCGAATCAATGCTGTCGGCAAACGCGATGCGCTTCCCATCCGGCGACCAGCAGATGCGGCTGATGGCGCTCACGTTTTCGCGCACCATCACCGCGGGATTCGTCCCGGAATCAATCGGCGCGGCGTTCATCACCCACAGCTTCGCGCCGCCGAGGCCCTGCTCGGCGACGAAAGCCACGCGCGTCGCATCCGCGTTCAGCGCGATGTAGCCGTAGTTAAAAAACTCCGCACCCGCGATCACCGTCTTCCCGGTGCCGCCGGCATTCATGAGCACCAACTCCACGCCGGGGTTGGCCGGGCCGCCATTGTTCGCAAAGGCGTTTGTGAATCGCTGATACACGATCTTTCCCGTCACGAGAGGCGCGACCTCGATGACTGCCCCGATCGGCTCGATGATTGATGCCGCCGGTGTGACCGGGCTGGGGGCGTCGTTCCAGCCTCCAGGGATGCCGGAATACGTGTTGTTGCTCGGGAACATGTGAACGTAGTTTTCGCTGCCACCGATATTATCCGGCAGACCAGGGTGCCAGTTCGTGTAGGCGACGACCTCGCCGCTGACCCACACGAAATCGTTCCCGACTTTTTGCAGCCCGATCCAGAGACTGCGATCCACGCCACCGACACTGCCGAAGGTATTGAAAACAAACGCCTGCTCCGCCGCGTCGTTGATCGTCACCAGATGGCCGCCGAGCGCCACCGCGGCTGCCTCGGCATCGTTCCACTCCGTGTGGTCCGTGTCCGTGTGTTCCGTGATGTAAAGGTGGTACTCGTGCCCGTTGGCCGGGTTTGTGACTGGGCCGAGCAGCACATCCGCGCGGGCGGCAGGCAGCGCCAGCGCGGCGGAAAGCATCGTGCAGAGGAAGTGAAGGAGGCGGGTGGTTTTCATGGGAAGTGAGAGATTCTGGAATTGGTGTTATGGGCGTGGTGTTCTTTCAAGGCCGATTGAAAGAAATTTTCCCCTGCGGCATTCCACCGGTGTGAGAACCCGCGCTCGACGGGATTTCCCAGGGGCTTTACGAAGTGCGGACGCCGACGGTGAGGAGCACGTTGGCCCACAGCGCCTGGTCGGCGGTCTGGATGGTGAGGACGTGGTCGGGGGACTCGACGGCTTTGTAGAAGTCCCACTTGGGAATCGGCTCGATCGTCACGGTGGCGCCGGCCTCGGCGGTGATGGCGCGCAACTCGGCCCACACCGGCGGTTCGCCGTACTTCGCATACGGATCATCGGGCGGGATGCCCATGGTATTGATCGCGTCGAACGGCAGCGCGCTGAGCAGGGCGCGCAGGACTTGCGCGACGGTCGGCACGCCGGGCACGAGCTGGAGGCTGATTTGCTCGGCGTGCGGGCCGATTCTTGTCGAGGCAGGGTAGTGGCCGTCGGCGATCAGGATTTTTGCGTGGTGCCCGCAGCGCGCGGCGATGCGGAGGATCTCGGGATGGAGCAGTGTGGTCTTGAGCATGGGTGAGAAAGGAGCGTGAAAAGCGGAGGGTGTCACGTTTGACTTCCCGCCTTGCGGAAACTCTCCATCGTCACTCGGGCTGCCGTGCCGGCATCCGGCAGCGGGAGGACTTCGGCGGAGAGGTATCCTTCGTAACCGATCTCCCGCAACGCGGTGATGACCGGCGCGGCATCCGTGTGGCCCATGCCGATGGCGCGGCGGTTCGAGTCGGCGAAATGCACGTGGCCGATCGCGCTGCCGGCCTCGCGGATGGCGGCGGGGAGATCCGCCTCCTCGATGTTCATGTGAAAGAGATCCGCGAGAACCCTCACCGACTTCGTCCGGAGCCCGCGGGTGAATGCGGCGGCGTCGGCCAAGCGGTTGATGAGGTTGGTCTCGTAGCGGTTGAGGGGTTCATAGAGCAGCACCTGCCCATGCCCCGCCGCGCGCCCGCCAAGCTCCTCGAGTGCGGAGGACAACCATTCAAGCGCCTGCTCGCGCGTCACGTCGCCCTCGGCTTTTCCCTGCATCGAGCCGATGATCGCGGGCGCGCCGAGCGCCGCCGCGGCGTCCATGATCCCGGCGATGAAAGCGCGCGCCTTCTCCCGCACCGCGGGATCGGCGTGCGTCAGCGTCCACTTGTGCGCGACCCAGCCGGCGCCGGTTCCCACTGCGGCGACCTTCAGCCCGTGCCTGTCCAAAATCAGGCGCACCTCCGCCACGCCGATCATTTCCGCGGAGCGCGGAAAAATCTCCACCGCATCGAACCCAAGCGCCGCCGCCGCCGCGCACGCAGAGTCGAGGCCGTTCCAAAAAACAAACGGCCCGCCCTTCGCTTCCGGGACGAGTGAAACGGTGATCGCTGATTTCATGCCCGCGTGGATAGCCGGTCGCAACGACTCGCGTAAAGACTCTCCGGCCAGCGGTGGCGCCCGGGCGGCAATGTGTGCGGGCTCGTCGGGAACCACCTCCGTCGCATCGTCATCCTCGTTGAGGGACCGAAATCCGGCACATCGGCGCGCTTTCCAAAAAGGAAAACGAGGCTGGTGGGGTGGATGTTGATATCGAGGCGGAAGGAGGGATTGCGCCATCACGCAAGGGACAAGGGATACATTGTGACCTGACCCCGGCGAGTGGACGGATCAAAAATGTAGTTCCGTCGGTGGGTTGTTGTTGTGGTTTGTAGTTGTTTGCCGCTGCGGCGCGTGAGCGCCGAGGTAGTGTCCAGAATGTGACACGCCGTCCGTCAGCAGTCATACCATGTCCACAAAATGAACCAGATTCATGGCGGGCGGCGCGTGAGTGCCGCGAGGCTTTGGAGTGCGGGGGCTTGACCCCGCTTTGGCTTCCGGAGCGGGAGACGTGCGTATGCCGGGGAATGTGGCGCGCGCTTGTGCCGGCGATTGTCCGACACTCCACGCGCACTCCGTGAAAAGGAAAAGTGGGGTCAAGCCCCCGCAGTCCAAAGGCTGCCGCCACGCCCGGTGGCTCTCCGCCATTCCGTCTCTTTCGTCCGTGGAGAGGGGATCAGTTGAACTTGTTCTTCCGGTACGCGCCCATCTTCGGTGCGTCGGGGTTCACCTCGGGGCCGAAGTAGCGGAGGATGACGAGGGGCTCGGTGTCGCTTGTGTTTTGGAAGGTGACACCGGCTTTTGCGCCTTCGTCGTTGCAGAAGTATTCGTCCTCGGTGAGTTCGGTGAAGCGGATGAGCTTGGGTGAATTGAGCGGGAGGCCGTTGATTTTGCCGGTGCCCTGCACGCAGAGGAGGCCGTAGGCGCCGTTGTCTTTGACAAATGCGGTGACGCCGGGATCCACGGTGAGTTCCTTGGCGGTGAAGAGCTGTTCGCCGTCAATTTTGCCATAGACGATCCAGCGGTCCACGTAGCCTTCGCTGCGGGTGTCGGCGACGGGGACGGGTTCGAGGTAGTGGTTGTCCTTGAATTTCGGGTCCACGTTTTTCGCCCAGTCGAGCTGGTCCACGATGAAATCAATGTCCTTGTGCCTGCTCTTGGGCATGTCCTTGACGAGGAGCGCCCACGGGACTGCGCGGCCTTCGACGAGGTTTTGATACATGCCGAAAACATCCGAGCCCCACTGCGGCTCGTAGGTGCAGAGGCTGCCGGGCGCGTGGAGGATGCAGGGGTCAATGAGCCAGCCGCTGCCGACTTTCAGGCGGTAGGCCTTCGAGAGATCGAGGATGCCGTTGTCGCCTTTGTTCCAGTTGGCGATGCACTGGCGCACCTGGTCCTTCGTCGTGCCGGGTTCGAAGCCCATGAATGTGTAGGGGAAATTGTTGCCGACGTTGTTGTGCTGCGGGGGGAAGTAGTAGCTCTCGGGCTTGCCTTCCTGCCCGACGAGTTTCGCCTGCGCCTGCGACTGGTGCATGTGGTGGGGGATGGGGCCCATGTTGTCGAAGAACTTCGAGTACACCGGCCACTTGCCGTATTTTTTCCAGATCGCGGTGCCGATGAGCGTGGCGCCGCAGTCCTCGACGGCTTTCGCAAGCGTGAACTTTTCCTTGCCGACGACGATGTAGGAGAGGCCCTCGTCGGGCGTGCGGTTGTCGTTCGCCGCAGGCGTGGTCGAGGCGAACCACCGCTCGTCAATCCCGCCGCGGTCGAGGCCGTAGGCGTAGAGGTCGTCGGGGTGGAGCTTCAGCCGCCTGCCGGGCTGGAGGAAGGCGCGCGGGACCCAGCAGGGCGCGAGGCGGAGGAGGCCGCCGGTGCTTGAGAGCTCGGTCTCGACTTTGGATTTCGTGTTCCCTTTGAGGGTGCGGAGTGCGGTGACGGTGTTCATGTGAAAAGAGGCGCGCCTTGTGGCGATCCGCGTGCGACGGGTCAAGCCGTGCTTGCGCGGGAGGAGGCGGGCCAGCACGTTGCGCGGATGGTTTTCTGCAAATGGCTGCTCGTTGTTTCGTGCGCGTTCGTTTTTTCCGGCTGCAAGGATGCCGCGAAGGAAAGGCGCCGCGACGAACTCCGCGCGCTCATGCACGGCAACACCGATGACCCGGAGATCAAGGCGGCGATGGAGAAGGCGCGTGCGACGGTGGGCGATTTCCTCGCGGTGCTGCGGAAGCCGGCGGCGAACCAGACGCAATTCATGGTGCGCAAGGCCTACCCGACGCGCGAGGCCGGCCGGCGGCAGATCCTGTGGATCAATCAAATCACCTTCGACGGCACCCTGCTGCATGGGGTGGCCGATGACAAAACGGCGGCCGTCGGCGCGGGCATCCCGCTCGATGGCAGGGTCGCGTTCCCGCCCTCGGAGATCGCGGACTGGATGTTCAACGAGGACGGCAAGGCCGTCGGGGGGTTCATGCTCCGCGCGCTGAAGAACAAGATGAGCGCGGAGGAATGGGCGAAAATCGCGGAGAGGATCACGTTCAAGGAGTGAGGCGGGGCAAAATTTGCGGGAGATGATGTTGGTGGTTGATTGCGAAACGGCGTGTCCGTACGGTGGCCGTCCTTCACCGTGGTCACTAAAAAGCGCATCCTTTTTGTCTGCACAGGCAACATCTGCCGGAGCCCGATCGCCGAGGGACTTCTCGCGCACGCGGTGAAAGGCCGCAAGGACATCGAGGTGAAGAGCGCCGGCGTGGCGACCAGCCACGGACAGCGGGCGAGCGAAAACGGCGTCGAGGCGCTGCGGCAGTGGGGCGTGGACATCAGCGGCATCCGCTCCCAGCCCGTCACGGACGACCTGGTCGAGTGGGCCACGCACATCTACGCGATGACGCGCGGGCATCTCGATGCGATCCTCACGTTTTTCCCCGAGGCGGCGAGCAAGGCGTGGCTGGCATGCGAATTCGAGCCATCGCTCGCGCACCAGCCCGAGGTGCCCGACCCCATCGGCATGGGCATGCACGCCTACCTCGCCACGCGCGATCATCTTTCCAAAGCGATGCCCTCGCTCATTAAACACATTGATTCGACCATGACCGCGAACAGCCTGCAGCAGCCACCCGATCCGAAAAAGACACTCCGCATCACCATCGGCGCGGACCACGGCGGCGTGGAGGTGAAACAGGCGATCCGCGATTCGCTGAAAGCGGAGGGCTACGTCGTCCAGGATGTCGGCACCAACACCGCGGACAGCGTGGACTACCCGGATTTCGCCGGGCGGGTGTGCAAGGAAGTGCTCACGGGCGAGGCGGACCTCGGCATTCTCGTGTGCAGGACGGGCATCGGCATGAGCATCTCCGCAAACCGCCACGCCGGAATCCGCGCCGCGCTGGTCACGAATGCCGGCGACGCAGCGACGACGCGCCGCCACAACAACTCGAACGTCCTCTGCCTCGGCTCTGTGAATGTCGCCGCCAACCAGGCCGGGCCGATCGTGAAGGCGTTTCTCACCACGGAATTCGAGGGCGGACGCCACGCACAGCGCGTGCAAAAGATCGAGTCGTGCGCCGATGCGGGCGGACGCTCACTGGCCGAGGTGGACAGCGCGGTCTTCCATGCCATCGAGGATGAGCACCGGCGCCAGCGCGAGGGCATCGAGCTGATCGCGTCGGAAAATTTCACATCCGCCGCCGTGATGGAGGCGCAGGGCTCCTGCCTCACCAACAAATACGCCGAGGGCTATCCGGGCCGCCGCTGGTATGGCGGGTGCGAGAATGTGGACGTCACCGAGCAGCTCGCGATAGACCGCGCGAAGCAGCTCTTTCCCGGCGCGGAGCACGTCAACGTCCAGCCGCATTCCGGCTCGCAGGCGAACACCGCCGTTTATTTCAGCGTGCTGCAGCCCGGGGATCGCATCCTCACGATGAACCTCGCGCACGGCGGGCACCTCACGCACGGGCACAAGGCGAATTTCAGCGGGCGCTTTTACGCCGTCACCCACTACGGCGTGTCGGAAAAGGACGAGCAGATTGACTACGACGCGCTGGCCGCGCTCGCGGCGCAGGTGAAGCCGAGGATGATCACCGCCGGGGCGAGCGCATACCCGCGCATCATTGATTTCGAGCGCATGCGGAGGATTGCGGACAGCGTGGGCGCGTACCTTTTCGTGGACATGGCGCACATCGCCGGCCTCGTCGCGGGCGGGCAGCACCCGAATCCGTGCGCCATCGCGGACTTCACGACGACGACCACGCACAAGAGCCTGCGCGGCCCGCGGGGCGGCATCATCATTTGCAAGGAACAGTACGCGAAGGCGATTGATTCGCAGGTCTTCCCCGGCATCCAGGGCGGCCCGCTCGAGCATGTGATCGCGGCGAAGGCCGTGTGTTTCCACGAGGCATTGCAGCCGTCCTTCCGCGAGTACACCGCGCAGGTCGTCAGCAACGCAAAGGCGCTCGCGGCGAAGCTCGCGCAGTGTGGCTATCGCATCGTCAGCGGCGGCACGGACAACCACCTCATGCTCGTGGACCTCCGCCCGCGCGGCCTCAACGGCGCGCTCGCGAGCGCGGTGCTCGACAAGGCGGGACTGACCGTGAACAAGAACGGCATTCCCTTTGACACCGAGCCGATCAGCAAGGGCGGCGGCATCCGCGTCGGCACGCCGGCGGTCACCACGCGCGGGATGAAGGAGGACGAGATGATGGAGATCGCCGACTTCATCCACCGCGCGCTCGAGGCCCGGGACAATGAAGCGGAACTCGCGGGAATCCGGGACGAGGTGCGCGCGTTCACGAAGCAATTCCCGCTGCCGTTCTGAAGCGCGACGCGTTCACCGGCGCTCCCGCCATGTGCGGCGGCGGAGGAAGATGTCGAGCGGCATCAGCATGAGCGCGGCGGCGAGGAACCAGCCGGTGAGATCGCGGCGCGAGGATGTGGTGTGCGATGCGGCCATTCAGCGCACGATTTTCCGTCACATCGTGGGCTGCATCACCCGGGTGGACAATTACCCCAGCAAGCTCGGGAATCAGCGCGGACGAGCCGACTGCACCGAATTGGTGTTCGACGCGGCATGGATCAGGCTTTAAATGCTGGCTGCAAATGGCCATACTTTGTTCACAACTCCTCAAATATTACGCGTCGGCTTGGAACGGCTGGCGTTCTGCTCTTAGCCGCGGTTCAGCCGGGTTCGCATGAGTACTGGGTGGCAGGAGCACACTTTCTGGTCGCTCACAAGTGCGCTGCGATGAGCAGCGCAAATGGAGATCACAGGTTGCCTGGGAGGTGTTGGTGAGAGCGATACAGATACGCAGCCTGCTCGTTGGATTCGCCGTGGCGCTGGCGCTGCTGGCCGGCGTGGCGTGGTTCGATTGGCGGCACACCGCGCGCATGCAGGAGACGGCGGAGTGGGTGGCCCACACGCACGAAGTGCAAGCCATCCGCAACCAGTTGCTCGCGCTGGTGCTGGAAACCGAGAGCGAGCAGCGCAGCTACGTGCTGACCGGTCTGCCAGTGTTTCTCGATCAGTTGGAGGAAGCAGTGACCCATCTGGCTCGATTGGAACGGAAGCTGGAGAAGTTGACGCACGACGAAAGCCAGAAAGCCAACCTGGCCGCGCTCAAGCCGCTTATGGGCGAGCGAATTGCCTTTTCCCGCCGCATTGTCGAACTGCGCAAGAACACCGGGGCCGATGCCGCCGCGCAGGAGATCTCCACCTTGAAGGACAAGAAACTGACCGACGAGATCCGGGCGCAATTTGCCCTGATGGATGCGCGGGGCAAGGAGCTGCTCGACAAGCGGACCGCCGCCGCCAGCGACGAAGCGCGCAAGACCACGCTGCTCACCCTCACCGGCACCGGCCTAAGCTTCATCCTGCTCATTACCGTGTTCACGCTCACGCTGCGCGAGAACCGGCTGCGCCGGCAGACGCAGGCGGAACTCGATCGGTTCTTCACGCTCTCGCTGGACATGCTCTGCATCGCCAGCGCGGATGGTTTCTTCAGACGCATCAGCCCCGCGTTCACGCAGACGCTGGGCTGGAGCGTGGAGGAGATTCTGGCGCGGCCGTTCCTCGACTTTGTGCATCCCGACGACCGTGCCGCCACCGTGCGCGCAGTGGAGACTCTTGGCCTGGGCCAGCCATTGCTGCACTTCGAGAACCGCTACCAGCACAAGGACGGCTCGTGGCGGGTGGTGTCGTGGAAGGCGGTGCCGCAGCCAGATGGGCTGATGTATGCGACCGGGCGCGATGTCAGCGAAAGCAAGCGCACCGAGGAACAGATGGCCGGGAACATCAAGGCGCTGGCGGAATTCAAGGCCGCGCTCGACGAGCATGCCATCGTCGCCATCACCGACGCGCGGGGGAAAATCACCTACGTGAACGACAAGTTCTGCGCGATCTCGAAGTATGCGCGCGAGGAGCTGCTCGGGAAGGATCACCGCATCATCAATTCCGGGCATCACCCGAAAGAGTTCATCCGCGAACTGTGGGAGACGATCACCAGCGGGCGCGTGTGGCATGGCGAGATCAAGAACCGCGCGAAGGACGGCTCGTTCTACTGGGTGGACACGAGCATCATCCCCTTCCTTGGCGAAGACGGAAAGCCGACCCAATTCATCGCGATTCGCGCGGACATCACCGGGCGCAAACGCACGGAGGTGGCTTTGCGCCAGAGCGAGGAGCGCATGCGGTTGGCCGCCGAGGCCGCCGGCATCGGGGTATGGGATTGGGATATCATGACCGGTGCCGTCCAGTGGGACGAGCGGATGTTTGCCCTCTACGGCCTGCCGGTGAAACCGGACGGGCTGGCGTCCTATGATCTTTGGCGCGCGGCAGTGCTGCCGGCGGAGATAGTAGAGCAGGAGGCGGTTTTGCAGCGCACCGTCGCGACGGGTGGCCGCAGTCAGCGCGAGTTTCGCATCGTGCGCGCCTCCGATCAGGTGGTGCGCGTCATCCTGGCTGCAGAGATGGCAATCGCGGGAACCGATGGCCAGACGGCGCATGTGGTGGGCATCAATCTCGACATCACCGAGCGCAAAGAGGCCGAGGAGCAAATCGCGCGGCTCAACGCCGACTTGGAGCAGCGCGCGGCCCAGCTCGAGGAGGCCAACAAGGAACTGGAGTCCTTCTCCTACTCCGTGTCGCACGATCTGCGCGCGCCGCTGCGGCATGTGCAGGGCTACGTCCAGATGCTGACGACGGCCACGGAGGGCCAGCTTTCCGACAAGGCCAAACGTTTTCTGAAGACCATCAACGACGCGAGTGTGGACATGGGCATGCTCATTGACGATCTGCTCTCCTTCTCCCGCATGGGCCGCGTGGAAATGAGGGAACACCGCGTCGCGCTGGACGGGATGATGCAGGAAACCCTGCATGGCCTGGAGATGGCGACCAAGGAACGGAACATCGAGTGGCAGGTCGCGCCGCTGCCGTCGGTGACCGGCGATGCCTCCATGCTCCGGCAGGTGCTGGCGAACCTCGTGGGCAACGCGGTGAAATACACCCGTGGCCGCGACCCGGCGCGGATCGAGATCGGCTGCGCGGGCGAGGAAGACGGGCGGATCATCTTTTTCGTGCGCGACAATGGGGCGGGCTTCGACATGCAGTATGTCCACAAGCTTTTCGGCGTCTTCCAGCGCCTGCACCGGGCGGATGAGTTTGAAGGCACGGGCATCGGCCTGGCCAATGTGCGGCGCATCATCGCCCGGCACGGCGGGCGCACATGGGCCGAGGGAAGGCTGGACGAAGGGGCGACATTTTATTTCACTCTGAAACCGGCAACGGCTGGCTGAACAGGAATCCGAAGACTTATATTACCATGCAACAACTCCAGCGCATCCTCCTCGTGGACGACAGTCCGCGCGACACCGAACTGGCGATCGAGGCGCTGGAATCCAGCAATCTGGCCAACGAAGTCGTCGCCCTGCAAGACGGCGCGGAGGCGCTCGACTACCTGTATCGGCGCGGCCAGTTTGAGGGGCGCCAGAACGGCCACCCCGCCGTCATTCTGCTGGACTTGAAGATGCCCAAGGTGGACGGCCTGGAAGTCCTGCGCCAGATCAAGGGCGACCCGGAACTGAAAGTCATCCCCGTCGTCGTGATGACCTCCTCGCGCGAGGAACAGGATCTCGTCAACAGCTACCAACTCGGTGTGAATGCCTACGTGGTCAAACCGGTGCAATTCCACGAATTTGTGGACGCCGTAAAGCTGGTTGGCGGGTTTTGGGCCGTGCTGAACGAGCCGCCGCCGAACAGCACGCGCCGCCTCGGCGAAGCGTGAGCGTAAACCCCGGGAAAACCTGACAGCGACATGCCTGGGGAAAAAACTTCCATCCGAATTCTGCATCTCGAAGACAGTGATCGCGATGCCGCGATGGTGGCCGACCTGCTCGACGTCGAGGGCGGGAGCTACGAGTTCATCCGGGCCGCAGACCGGAAGCAGTTTGAAGCGTTGCTGGAACAGCCTGGGTTCGACCTCATCCTCTGCGACTTCAATCTTCCGGATTTCGACGGCCTTTCCGCGCTGAAGCTGGCGAGGAACAAATACCCGGGAACGCCCGTCATTCTCGTTTCCGGGGCGATCAATTCCGAGGAAGCGGTGGAATGCTTGAAAGCCGGCGCGACCGACTACCTTCTCAAGCAGCGGCTGGAGCGGCTGCCTTCCGCCGTTGAGCGTGCATTGAAGGAAGCCCGAGTGGAGAAATTGCGCGAAGCTGCCGAAGCGGCTCTGCGCGAGAGCGAAGAGCGTTTCAGGCAACTTGCCAACACTATTGATGAGGTTTTCTGGCTGACGGATCTGGCGAAAGCCGAACTGGTTTACGTCTCGCCTGGCTATGAGGCGCTTTGGGGGCGGACACGCGCCTCGCTCCACGCATCTCCGCGCGAGTGGCTCGAAACCATCCACCCGGAAGACCGTGAGCGAGTTCTCGAAGCCGCATTCAACAAACAAATTACCGGCGAGTACAATGAGGAATATCGCATCGTCCGCCCTGACGGAGCAATCCGCTGGATCCATGACCGGGCCTTTCCGGTCAGAAATCAAATGGGCGAAGTCTATCGGATCGCGGGCGTGGCCCGCGACATCACGAACAGCAAGCTGGCGGAGGAGGTCCTGCGCGCGTCAAACGCGCGTTTGGCCGATCAGGCGAAGATGCTATCGAGCTTGCGGGATGCGGTGGTCGCACGAGACCTCGATCAGCGCATCTACTACTGGAACACCGGCGCCGAGCGGCTCTACGGGTGGACGGCACAGGAAGCGTTCGGGTGCCCGGCAAATACCCTCCTCCACAGTGACTTTGAAGCCTCCGAGCCGATGAAAGAGCTGCTGCGGACGGGCGAGTGGACAGGTGAATTGAGCCAGCGGCACAAGGATGGGTCCGAGATCATCGTTGAGTCTTTTTGGAGTCTCCTGACTGATGACTCGGGCGAGCCGACAGGTGTTCTCAGCATCAACACCGATATCACCGCGCGCAAGCATGCTGAACAGGCGCGGATCGAAAGCGAGAAGTTTGCACAGGCATCGCTGAATGCTCTGGGCGCACATGTGGCGGTGCTCGACGAGCGGGGAGTCATCATCGCCGCCAACCGCTCATGGCGGGAATTTGCGCGCATCAACGATGGTGCCCCGGCGCGCACCGTCGAAGGGGTGAACTATCTGGAAGTATGCGAGCACGCGGAAGGAGAAGGCGGCGAGGACGCGCGCCGTGTCGCCGCGGGCATCCGTGCCGTGATACGCGGGGAGACGGGCGAGTTCGTCCTCGAATATCCCTGCCATTCCCCGGAGGAGCAGCGCTGGTTCCTCTGCCGTGTCACGCGTTTTCCAGGCAATGACCAGGTGCGCGTGGCAGTGGCACACGAGAATGTGACCCTCGTAAAACAGGTGCAGGAGCAGCTCGATGAATCCAAAGAGACCTTCCGAACCCTCGCCCGCGTTGCGCCGGTGGGGATCTTCCGGATGGATGACAAGGGACGCTGCAACTACGTGAACCGGCACTGGCGCATGATGACCGGGCTTTCCGAAGAGCAGGCACTTGGCGAGGGATGGAGCCTTGCCATCCATCCCGAGGACCGTGCGCGTGTGCGCGGGGAGTGGAATGAGGCGGTGAGCGGGGCAAATCCGTTCCGCTCAGGGTTCCGCCTCCAGAAACCGGATGGCACAGTCGCCTGGGTCATCGCGGAGGCGACGCAGTTGGTGGCCGCGGATGGATGGCTGCTCGGCTATGTCGGGACGGCCTTCAACATCACCGAGCAAAAGCAGACCGAAGCCGTGCTGCGCTCGCTCTCGACCGAGGCGGCCGGGCTGACCGGCGAGGCGTTTTTCCAATTCATCGCCGGGCGGCTGGCCGGCATCCTCGGCGTCGAGCTTGGCTTCATCGGTCGTCTGGATGAGGAACAGGACGACGCCATCCGCACCCTTGCGTTTTCGATTGATGATCAATTGGTGCCGAACTTCCACTACTCACTGGCCGGAACGCCGTGCGAAAACGTGATCGCCAAGGATCTTTGCATCTACCCGTCGGACGTGCAGCAGCAGTTTCCCCGCGACACGATGCTGGTGGAAATGGGCATCGCCGCATACGGGGCCATCCCGCTCCACCGCTCATCCGGGGGGGCGATGGGACTGCTGGGGATCATGAGCCGGCGCCCCCTTCGCGATCCAAAACACGTCGAAGCCACCCTCAAGCTCTTCGCGGTGCGCACCGCCGCGGAGATCGAGCGGCAACGCTCCATCACCACCCTCGAACAAACGGCGCGTGAACTCACGGAGGCGAAACTGGCCCTCGAGGCGGAGCGCACGCAGTTCGCCGGACGGGTGGCGGAGCGGACGCGGGAACTGAGCGTGGCCAACGCGGAACTCAAAAGCGCCAACCGGCTCAAGAGCGAATTCCTCGCCAACATGAGCCACGAGCTGCGCACCCCGCTCAATGCAATCCTCGGCCTGAGCGAGTCGCTGATGGAGCAGGCCGGCACGCTCACGCCGCGGCAACTCCGATCCGCAACGACCATCCACTCCAGCGGGCAGCATCTGCTCGAGCTCATCAACGACATTCTCGACCTTTCCAAAGTCGAGGCCGGCAAGCTCGAACTGCACCCCGAACCGGTGAATGTGGAGGAGCTGTGCCAGTCCTGCCTCGGATTCGTGAAAACGCAGGCGACGAAAAAGCAAATCACCGTCGCCTGCGAAAATTGCAAATCCGTGGGGAGCATCCATGCCGACCCCAAGCGCCTCAAGCAGATCCTCGTGAACCTGCTCACCAACGCGGTGAAGTTCACCCCCGAAGGCGGCAGCATCGGCCTGATCGTTGATGCCTTCCCGGACGAGGAGATGATCCGCTTCACCGTATGGGATACCGGCATCGGCATCACGCCGGAGGATGCGGCGAACCTGTTCCAGGCCTTTACGCAGATCGACTCGGGCCTGAACCGCTTGCAGGATGGCACGGGTCTCGGGCTGGCACTGGTCGCGAAACTGGCCGACTTGCACGGCGGCAGTGTGGCTCTGAGCAGTGAACCAGGCCGGGGCAGCCGCTTCACGGTGACGCTGCCGCTCCCGGCGGAAGCCCCTGATTCTGCCCCGCCCGGGAGGGATGTGCCCCGCGCGATGATCATCGAGGACGATCCCAACCTGGCCGCGATGCTCGGACAATACCTCACTGATCTTGGATACCGCACCATCCTGCTCGGGCGGGGCGACCAAGCCATGGCTGCGATTTTGCGCGAGATGCCCGATGTGATCCTGATGGACATCCATTTGCCCGGCATGAGCGGCTGGGATGTGCTGAAACAAATGAAGACGCATCCGGAAATGCATGCGGTCCCTGTTCTGGTGGTCACCGGCGTGAATGAACCGGAAAGATCCCGGGCGCTCGGCGCTGCCGGGCATTTGACCAAGCCATTCACGCCCGATCAATTCGTCGATTTTTTCGAACGCTCCATCGGTCGCCCCGTGTCCCCTGCCGAGCCGGAAGCTCCCCGGCCCTCGTCCGCGGACGGTCCGCTCACCCGAGGCCGCGCTTTCCACTTCATGCCCGTCGGAGCGGAGATACTTCCCGATGACATCACAGGCTACGGGATCATCATCAACCACGAGGACATGGAGGCTTGGGAGCATTTCGATCCGGGTCGCAGCCGGGTCGTGTTCGATCTCATCCATTGCAGGAAATCGAAGGCGGAAGTTCGTGCCATGGCCCAACTCGCTCTCGACCTCGATCATGGCGTCATGCCGCTTGAGAATCCCAAAGACCATCGCCAGTCCCAGCCCCGTACCTGCTTCACCCTTGGTTGAAAAGAAAGGCTCGAAACAGCGCTCCCGAACTTCCTCAGGCATGCCTTTGCCGGTGTCTGCCACTTCGATGAGAACCTGGCCCTGATCCCGGCGTGAGCGGATGGTGATGACGCCGCCGCTCGGCATGGCGTCCACGGCATTGAAAACCAGATTCATCAACACCTCGCGCAGTTCCGGGCCGCTGCCTGCGACATTCGGTAATTTCTCCAGCTCAAACGCCACTTCGATGTTCAGCCCCATTGCTTGCGCCTGGGTGCGCCACTTTGGCTGGGAGAGCTTGGCTGCTTCGCAGACCAGCTTGTTCAGATCGAGCGCCACAAAGACATCGCTCTCCTCGCGAGGCCGGTAGAAATCCCGCAGGCGGGCCACGACATGCGTCGCATCACGCCCGGCTGTGAGCATGATTTTCAGATATTCCCGCACCATTTCCGGATCGCGCAGCGAGCGTTCGTCGCCGAGAAGCAGCTCGCTGTAGCCGATTACCGAGACCAAGGCGTTGTTGAAATCATGCACCACCCCGCTGGCCATCTCGCCAAAGGCGCGGAAGCGTTCGCGCTGCACGACCTGGTGCTGGCTGTCCCGCAGTTCCTTGGTCCGCTCGGCGACCTTTTCCTCAAGGAGCACATTCTGGTTCTGGAGTTCGAGGTGGAGGAATCGGCTGCGGAGCACCCCGCGAATCCGCATGAGGATTTCCGCGGAATCGAGCGGCTTGTGCAGGATGTCCGTGGCACCGGCGGCGAGTGCCTTGCGCTTGTTTTGCGGCGTGGCGGAGCCGCTGAGCACGATGATCGGGAGCACAAGATTATCCGAATGGGTCGTACGGATCTGAGTGATCAGATCGACACCGTCCATCTCCGGCATGGCGAGATCGGTGATGATGACATCCGGCGGGTGCGTCACTATTTCCGTCCTGACGTCCAGCGGGTTGCTGAGTTTGCGAATATTCGCGAAGCCCAGACGGTTCAGGATGTTTTCGAGCAGGCAGAGATTACTCACCTCATCATCCACCATGAGGATGCGTGCCTTCCGCAGGGAGTCTTCTTTCATTGGCGAGGAAGTGGTTCTGCCTTACGCCACGGCATGCACGGGTTGGCCCAGCAGGCGTTTCACGGTTCGATTGAGGGCTTGCGGGTTCACTGGCTTCGAGAGGAAGGGCATCCCCCCACGCATGACCGCATCGTCCGCAGCCTCATTGGGCGAGACCAGTGAGGTGAGAAAGAGAATCGGCACTTTTTCAAAGCGCGGATCGGCACGGAATTCGGTCGCGACTTCACCGCCGTCTTTTCCAGGCATGTCCACATTGAGCAAAATGAGATCCGGCTGGAATTTTTCCGCGGCAGCCAAGGCTGCGTAGGGGCGATTCTCGATGCACACACGGTGATCGCCCAGTTTGACGAGGAGCATTGCCACCAAGCGGCTGATGTTCGGGTCGTCGTCAACAATGAGGATGCGGGATTGATTCATGACCACTCAAGTCAGCGGATTGCGTTCCATTGGCGGGTGGTCATACTCCTCAAATTGTGCTCAGGGTTTTTACTGAGCGCTGACAACCCGTGCCGATGGCAGGAAGCATTCTCAATACGAAAAAACTACGGATATTGCTGGCTGACGACCATGTTGTGGTGAGGGCGGGGCTTCGCCGTTTGTTGGAAAGCGAGCCAGCATGGTGCGTTTGCGGTGAGGCTGGAACCGGCTCGGAAGCAGTCGCCCTCGCGGGGCAACTCAGGCCCGACGTCGCGATCCTCGATATCTCCATGCCCGAACTCAACGGACTCGATGCCACGCGCCGGATCAAGCGATCCTCGCCCAAAACGGAGGTGATCATTTTCACCGGACAGGAAACCGAGGAACTCATCGTGCAAGTCTTTGAAGCCGGCGCGCGCTCCTACATCCTGAAGACCGATCTTCAGACCCATCTCTTCGAGGCGATTCGTTGCGCCGCCATTCACAAGCCCTATTTCACATCCGCGACTGGCGAGGTTGTTTTCGCGAAGTTCCTTCGCCGCCGGGGCAACCGTGCGGAGGACTCAGGGCAGCAGAGCCGCCTGAGCGTCCGCGAGCGGGAAATCGTACAGGTTCTGTGCGAAGGCCTGAGCAACAAGGCGGCGGCGGCGAAGCTCGGCATCAGCGTCAAGACGATTGAAACCCACCGTGCCACGGTAATGAAAAAGCTCGGCCTGAAAGCATTCAGCGAGATGGTCCGCTATGCCATCCGCAACAAGATCATCGAAGCGTGACCCGCTGCCTATGCGCCACTCACCGGCGCTCCCGCCAGGTGCGGCGGCGGAGGAAGATGTCGAGCGGCATCAGCATGAGCGCGGCTGCGAGGAACCAGTCGGTGAGGTCGCGGCGTATGGATGTCGCGTGCGAGGGGCGCGCAAAAACCTCGCCGGGTTTGGGGTCGAAGCGGCCGGAGGTGGCGGCTGCAATTTGCGAGAGCAATATTTCGTCCGTCCCGTCCGAGAGGAATTCACGCGGATAGCTGCGGGTGTGCGCGAGCGCGACGCCGCCGTCGGGCAGATCCGGCGAGCTGACGTTGATGACGGTGGTCCCATCGCGCGGAAGTTCCAGCGCGGCTTTGTAGCTGCCCGGTGCATTTTGGATCGCGGTGACCGACTGGGTTGCATCGTCCGGAGTCCTGGCGGTGATCGTGATGGGGAGGCGGTCGCGGAATGTTCCGCCCGGTGTAAGCGCGTCAATTTGCAGCTCGAGCCTGTCTCCCGTCTCGCGGCGCACCACATCGAACGCGGCGGCGCTTTCTTTTCGCATGAGGCCGCGGACCACCTGGGTCCAAAATTTCCCGTAGCCGGGCCACGCGAGCCACTCGCCGGCCCAGCGGGCCTTTGCGTCGCTGGTGAACGCCGCGGCCTGGCCGAGGCCGTGGCGCCATGTCGCGAGGAGCGGCTCGCCGCGCTCGGTGGCGAGGAGAATTTCCGCGGTCGGCTTTGGCTTGGTGGCGTTGTAGCCGAGCAGCAGCGGGCTTTGCGCCCAGTCAATGCCATCGGTCATCGCATTCCTGATCACGCCCACGGCCAGCGTCGGTTCCTCGATGAGGGAGCTTTGCGCGACCTTCATCGTCTCGGTGGAAAAAATCTGCGGCAGCGTGGTCGCGTCGCTCGTGAGGTAGAAGCGTCCAAGCCCGCGCTCGGCGAGCTGCCGCAGGAATGGCGTGTCCTTGTCCTGCTCCGAGCCGAGGGCGACGACGCTGGTGGTGATTTTTGAAGCGGCCATCGCGCTCACAAGGTCAAGCGCCGTTCCGCTGCCTTGCGCGCCGTCCGCCTGTTCGCCCGCGGTCTTCTCCTCGGCGTCCGCGGCGTCGGAAAAAAGGATGACGTGCCTGATGCGGGCGTTCACTTCGCGCAGCGCCTGCGAGGCCTCCGCTAGCGAGGTGTAAATGTAGATGCCACCGCCGCCCGCGGTGATGGCGAGGATGCGCTGGGCGATGGGTTCCTTTGCGCCGTGGCGCGCGAGTGCGGCGATGACGTGCGAGCGCGTGTCCACCGCGAGGACACCGAAATAATCACGTGGGCCGAGCACATTGAGGGCGAGCGCGGCCCCCTGCGCGGCGAGTGACATTTTTGTCTGGCCGGAGACCAGCGCGGTCATCGAGCCGGAGCGGTCGAGCACGATCAGCAGCGCGACGGTGGGAAGTTCCTGCCGGTCGTTGTGCTCCATGCGGACGGGCAGCATCTGCTCGATCGGCGTGCGGAAATAGCCGCCGACGCCGAAGCTGTTCTCGCCGCCGAGGAGCAGGAATCCGCCGCCGAAATCCTGCACCCACCGGCGATAGAGGTCCATTTGTTCGCGGTTGAGCGTGAGCGCGGAGACGTCGCTGAGAATGAAAAGATCGAACTGCTGAAGGTCTTCGAGGGAGCGGGGTGCGCCGCTCGGGCCGCGCAGGTCCACGGCGATCCGGCTCGCGCGCAAGGCCCCGGCGAGCGGGCGCGCTTTTTCGATCTCACCGTCCACGAGCAGGACGCGCGGCTGCCCGCGCAGGCTGGCGACGGCGATGCCGCGGTTGTTTTCGAGAATGGTGTCCGCGGCGGCCGTGACGGCGACTTCGTAGCGCACGAAATTCCCGTCTGGCCGCAGGCCTGGCGCGGAGAAGGAATTGTCGCCCGGCTTCAATTCCACGTCGCGTTCGGCAACCAGGAACTGGCTCTGGTACACGCGGACCTTCGCGGTGGTGGCGACGTTGCTGCGGAGATTTGCCGTGAGGTCGAACGGCTCGCCCTCCTTGAGTCTTGCGGGAACATCCACGCGGGCGACCAGCACCTCGGGCCGCCCGGCATTGCGAAGCGGAACCGTCCAGACCTCGACGCCGGCGCGATGGAGGCGCGCGGCGGCGGCGGCGGCGTGGCCGGCGGTGTCATTGCCATCGGAAAGCAGGATGACGCGCCTGGATGCGCCCGCTGGGAAAAGCGCGCTGGAAAAATCGAGGGCGGCCCCGATGTCGGACGCATCGGGGGATTCCGCCGCGGGCCATTCGAGCAGCGGTGGATCGGAAGTGACCGGCTGAAGGAGCGCCGGGCTGGCCGCGAAAGTGACGATGCCCGCGCTGTCCGCGCCGCCGCGGGCCGAAAAAGCTTCGCGGATGAATCCGCGGGCTGCGGCCCCGGCTTCTGGGCTGACGCTGGCAGAGCGGTCCGCGACAAAAAAAACCGCAACGCCCGATGAAGGCAGCAGTGCGCGGACGCCGGCCATCGCGAGCGCGAGCAGCAGGAGAATCAGCGAGCGCAGGAGGAAGCACGTCCGCCGTTGCGCGGGGGTGAATGATGCGAGCGAACGGCGCTGGGCGAGCGTGAGCACCGGCAGTGCGGCGAGCAAAAGCAGGAACCACGGCTGGGCGAGTTCAATCATTCCGTTTTCCTCCGGTGGAAGAGCCACCACTCGAATGTGAACAAGGCGAATGCCACGAGCGTCAGCCATTGCCAGGGTGGCAGCGGGCCGGTGGCGAAAATGGAAGGGGCGGAGGCGCGCACGGACGTGGCGGGCACGCGGAGATCCGATTCCGCTGCGCTGAAAGTGTTCACCGCGATCCAGCGTGTCCCGCCGTTTTCGCTCACCGCGTAAAATCCGTTTTTCATCGGTTGCAGGAAGCGTGCGTCTGCCGGTGCGGGCAGCGGGCCGGATGGTGCGGAGGTGAGGGGCTCCGATGCGGCGCGTTGCGAACCCGTGAGTGGGATGATCTCGCCGGCCTGTGCCGCCGGGAGGGCGCTGGCTGTGTCGCCCGCGAGCCAGTGAAGCGTGTTGCTGATGAGCAGCGGGAATGCGACGCGGAGAGGAAGGTCGCTTTCAAGCAGATCGAATCCCAGCGCGGCGAATCGCCGGGTGCCGCGCGTGCCGGTGATGAGCAGCGCGTCGTCGAATGAGCGGAGCGGTGAGGCGGACAGCCATCCGCCGGAGGCCGGCGGTGTGAGCGCGGTCGCGCGGACGATGCTCACGTTTTGCAGGCTGACTCCGCGCGTGGCGGGATGGGCCGGGTCAATCCCGGTGACCAGCGGATGATCGAGTTGCCTGGTGGTGGAAAAAGGCGTCCTTTTCAGGAACAGGAAATTGCCTTCTGCCTGCGCGAAGTCGAAGCCGGCGGGGAGCGTGGAATCGAAAATGACGGCCTCGAATTTTTCCGCGAGCGCGGGCTGCCACGCCTCCGGGGCGATGAGTTGGAATTTCACCGAGGGATCCACGGCGAGCAGTTTTTCGAGGAAGGAGTTCCCGGCGGTGATGAGGAGAACGCGGTTCAGCCGTGCCGGTGGCAGCGTGGCGTAGGCGATGTTGTCGGATGCGAGGGCGTCGTCCGCGGTGATGCGCGCCGTGAGCCAGCCCTGCGCGGCGCGGGTGGGGCGTGTGAGGCCGGGGAGGATTTCCAACCGCCGCTCGCCGGGCTGGAGGGCGAAGGGTTTTACGTCGAGCGTGCGCCCGTCGAGTGTCAGTTCCAATTCCGTCCGCGCCGGCGTGGTGCCGAAGTTTTGCAGCTCGATGAGTGCCGCGCTCGTTGCTGGGTCCGCGGGAAGAGGGCGGGTGGCGAAGCGGGTGATTGCGAGGTTGTCGCGCGGGGTGGCGATCGCCGGTGCGATGAGCGCGGGGTCATCGGGCGTGCGGTCGCTGAGGAGGACGATTTGCCCGTCGCCACCGCGGCTCTTGAGCAATGAATCGGCGAGCCGCAGCGCGGCGGGGAGTTCGCCCGCGGTGTCCGTCGGGCGGATCGCATCGAGCGCATCGAGGAGGGGCTTCTGATCGGTGGAAAATGGCACCGCCACGGCGGGCGCGGCGTCGAGCGTGATGAGTGCAAACTGGCGGCTTTCGCCGGCCTGGCGTACCAGCGCGCGCGCGTGATCGAGCGCCTTGTCGAGCCGCTGCCGGCCGTCCGGCTCCACCGCCTGCATTCGCGCGCGAACATCGAGCACGATCACGGTGCTCGCGCCGGAATGCACGGCCTGCCGGAGCAGCGGGCGGGCGAGCGCGGCGACGAGGATTGAAAAAATCAGGACGTGCAGCAGCAGGGAGAGCCACTGGCGGAGTCGCTGGAAAAAGGCGCGGCGACTGTTTTCGCCAAGCACCCGCTGCCAGAAAAGGTGTGTGCTGACGGACAGGCTGCGTCTTTTCAGGCGCAGGAAGTAGAGCGCCACGATCACCGGAAGACCGGCAAGAAACCAAGCTGCCCAGGGCTGGAGGAAAGTCATGCGCTCGCGTGCCCCCTTCTCATTTCAGCATCACCCCGCCTCGCAAGACGCGGAGCACGACATTCTCAAACGCCATGTCCGTCGTCACCCGCGCGTGGCCGATGCCGCGTTGCACGCAGAAGGACTGGAGGCTGTCATTGAAAGTGGCGATCTCGGCGCGGTAACGCCTGAGCAGGGCCTCCGTGCTCGTCACATCGAGGCCCGCGCCGGTCTCGCATTCCACAAGGCGCAGGTCGCCGGTCTCGACGGGAGTGAGTTCGGCGGCATCGAGCACGTGCAGCACATGCGTCTCAAACTGGCAGTGGCGCAGCATGGCGAGCGGTTCCTCGAAGCCGGACGGATCGAAAAAATCGCTGATGACGATGACCAGGCCCCGTCTTTTCACGCGCTGGGTGAAAGTGCGGATTCCAGCCAGCAGGTCTGTGCGCCGACCGGGGGCGGGCGGTGAGGAGAGGAACTCGAGCACGCTGTGGAAGTGGGCTTTTCCGCGCGCGACGCCGAGTTCCGAGAGAAGGCCGTCTGCGAGGAAGTGGATGTTGAGGGCGTCGAGGTTTGCGAGGGCGATGTAGGCAAGGGCGGCGGTGAGTTTTCGCGACTGGTCGAGCTTCGTGATGCGCCGTGCGCCTTGCGGCTGCCAGCGCATGGAGCTGCTGGCGTCCACGAGGAAGCTCACAGGCAGATCCTGCTCGTGCTCGAAGAGCTTCACAAACAGGCGGTCGAGCCGCCCGAACGCGGACCAGTCAATGCTGCGCAGTTCGTCGCCTGGTGTGTACTCGCGGTGGTCGGCAAATTCGAGGCTGCTGCCGTGGGCGCGGCTCCTGCGCTCGGCGCGGCGCTCACCGCGGAAGAGCCGCCGCGCGAGCAGATGAAGCTGCTCGATTTTTGCCAGGAAGGCGGAGTCGAAAAGAGATGGCGCTTCGGCGCTCACCGTTGCGGGGTGGGGGACTCGGTGGAGCTAGCCTTGCACCGGGGTGTGATGCTGCCGGGCGTTCGCCAAGTGCCGATGCCGCGGAGTGGTTTCATGTGTTTGGGAAATGCGCGCCAAGGGTTGGCGGCGCAGGGATCGGAGTCGAAGCAAAAACTCTACGTGCCGGGCAGCTCGATGCCCGCCACCGCCATCGCGGCGATGCCTTCGGCGCGGCCGATGAAGCCGAGCTGTTCATTGGTGGTTGCCTTGATGCCGACGCGGCGCGGGTCGAGGCCGAGTGCGGCGGCGAGGTTCGCTTTCATCGCGGCGAGGTGCGGCGCGATCTTCGGCGCCTCGGCGATGAGCGATGCATCCACATTGATGACGCGCCCGCCGATGGCGAGGACGAGTGCGGCGGCTTTGCGGACGATTTCGAGGGAGGACATCCCGGCGCACGCCGGGTCGGTGTTTGGAAAGTGATGGCCGATGTCCTGCTCGCCGATGGCGCCGAGGATGGCGTCGGCGATGGCGTGGCAGAGCACGTCGGCATCGCTGTGGCCGTCGAGGCCGCGGGGGTGCGGGATTTCGACGCCGCCGAGGATGAGCTTCCGCCCTTCGGCGAAGCGGTGGACGTCGTAGCCGGTTCCAACGAGGTTCATTCCTGGGGAAGGAGCTGGAGGTTTCCACTCCATGCGCGGATGGAGAGTTTGCCCGGGGCGTCGTCGCGTTCGGTGACTTCGATTTTTCCGCCCGCATTTTCCAGCAGGAGCTGGCCGGCGGCGATGTCCCACAAGCTCACGCTCTGCTCGATGTAGGCGTCGAGCCGCCCACACGCGACGTAGGCGAGGTCGAGCGCCGCGCTGCCCATGAGGCGGCATTTGCGGACGCGCTCGATGTAGCGGGGGAGCAGCGCGAGGCCGGCGTTGATGGTGGTTTTGTTTTTCGAGAAGCCGATGCTCACGACGGCCTCGCCGAGGTCGGAGCGGTCGCTGACGCGGATGAGCTGGCCGTTCAGCAGCGACGGTGCGCCGAGAGCGGTCTGGAAAAGCTCATCGCGCTGCGGGTCGTACACGACACCGAGTTGGATGACATCCTTTCGCCGGAGGGCGATGCTCACGCAGTAGTGGGGGATGCCGTAGAAGTAGTTCACCGTGCCGTCGAGCGGATCCACGATCCACTGCCACTCGCTGCCCTGGTTCCCTGCGATGCCTTCCTCGCCGTAGAGCGCGTGATCGGGAAAGGCGGCGAGCAATTTTCGGGTGATGAGATCCTGTGCCTCGACATCGAGCGCGAGTTTTATGTCGTGGGCATGGAGTTCGTTCACCGCGGGTGGTTTTCCGAAGTGGCTGCGAAGGAGGCCGCCAGCCTCGAGGGCTGCGGCGACCGCTGTGGTGAGTGCGGCGGAAAGATCGGACATGAGGACGGGATAGAGCATGCGATGATGGCGGGCAAGGCGCGCGCTCCATATATTGATGAAACGGCGGGATGGACTACAGCGATGGCTGGCTGAGTGCGCCGGAGGCGCTTTGGAAATTAGCTGGCGGCGTAAGCCACCGGATCTTCGTCCACACGAATCGCGCCCCGGCAGGGGCGCTGGATCCGCCGCCCTTCCAGGGCGGGTTTCGTTTCCATGGCTGTTCCGGTGGCTTACGCCACCGGCTAATTTCCGTCGTGCCTCCGGCACAAAATCA